>JAHFUL010000046.1 GCA_023265155.1 Acidobacteriota bacterium
CTGCGAACGCTCACGACGTATCAATTCAGCCCGCGGCTCTTGATGCGGAACATCGTCGATTACAACAACTACGACAAGACGCTCGGCGGCAACGTGCTGCTGACGTACCGCGTGAACGCAGGGACGGCCTTTTATATCGGGTACGACGACCGCTATCGCCAGGGTGATCACATCGACTCGATTCTTCTGCCCACCACCGACTTGCAGCGGACCAACCGCGCCATCTTCACGAAGCTGCAGGTGTTGTTGAGGTACTGACGCCGCCAATACCGAATGCAACCGCCGCACTCGGCCCCGGGACTGGAAACTCTCCGCCACATGCCAGATCTGCGCGGTTGCGCGCGAAACGCCCGCGTCCTGAGGCGCGGCTACTGAACGAGGATCCAAGTTTTCGAAGAACCGACCGGTTCTCCGAATTCGGTGATCGTGAGCCGCCTATCGCACGGCTGAACGCTGGATCGTTTCGTGTAGAATGCCGACCGCACCTCACAATGCGTTTGTCAACCTGCGGCTCTGCTGGAGGTTTTATGAAGCGACGGCAGCGTCTTGTGTCCGGGCTTGTCGCACTCATCTGCCCGTTGCTCCTCACGCCGAAGGCGTTCGCCCAGGCTTCGAGCGGCATTGTCGGAGTGGTGAGGGATGCATCGGGAGCCGTGCTCCCAGGTGTGACGGTCGAAGCGGCGAGTCCCGCTCTCATCGAAAAGCTCCGCACCGCGGTCAGCGATGGTCAGGGCCAGTTCCGCATCGTCGGGCTGGTGCCCGGGGTCTACAGCGTCACGTTCGCTCTCCCCGGGTTCAACCAGTTCAAGCGCGACGGGATCGAGCTGCCGAACAATTTCACGGCGACGGTCAACGCGGAGCTGCGGGTCGGCGGCGTCGAGGAAACGATCACGGTGTCGGGACAAAGCCCCGTCGTTGACGTGTCGAATTCTGCCGCTCGCAATCAGATCACGCGAGAAGCGCTCGACACCATTCCGACCAACAAGACCCTCGAAGCCTTTGCCGCGCTGACTCCCGGAGTGACCATGGCCGCGATCGGCCAGGATGTCGGGGGCAGCAAGGGCGAGACGTACGTCCAGCTGCGCATTCACGGCACGCGGACGGGTGACAACAAGACGCTCGTCGACGGGTTCGAGACCAACGACTACAGCGGTCGTGTCTTTGTCCCGAATCCGGCTTCGGCCGGGGAGATCTCAATTGAGCTGGGCAACGGTCCAGGCGAGTCGCCGGCCAATGGCGTGTACGTGAACTATGTGCCGCGCGACGGCGGCAACCTTTTCCACGGAACGCTTTTCGGCACCTATACAGGGTCTGGTTTTCAAAGCAAACCGAAGCTGTCGGACGACCTGATCGCACGCGGATTGTCCCAGAGCGATCTCGGCAAAGTGCTTCGCATCTGGGACGCGAATGGAAGCCTCGGCGGGCCGCTCGTCCGCGACCGGCTGTGGTTTCATTCCGCGACCCGTTCCTGGGGTAGCGCGAACGCTGTCGTGGGCGCGTACTACAATTTGACGCCGACCGCCTGGACCTACGCCCCGGATCTCTCGAGGCCCGCCAACGATGACTTCAACAACGTGGTGACCACCAATCGACTGACCCTTCAGGCTACGGACAAGCACAAGATCAACGTGTCCTACGACTGGGAGAACCGCTGCGACTGTCACCGCACCGTCAGCTCGACCCTCGCGCCGGAAGCGTCCGGCAGGCGCGAGTACTACCCGAAGGTGCTCGGCGTCACATGGAACTACCCGGCCACCAATCGGATCCTGTTCTCGGCAGGGACCGCCAGCAACTGGCTGGGCTACGGTCCGTTCCCCCAGCCCGAGACTCCGCTCGACACGATCAGCGTTGTCGAGCAGTCCACGAGCTTGCGCTATCGATCGGTCGGGATCAACCCAACCGCCGCCAGCGCCGGATATGGCGAGAAGTACAACTTCATCCAGAACTCGCGCTTCTCGACCTCGTACGTCACCGGGACGCACAACTTCAGGACCGGACTGCAGCTGCGACAGGGCTACAAGCGATACACGAGTGAAGGCGCTGCGATCGAGTATGCGTTCCGAAACCAATCGCCCGTGCAGCTTTCGCTCGTGGCGTACCCGCTGACGTATCAAGCGAACATGCGGGCGCAAATGGGCGTGTACGCCCAAGACCAATGGACGCTGAGCCGGCTCACGTTCAACCTGGGTTTGCGCTACGACTACCAGAGCTCGTACATCCCCGAACAGCATCTGCCGGCGGGGCCATACATCGGCGAGCGCAATTTCGCCGAGGTCAACTGCGTCCCCTGCTGGAAGGACTGGTCGCCGCGGGGAAGCGCCATCTTCGACGTGTTTGGCAACGGCAAGACGGCCATCAAGGTGAGCGCCGGTCGATACGTCACGGAGAACATGCTCGTGACTGCCGATGCCAACAACCCGCTGGTGACGTCCAACCCGACCACCAACCGAGCCTGGGCCGACACCAATCTCAATTTCGTGCCCGATTGCGATTTGACCAACCCCCTCGCGAACGGCGAGTGCCGTGAGTTCTCGAACGCGAACTTCGGGAAGACGGTCATCACGAATCGGTACGCGGACGACGTCCTCTTGGACAATCGCGCGGCTTCCTGGGCCAGCTCGATCGTGTTCCAGCACGAGGTACGTTCGGGTATGGCGCTCAACGTCGCCTATTACCGCACGAGCTGGTCGAACTTCACCATTCCCTCGCCGTTCGATAACCTGAACGTTTCTCCCTCCGACTTCAGTCCGTATTGCATCACGCTGCCGACCGATCCCCAACTTCCCGGCGGCGGCGGCAACCAGCTGTGCGGTCTGTATAACCTCAATCAGAACAAGTTCGGCGACACGAGCAACGTCCTGGTGACCTCAGCGTCGAACTACGGAGACCAGAAGGAAATCTACGACGGGTTCGACGTCACACTGAATGCGCGGTTCGGACCGGGCGCGTTCGTGCAGGGCGGCTTGAGCACTGGCCGTACGATGACGGATGAATGCTTCGTGGTGGATTCTCCACAACAATTGTCGTTCTGCCGAGTCGAGCCTCCGTTCCAACCGCAGGTGAAATTCTCCGGTAGTTATCCGCTACCTTGGTGGAATCTGCAATTGAGCGGTGTGTTCCAGAGCCTGCCAGGCATTCCGATCAGCGCATCGTTCGTGGCGACCAACGCCCAGGTGATGCCGACGCTCGGCCGCCCTCTATCGGGAGGTCAGACAACCGTCACGATTAACAACGTGATTCAGCCGCAGACGATGTTCGAAGACCGCGTCAACCAGACCGACATCCGCGTGATTCGCAACTTCAGGTTCGGGAACGCCCGCCTGCAGGCGATGTTCGACGTCTACAACGCGTTCAACAACGCCGGCATCCTTGTGATCAATACACGGTACGGCACGTCGTGGCGGAGGCCGACCAACATTCTCGACGCGCGTATCCTGAAGTTCGGCGCGCAGGTGAACTTCTAAATCTAAATCTTGCGAACACTGGAAGGGAAAGGCGGAAAGGGGACGCTGCCCAAGGATGTTACGGCACCGACCCAGGCTTCACGCGATACGCCTTGGTGACCGGATCCTGGTCGCGATACACGGCGTGGCAGGCCTCGCACGCACCCACGACCTGCTTGACGAGCGAGGTGGCCGCCTTCGCATCCACGGTGTCGGCCGACAGAGCTCCATCGAGATCATCCATCTGCGTAAGCGTCGCCCTGAGCCGCTTGATGGCGTCGTCTTTCTTGTTATCTCTCCAGAACGTGATCGTCACGCCGAGCTGCTCGCGGGAGCGCGTCAGACGCGACTTGGCTTCTTCGAAATCGCCCTTGGCGATCGAAGCGCTGGCCCCACCCCAGTTTGCGCCGACCGACTTCATCAGCCTGACGAAGTCCTCGACCGTGAAAACGGGATACGCGGTCTGCGTCGCGCGGAGGGACCCTCCGAGCGCGAGCACCAGGACGACACCACAGAGCGTCCGGCGCGGAAGGCCGGCGCTCCCGGCGGGCGGTGAATGCATCTGATTCTGGAACGTTCGCTCAGACGTCGGTGAGTCGATCGACCTTCCCGGTGCTATCGCCAAACTTTTCAACTGGAATCCCCAGCTTCTCCAGGATCGTCACGTGCAGGTTCGCCAGCGGCGTGCCCTTCGCGTAGCGGATATAGCGCCCGCCCTTGATGCCGGCGGCCTTTCCTCCGACGAGAGCGATCGGCAGGTCGTCGTGGAAATGCGTGTTGCTGTCGCTGATGCCGGTCCCGTACAGGAACAACGTATGGTCGAGCATCGTGCCGTCGCCTTCGGGCATCGCCGCAAGCTTCGACACCAGATACGAGAACTGACGGAACTGATACTCGTTGATCTTGTGCAGCCGCTCCAGTTTCGCGGCCTCGTCCTGATGGTGCGACAGCGGGTGATGCGAATCGGAAACCCCGATCTCGGGATACGCGCGGCCGCTCACTTCGCGCGCCAGCATGAAAGTACTGATGCGGGTCAGATCGGTCTGATAGGCGAGCGCCAGCAGATCCATCATCAGCCTGGCGTGTTGAGCGTAATCGGTCGGGACGCCGACGGGTTGATCCACGAGCGGGAGCTCTCGCGAATTCTGCGTCTCGGCCAGCTGAATTCGCCGCTCGATGTCGCGCACCGAGTCGAAGTATTCGGTCAGCTTGACGCGGTCTGCTTTGCCGATAAGCTTCTGCAGACCGTTCGCTTCGGTGCTCACGAAATCGAGAATGCTCTTGTCTCGCTCGATTCGGGCGAGGCGCGCCGTCCGGTCGGTGCTGCCGCTCGTGCCGAACAGACGTTCGAAGACGGCGCGCGGGTCGTTCTCGATCGGCAGCGGCGTGGTCGGCGTGCGCCAGGCGATCGTATTCGTGTACGCGCAACTGCTCCCGCCATCGCAGGCGCCCAGCATGGCGTTGGATTCGATGCCGAGCTCGAGCGACGCGAGCTGGGTCTGCTTCGACAACTCCTGTGCCGCGATCTGATCCATCGACACCGAGGAGGAGACATCGGCGCCGCCGGTGAACTTGAACGGCAGGGAGGTCAGGAAGGTGCCCGCCGAGCGCGCATGATCGCCGCCGCCCTTGACGAGATTCGCCGCCTCGTCGGCCAGCCCACCGCACAAGAGAACGCGATCCTTGAAGGCGGCGAGCGACTGGAGGGTCGCCGGCATTTCACTGAGCGGCCCTTCCGCCTTCGGCCACCAGTACGGCATCGACATGCCGTTGGGCACGTAGAAGACCCCGAGCCGTCGAATCGGCGCCGCCGCAGTCTGGGCGAGCGCGGTGAACGCCGGCACCATGGCATCGAGCAGCGGCAGTGCGATGGTCGCGCCGAGACCGCGCAACACGGTGCGGCGGGACAGATGCATCTTGGTGATGGTCATAGGATTTTGGCTCCGTTATATTGCCCTGCCCAAGGTCGGGCCCTTTGCGACGTGCTGTCCTCGGCGTCGAGCCTCAACGCTCGGCTTTGCACGGTCAACGGGCCGCCACCGTCGCCGCCGGGGCGGCCGGCTCGGCAGCGGGCGCCGCTCGCATCTGGAACGGCCCGCTCTTGACGATGCCGAGGATGAGCGACGACCAGCGGTAGTCGTTACGCGCCACATCGCGGACCAGCTGCCGCACGATGGGCGCATCGGCGTACGTCGTGCCGCGCCCAAGCGCATACGTGAGCATCTTTTCCGTCACCGTGCGAACGAAGGCGCCATTCCCCTCGGCAAGCAACGCCTCCCGAAAGGCTTTCGGGCTGTCGACGCTCTGGCCGGAGAGCGTGATCGTGGAATTGATTTCGGCGCCCAGGTCGTTCTCGCGCCATTTTCCGATGGCGTCGAAGTGCTCGAGCGCGAAGCCAAGCGGATCCATCCGCGCATGGCAGCTCGCGCACACCGTGTTGTTGCGGTGTTGCTCCATTCGCGCCCGCAGCGACGTTGGCTTGGCGCGGTCGTTCTCCTTCAGCGGCGGCACGGCGGGCGGCGGCGGTGGTGGCGGCGCGCCCAGCACGTTTTCCAGAATCCACTTGCCGCGCAGCACGACCGACGTTCGATCCTCATAAGAGGTCGTCATCAGAACGCTGGCGTGCCCGAGCAGACCCCGGCGTCGCTCGTCGGTCAACGTGTAGCGTCGGAAATGGCTGCCGTACACGTTGTCGATGCCGTAATGCCGGGCGAGCTGCTCGTTCAGGAAGGTGTAATCGGCGCGCAACAGGTCCTGGAGGGGGCGATCCTCCCGTACTTGACTCTCGAAGAACAATTCCGTCTCACCCGTCATCGCCTTGCGCAGCGAGTCGTCGAACGACGAATACAGCTGAATATCGGGATTCTTCGACTGGATGTTCCGGACCTCCAGCCATTGCCCGACGAAATCGCTCATGAACCGCGTCGCACGCCGGTCGGCGAGCATCCGGCGAACCTGATGTGTCAGCACGGCCGGATCCTTCAACTGACCGCGCGCGGCGACGTCGAGCAGTTCGTCGTCCGGGATGCTCCTCCACAGATAGAACGACAACCGCGCGGCCAGCTCGAGATCGGTCAACCGGTACAACGTGCCCGGCCCGAGACCCGCCGGCTCTCGCTCGACGCGGATCAGGAACTTCGGCGACGAGAGCAACGCTTCCAGCGCGCGCTCGATGCCGGCGTCGAAATCCTTCGCCGTACGGCCTTCCCGGTAGATGGCGAGCAGGGGCTCGATGTCCGCGTCGTTCACCGGCCGCCGATACGCGCGGCGCGCCAGCGGCGTGAGGAGCTTGCGCGCGCAGGGCTCCTCGTCGCGGCTGCCGGCTGGACGGCAGATGAAGATGCGCTGCCGCATGGGCGTATCGTTGGTCGGCTTGCCGTCGAACGGTCCCGCGATATAGAGCATGTCGATGCCGGGCAGCTGTCCGTCGCGCGTCTGGCCTTGCCGTGCACTGTTGATCGGGGGCGCCGGAGCGGAATCCGTAAAGGCCGCCGACACCAACCGCGTGCCCGCCTTGATCGGCAGCCGGACTTCCAGCTCCTTGTCCGCATTCATCCGGTAATCGTGAACCTTCTGGCCCGCGCTGTCGTCCTCTGGCACGGCGATGAGGACGCCGGGATCCGGTCCCTTGAACTTGCCGCCTATCCGGAACCGCTTCACGAGCGCGTGGTCGATGCGTAATTCGATCTCATGCTCGTCTTCTTCGATGCCGTCGATCGTGCTGACTGTGCCGTTGCGCTTCAAGCGCAGTGTGAACGCGTACTCGCCCTCGAGCGGGAACGTGTGGCGCACCGCCACGCCGCCTTGCGTCGCAAAGGGAAGGTCCTCGCCGGCGCGCTGATCTCGCCGTTCGAAGCCAACCTTGTACACCTGGGTGATCGGCCGGTTGTCGGCGCTCGCCGTCGCCATCCGGCTGATCTTGGTCGCCGCCGTAATGTAGCGGGACATGAGCGCCGGCGTGATCGACAGGACCTCGGCGTTGTTGTCGAACCCGAACCCCGCCATGTCGCTCGGCAGCAGCTCGGTACCGTCAACGCGCAACGCAATCAAATCGTAGATGGCGTTGACGTATTCGGCGCGGTTCAGCCTGTGCGTCGCGACGCGGCCAGGGTTCGGCGCTGCCGCCGCCGCCCTGTCGAGCGCCGTTTCGAGGGACGTTGCAAAGGCATCGACCATTGCCGCGTCGGGCCGCGGCAAACCTTCGGGCGGCATCTGGCCCATCCGCAGCTTGCGCACGACCTTCTCGAGCACTTCTGCATGAGCCCCCACATCGGCGAGATCAATCTTGTCGAGCGCGAGGTTGGCGTACCGGGCTTTTGTGCGTTCGTTATGGCAGGTTACACAATATTTGTCGAAGAGCTCGCGCGAGGGTCCGGCGGAAGGCGTGGCGGTGGCGCTCGTGGCCTGCGGACGGCGCGTGGCGGACTGGCGCGCAGCCGGCGGCGCGCCCGCGGTCTGGGCGCCGGCGACCTGCATGCACACGCCCACGACCAGCGCAACGCTCACACCGCTTATCGCGCTCTCAATTCTCAACATGGTCGCCAGTCCCTCGAGTGCAATGAAGACAATCGCTACGTGAAGGATAGTATTATGCCTTATGGCAGGGCGCGTGCCCAATGCCCTGACACATTCGTACACGGAATGAACGCCCAGGATTGCGACACCCCGACTATCATGAATGACCGCGTGGACCGGAGTGTGTGCGAGACGCAGGAGGAACGGCGATGAGTGGCAAAGTCATCCGTCTGGCGGGCTCATGGGTTCTGCCGCTGCTGGCGATTGCCGGTCTCGCGGTGGCCGCCGGACCCGACCTCCGATTGGTCTCGGCCGCGGCGGAGCAGGACAAAGCGGCTGTGCGCGCGCTGCTGAAGCAAGGCGTCGATGTGAACGCCGCCCGCGCCGACGGCGCCACGGCGCTCCTCTGGGCGGCCCACTGGGACGATGTCGAGACCGCCGATCTGCTTCTCCGCGCGGGCGCCAAGGCGAACGCCGCCGACGATCACGGCGTCACACCCCTGGCGCGCGCCGCTGAGAACGCCAGCGACGCGATGGTCGCCAAGCTGCTGGCCGCGAAGGCCGACCCCAATCTGGCGCAGACCAGCGGACTGACCCCCCTCATGATCGCCGCACGCACAGGCAACGTCCGCGTCGCCAGGCTGCTCCTGGTCCACGGCGCGAACGTCAACGCGATGGTCAAGGAAACGAAGGCGACCGCGCTGATGTGGGCGGTCGCCGAGCCGCATCCCGATATCGTGCAGGCGTTGATCGAAGGCGGCGCAGACGTCCACCGTTCGACGGCCAAGGATTTCACACCGTTGATGTACGCGGCGCGCAACGGCGACATCGACATGGCGAAAGTCCTGATTGCCGCCGGCGTCAACGTCAACGAGGCGGGCGCAGACGGCACGCACGTGCTGCCGTTCTCGCTCGTGCACGGTCAGGGCGAGTTCGCAATGTTTCTGCTCGAGCAGGGCGCCGATCCCAACGGCGCCATCGATGGCGTGCGCGCCCTGCACGCCGCGGCGGGCTCCGTCAATACGTGGCTTGGCGATTGGTTCCGGCGGCATGGCGACAACGGGTCGCTCGGGGGCGGCTTCGTGGGTGGCGGCCGCGGCCTGGACGCGAATCGCCGCGTGCGAATCGTGAACGCCCTCATCGAGCGCGGCGCCGACGTGAATGCGCGCATCCCGAAGTCCGCGATGTTCATGAGTTATATCGGCTACCCGAAGAAAGGCGCCTTCGAGCCGTTCGCGTGTGGCACCGGCGATCTTTACGGCGCGACGCCTCTTTGGGTCGCTGCCTACGCGGCCAACGGCGGCGTCGGCGGCTTCGGCGGCGACGCCGACCGGCGCGGTGAAAACGTGCGCCTCGAGAGCAGCACCGAAGTCATCGAGACGCTGCTGGCGGCAGGCGCCGATCTTCGTCTCACGACCAACGACGGCTCGACGCCGTTGATGGTGGCGGCGGGTCTCGGTCGCGCAACCTTCCAGCCCGGGCTTCAGCGGGGCCGGCGCTCCGTGGGCGCCGAGGAGGCGGTGAACGTGCTCCTCGATGCCGGCGCGGACATCAACGCGGTGAACGAAGCCGACTTCACGGCGCTCCATGGCGCCGCCTTCCGCGGATTGAACGAGGTGATTCAGATCCTGGTGGACCGGGGCGCGAACATCGACGCGCGCGACTACAGAGGGCGCACGCCGTACCGCCTTGCCGAAGGATCGAAGCAGTCGTTCCAGTTTCAGGCGTATCCACAGACCGCCGAATTCATCAAGAGCCTTGGCGCAAACACGCGCCTGAGCATCCCGGGAACGGTCCACGAGCGGCTACGTGACGTCAGCGCGTTTATCGGCGGGTCGAACCCGCAGCCGTAAACCGACGTTCTGCAAGCGACCGATCGCGACCGCGTGAGGGGCGTTGGACACTTCACTCAACCGTCAGCTCACCAATGGCCCACGAGTGTTCTTTGCACGCATAGGTGTAGATCTATTGATGAGGAGCAATCGTATGCGAACGTCTTCACGGCGCTCAGACAGGTTGTGGACGATGGGTTGGAGTGCCCTCGCCGCCGTGGTGACGGCGGCGGGCCTCGTCGTGGCATTCAGCGCGGAGCCCGGGGCACAACAGACGCTGGCGGCTCGCCGGCCACAAGGTTTCATCGCTGGTGTGGTCGAGAGCGGCAAGGGCCGCGAAGCGGGCGTCTGGGTCATCGCCGAGACGACCGAGACGCCGACGAAGCTCTACAAGATCGTCGTCACGAACGACGAGGGCCGGTTCGTTCTGCCGGAGCTGCCCAATGTCACGTTCGACGTGTGGATTCGTGGCTACGGGTTGGTCGATTCCAAACCAGTGAAAGGGAAACCGGGTCAGACGCTGACGCTGAAAGTCGCCGCGGCCGGAACGCCTGCGGAGGCGGCGAAGGTGTATCCAGCCAACTATTGGTACTCGCTCCTCGAAGTGCCGCCCAAGAGCGAGTTTCCCGGCAAGGGCAACGACGTCAACGGCATTCCCACGACATTCCAGACTCAGGCGCAATTCATGGATCAGCTGAAGCAGGGCTGCCAGCTCTGTCATCAGCTCGGGAATCAGCTGACGCGATCGCTGAGCCACATGAGTCACCTGGGGTTCAAGTCTTCGCTCGAGGCCTGGGACCATCGGGTCAAGACGGGCCAGCGCGGTTCGGAAATGGATGGCGTGATGCGGCGTCTGGGCCCGCGCGGCCTCAAGATTTACGCGGACTGGACCGACAGGATTGCCGCCGGCGCCGTGCCGCCGGTGCCGGAGCGGCCGAAGGGGACCGAGCGCAACGTCGTCGTCACGATGTGGGACTGGGGTACGCCGACCTCTTACATGCACGACGAGATCACGACCACGAAGAGCAATCCGCGAATGAACGCCGACGGAAAAGTCTACGCAGTCGACGCGGCGCACGGCCGACATATTTTCGTCGATCCGTACGAGAACAGCGCCGGACAGGTGCAGATTCCGACGCGTGACGATCCGAAGACCATGCAATCCAGGTTTCCGAACAAGGTGCTGAAGCCTTCGAACTTCTGGGGTGAAGAGATCGTTCATGCGGGTGTCTCCGATCCGCACAACCCGATGATGGATACCAAGGGCCGGCTTTGGGCCACCACGACGGTCAGCCAGAAGGCGGTACCGGACTGGTGCAAGGATGGGACGCTGAACAAGTACGCCGCGTACTTCCCGGCGACGAGTCCGAGCAACCGTCACGCCTCGTACTACGACCCCAAGACGGGCAAGTTCGAGCTCATTTACACCTGTTTCGGCACGCACCACCTCCAGTTCGGCACGGATCCGAACGAGATGCTGTACTTCAGCGGCGGGGGCCCGACGATCCCATGGGTCAACACCAAGGTCTACGATCAAACGAGGGACGAGAAGGCGGCAGTCGGTTGGTGTCCGACGGTCGTCGACACCAACGGCGACGGCAAGATCACCAAACCGTGGAACGAACCCGTGGGCGGCGGCCGATCGCAGAACGAGGGAGGTGGCGGCGGCAGCATCGGCAAGTTCGATCCGAAGCTCGATACGCGGGTGAACATGGGCAGCTACGGAATCATCGTGAGCCCGACGGATCAGTCGGTCTGGGCGGCATCGACAAGTTTTCCTGGCCGGATCGTTCGACTCGACATCGGGAAGAATGCGCCTGAGACCTGCATCAGCGAGCTCTACACGATTCCGGAGGACCAGGCCCAGACGCACTTCGGACCGCGCGGCATCGACGTCGACAAGAGCGGCGTCGTCTGGATGGCCTTGTCGGGTAGCGGCGGCTTCGCCAGCTTCGATCGCCGGAAGTGCACGGTGTTCAAGGGTCCGTCGGTCGTGGATGGCCAGCAGTGCGCAGCAGGCTGGAGCTTCTACCCGCTGACGGTCGGGCCGAACATGAAGGGGACCGACACGAACGCGGACTTCCACTATTACGGTTGGGTCGATCAGTTCAACACGTTGGGACTCGGCGAAAACACTCCTATCGCGAACGGATCCGGATCCGATTCGCTGCAAGTGCTGAACCCGCGGACGCGCGAGTGGATCACGCTCCGCGTCCCATACCCGCTTGGATTCTATTCGCGCGGGATGGACGGTCGCATCGACGACGACAAAGCCGGATGGAAAGGCCGCGGTCTGTGGGCCAACTACGGAACGAATTTCCTCTGGCACATCGAGGGCGGCAAGGGCACGACGAGCAAGATCGTGCACTTCCAGCTTCGGCCGGATCCGCTGGCTCGGTAATTCGTTCGGAACGCGAGGTTGGGCCGCAGCCGTCCCAACCGGTTGTGCTACCATGACTTAGGTCATGGCCACCTGTCCTCGTTGCCTGGGCGCGCTGACCGAGCACCATCGGTGTCCGCGCAGTACCTGGCTTTACCGCATCACCGATGCGTTGATGACGGTCGTGATCGGGAGCCTCGTCGGTGGCTTCTTTGTGTTCGCCGCTGTCGATCACCCCACCGGCGCCCTCGTTCTGGCGGCAGCCGCCCTCGGGGCCGTGCTCGCCGGCGCTGTTCGCCAAGCTATCGGTGGCGCGAAATTTTAGATCCGGCGGCCGCGGCCCTCCGTTAGTTAGTCATCCACCACCCAGCCATCGCGGAGATGGATGATGCGGCCGCCGTACGACGCGTTCACCTCTGAGTGGGTCACTTGGATGATCGTCGTGCCCGCCTCGTTCAACGAGCGGAAGAGCTCCATGATTTCCTTGCCTTGGGCCGAGTGGAGATTTCCGGTCGGCTCGTCGGCGAGAAGGACCTGCGGATTGGCGATGATCGCGCGCGCCACGCCCACCAGCTGCTGCTGCCCGCCTGAAAGCTGGTTGGGATACAGATCTTTCTTGCCGACGATCTGAAAGCGATCCAAGACATCGGCGACCATGCTCTGTCGGTCTTTGCGGCTCACGTTCCGGTACGAGAGTGGGATCTCCAGGTTCTCGTAGACCGTCAGGTTGTCGAGCAGGTGATAGCTCTGGAACACGAAGCCGATATGCTTCTTGTGGAGCTCGGCCCGCTGCTTTTGATGGAGCCGGTGCACCGCTTCGTCCATGAAGTAGTACTCGCCGCTCCAGGCCGTGTCGTGCATCCCGACAATGTGGAGCAGCGTCGATTTCCCGGCGCCCGACGGCCCCATGATCGACACGAACTCACCCTCTTTGATGTCCACGTCGATGCGGCGCAGGACGTACGTGCGCCCGACGCCGTGGGGGTAGGACTTCTCGATGTTGCGAAGCGAGATGAGCATTGGGGTCGGGGCCCTAAGCCATGAGCCTGCAATTGTCTACTCCGCGGCTGCCAGCGCCGCCTGTTCCTCGACCACCCGGCCGTCGAAGAGGTGAACGCTGCGGTCCGCGTGACGCGCGTAGCGCGGGTCGTGTGTGACCATGCAGATGGTCGCTCCGCTCTGATGCAGCTCGCGGAGCAGATCCATCACGGCCTCGCCGCTGCGCGAGTCGAGGTTGCCCGTGGGCTCGTCGGCGAGCAGGATGAGCGGCTCGCCTGCCACCGCGCGGGCAACGGCCACGCGCTGCTGCTGACCGCCGGAGAGCTGGCTCGGCAGGTGCTTCGCGCGGTGCGCCATGCCAACGCGTTCGAGCGCCGCCTCGACCCGCTGCCGGCGCTCGGCCGATTTCATACCGCGATAGGTGAGCGGCAGTTCCACGTTCTCGAAGACCGTGAGATCGCCAATCAGATTGAAGCTCTGAAAGATGAACCCGATCTCGCGGTTCCGGACGCGTGCGCGCTCCGAGGCCGCGAGAGTGGCCACCGGCCGGTCGTTCAACAGGTACTGCCCCTCGGTTGGCGAGTCGAGAAGACCCAGAATCGAAAGCAGCGTGGACTTGCCGCACCCGGACGGGCCGGCGATCGCGATGTATTCGCCCTTTCCGATTTCCATGTGGACGCCCGACAGGGCGTGGGTTTCCACTTCGTCGGTGTAAAACACCTTCGTCACGCCGTCGAGCTTCAAGAGCGCCTGCGTTCCGTTCTGGCCCATGCGCGTGTCTCCTTGATTTGCTGACGCGGGGCGCCATATCGCTCACTCGCGCCGGGGCCCCACCGCCGGCGCTGTTGCCCGGCGCATTCGCACCTCGCAACGGCTCGAGACCGCCGACTATCGGAGCCTCACGCGGTCGAACGCGTCCCACGCGGACATGTCCGAGAGAATCACGGCGTCGCCGACGTTGAGGCCCGCCATGATTTCCACGGCGTTGACCGAGCTGCGTCCCAACTTCACCTGCACGCGGTTCGCTCCGCTGCCATCCGCGTCAATCTTGAACAAGGTGATCGTGCTCTGTTCCTGACCAAACGCCGGACGGCCCATGAACAGCACGTCGCTCAAGCGCTCGAGCTCGATGTTGCCGTCCACGCTCAGGTCGGGCACCGCGCCGCGCGGCAGATCGCCGTCGAGCGACACGTCAACGGTGCGCGTGCCGTTCTGCACGGAAGGGTCGATGCGCGTCACGCGGCCCTGCACGATCCCGTTGCGTGTGTCAATCTCGGCCTTCTGCCCGATCTGAATGTCCTTCGCTTGCGTTTCCGCGATCTTGATTTCGGCCTTCAGCCGTCCGGGATTCGCAACGCGAGCAAGGTTGGCGCCCGGCGCGACCTGCTGCCCGACTTCCACCGGCACGACCTGCAGGACGCCTGTCAGGCCAGCCCGCACCCGCAGCTCGTCGCGCTGACGCTGGCGCAACTGCAGCACGGCTCGGGCCTGGTCCACGCTTGACTGCTGCACGGCGAGCTGCGCGCGGGCCGACTCGGCGCGGCTCGCGAGCTGCTCCTTGGCGATCTCGTTGCGCACACCGAGCTGCCGCGCGTCGATTTCCGACCGGCGCCGCTGCAGTTCGGCGATCAGCTGGTCCTTCGCCAGCGCGTCATCCATCTCCGCCTGCATCTTGGCCCTGCTGAAATCGGCCTCGACCGTCGCCGCCGCGGCGCGCTGATTCAACAGGTCGTTGTTCACCTGCACTCGAAGGTTGGCGAGTGATGCCTCCGCGGATTGCAGCTTCAGCTGCGCGTCCTGCAGCTCCTGGTCGAGTTGCGGATTGCTCAACTCGAGGATGACATCGCCGGGCGTCACCTGGGTGCCCGGCCTGAGGATGATCGTTTCCACGCGGCCCTGTGTCGTCGCCGGGATCCAGCGGATGTCTTCGGGCACGAGCGTGCCAAGCCCCCGAACCTGACGCAGCATTGGACCCCGTTTCACGACATCACGCCACACGGTGCCGCTCTCGACGGTCGGAGCCGCTGGCTTCAGCCGCGACAACCCGACGCTGATGAGCGCAACCACGAGCAGACCGCCTCCGATGTACAGGGCTTGGCGAATCCGCTTCTGTCTTGCATTGGACGGGCGGGCAATATCCATGGTTGGGTAATTCTCGTGCTTAGACGACACAAGTTGCGAGTACGGATCACTCGGTCGAAGGGCGCATGATGAGCCACACGGAAGGTCGAGAGCTAACTGATTATATGGGAAAGACTTACAGCTGGAAAGGCCCGCGGGAGCCCGCGTCCGGGCCGTCCGCGCATGGGACGGCCGCATCCTTGGCACTTCGAGAACGCGACCTCGGACCAAAAATGAAAGACAAAAGGCCATTGAGACACGGATCACAGGTGATAATCAATCTGACATGACGCCGCTCAAAGCCTACGCAGCACGGTTCAAAGCGCCGGCGGCCAAGCGCCCGGTGCGCGTTCTCGTGGTCGACGATGAGGACCCGGTGCGGAGGTTTGTCGAGCGCGTGCTGCAGGAAGGAGGGTACGTGACGGTGTCGGCAGCCGACGGCGCCGCGGCGGTCGAAATCGCCCAGAGTCAGCCCACGTTCGATGTGCTCGTGACCGACCTGATGATGCCGCACATGAGCGGTGACGAGCTCGCGCAGCGCCTGCGCCGCCAGGAGCCGTCGCTGAAGGTGCTCTATCTCACAGGCTTCAGCGATCGGTTGTTCAAGGACAAGAGCATCCTTTGGCAGGACGAAGCATTTCTCGACAAGCCCTGCAGCGTGAAGGGATTGCTGCAGGCTGTTTCGCTGCTGGCGTCCGGAAGCCTGGAAGAAGCGCCGCCGCCAGCTCGGGCCGAGTAGCCACGACCTCGTTCCTTCCCGGTGACGAGACCGCGTTAGCGTTAGCCGCCGCGCGTGTGCATCTCCAGGTGTGGATCCTGTCGCAACGACTTGACGGGAATCACCGGCACCGACGCGCGGCGATCGCCGAGCGCCAGCCGGATCTCGGCCCCGCGATCGTTGCGGCTCGTCCACGCCGCGGCGATGAGTGTCCTCAGTTCGTCCGCGCGTGCGCCGTTCCGGAGCGCCGCCCGCAGGTCGGTGCCACGACTCGCGTAAAGGCACAAGTACCACATGCCGTCGGCCGTGAGCCGGCTGCGATCGCAACTCTTGCAAAAGGGCTCGGTCGTGGACGAGATGATCCCGAACACCGTGCCGTCGGACAGCCTGAACTGATCGGCGGGCGCGGAGGACTCGTTCGCGATCGGTTCGATCGGTCCGTAGTGCGCGGTCAGCCGATCCAGCATCTCTCGCCGCGAGATGACGCCGGCGGTGGTCCAGCGCGTCGCGCCCCCGACATCCATGTACTCGATGAACCGCACTTCGGCGTTCAACGTCCTGCCGTATTCGATCAGATCGACGAGCTCATCGTCGTTCACGCCTTTGATGGCGACCGTATCGATTTTCAACGCGCCGAATGCCCGACTGGCCGCTTCGATGCCTTCTTTGACGCGCGCCAGCTCGTCGAAGCGAGCGAGCGCAACAAATCGGTCGGCCTTCAGCGTATCGAGGCTCACCGTGATGCGGCCGAGGCCGGCTGCCTTCAAGCCATCGATCTGCGGGGCGAGAAGAACGCCGTTGGTCGTCAGCGCGAGATCGTTGAGGCCGGTCTTCGCCGAGAGCATGCGAACGAGCGAGGCGAGGTCGCGGCGAAGGAGCGGCTCGCCGCCAGTGAGGCGAACCTTGTCCACGCCAAGCGAAAGGAAGACGTCGACGAGCGTGCTGATCTCCTCGAAGTGGAGCACGTCCTCGCGCGGCAGCCAGACGTAGTCGTCCTCCGGCATGCAGTACTGGCAGCGCAGGTTGCAGCGGTCAGTGACCGACAGCCGAAGGTTGCGCAGCGGACGACGCAAAGTATCGAGCAGGGGCACGTCGTCATTATATCGGGGCGCGCGCGGTCGTGCCGGGCGGAGGCCGGGCAACGCCCTGCGATCATCATCTAGAGCACCGTCAGCCGCGATCGAGAACCCGGGAGAAATGGGCGTGAGGTGATTTGACCCTCGAACTGAGCGCTCCATCGCCCTGGGACCGCGGCTGCGCACGAGGGACAGCAGCCGTTCGGCGTGAGGCCGTAGCGGCGAATGAAGTAGCCCTGCCGCTCGATGAGCGTCTCCCCGCAGCTCACGCAGCGCGTGTGCTCGAGATCGCCGACCTGACCCGGCAGGTTCCCGGCGTACACGTAGCGCAGACCCGATCGGCGCCCGATGTCCGCGGCGGCCATGAGCATGTCGGCCGTCGTGTTCCCCGGCTCGGTCATCTTGTAGTCGCCGTGAAACGCGGTGACGTGCCAGGGGATGTCGGCGGACACGCCCGAGACAAATTCGGTGAGGCGGGTCAACTCGTCAGGTGAATCGTTGAAGCCCGGGATGAGCAGCGTGACGATCTCCAACCAGAAGCCCATCGCCTGCAGTCTTCGGATCGTGTCGAGAATCGGCGCCAGGCGACCGCCGAGCTGACGATAGTGGCGATCATCGAAGCTTTTCAGATCAACTTTGTACAGGTCCACCCACGGCCGTAGGTAGTCGAGCACCTCGGGCGTGCCGTTGCCATTGGAGACGTAGCCGGTCGTCAACCCGGCAGTCTTGGCTTCCTTGAAAACCGCCACCGCCCATTCGCTCGTAATCAGGGGCTCGTTGTACGTGCTCACGATGACGCGTGCGTCGAGGCGGAGCGCGTCGCGAACGATCGCGTCTGGTGTCGCAACCAGCGGCGAGGCCACGGCCTGCGGATCGCGCAGCGCCTGCGAGGTGACCCAGTTCTGGCAGTAGCCGCAGTGCAAGTCGCATCCGAGCATGCCGAAGCTGTACGCAAGGGCACCCGGGTACGCGTGGAAGAACGGCTTCTTCTCGATGGGATCGCACTGCACACCGCCCACGTATCCCCAGGGCACACGCAGCGTCCCGCCGTCGTTGAAACGCACCTTGCAGACGCCGATCGCGCCGTCGGGAAGCGGGCAGCAGTGGCCGCACGCATAGCACCGCAGCCGCCCGTCTGGCAGCACATCGTACAGCTCGCCCTCGCGAGTCTCTCGAGCAAGAACCTCAGCCAGGCTTGCCATCGACTTGGACACTTCCATTGTACCCGCCGTTGATTCCGTCCGGTCGACAGTCGACAATGAGCCTATCGACGATGTTCGGCCTTCCTCGGGCGGTCTGGCTCCTCGGCTGGGTCAGCCTCGCGACTGACGGAGCCAGCGAGGCCATCTATCCTCTCCTCCCGTTCTTTCTGATCCAGGTGCTTGGCGCGGGCGTGATCTCGCTCGGCGTCATCGAGGGCGCCGCCGAAGCGGTCAACAGCATCCTCAAGATTCTCTCCGGTCAGGCAGCCGACCGCATGCGGTCGAAGCGCAGGCTCGTCCTGGCGGGTTACACGCTGTCGTCGGCCGTGCGCCCGGCAATTGCGCTGGCCGAGAGTTGGACTCAGGTCTTTGCTGTTCGCGTCATCGATCGTGTCGGCAAGGGGATCCGCAGCGCCCCGCGCGATGCGATGCTTGCCGGCTGGGCGGAGCCCGGGACGCGGGGGAGGATCTACGGCTTTCATCGAGCGATGGATCATGCTGGTGCGGTCGCAGGGCCGGTCCTCGCCACGCTGTTTCTTTTCTTCTATCCAGGCGAGTACCGCACGCTCTTTGCGCTCACGGTGATTCCCGGTGCGATTGCGGTCGGATTGATCTTCCTGGTGCAGGAAGAGCCGGCGGTGGGACCCAACGCGGAAATCGGCCTGCGACTTCGCACGACCCTTGGGCAGACCGCCGGAGCCTCGGAGGAAGTGAGCGGCCACACGTCGAAGAGCTCGACGTTGGGCCAAGCGTCGGAGGCCTCGACGGTGGGCAGGGTTGAGCCCCTGCCGCGGCGATTTCGATCGTTCATGATCGTCTTGTCGCTGTTCATGCTCGGAAACTCGACGGATGCCTTTCTCCTGTTGAAGCTGACCGACGCAGCCGGAAGCACAGAGCTCGTGCCGCTCATGTGGGCCGCACTGCACGTCGTGAAGGCTGGCGTTTCCGTGGTCGGCGGCGGTTGGTCGGATCGCGTCGGCCGGCGGGGCGTGATCGCGTGCGGCTGGCTCGTGTACGCAGCGGTCTACGCAGGGTTCGCCGTCAGCACCTCGCTCGTCGCGCTGTTGCCGCTTTTCCTGTTGTACGGGTGCTTCTTCGGGTTCACCGAGGGGACCGAGAAAGCGCTGGTCGCGGATCTCGCGCCGGCATCGCGCAGGGGCTTCGCGTTCGGGGTGTTCAACGCGGTTCAGGGCTTCGGCTCACTCGCCGCCAGCCTCGTGTTCGGTCTGATCTGGTCGGTGGCGGGCTCCGCCATGGCGTTTTCCTTCGGCGCCGCGCTCGCGCTCATCGCCACGGCACTCCTGTTCGTCGTCGTGCCCGCGCGGACGTAGTGCCCGCGCGTCCCGACTCCCGGTATTGTCGGTCGTCGCTTTCGTTCGCCGGACTGTGAACGCCGCGAACTACGGCGAGACCTCGCCGTAGCCTTGGCGGAGGCGGGTCGCGCATTGCCCGCCCGGCGCCTCGCCGCGTCTCGGTGCGCCAGACTTTCACGCGGGCGGTAGCGCAGCTCCGCCTAGACTAGCCGGACCGTTGAGGCGCACTGCTATAATCGATCATTGCATGCCAACGATTCTCGTCACGAATGACGATGGCTATCGATCCGAAGGGATTGTGGCGCTCGCGGATGCTCTTCGTGCGGTGGGAGACGTCACGATCGTCGCGCCCATTGAGGAAGCCAGCGCGATTGGGCACGCGCTGACGCTGCGCCGGCCGCTTCGGCTCGAGAAGATCAGTGGAAGCGTGTATGCCGTTGACGGCACGCCAACCGACTGCGTCAACGTCGCGATCACGCACGTGTTCAAGCGGCTGCCCGATCTCGTCGTGTCGGGGATCAACAAGGGGTGGAATCTCGGCGACGACGTGACGTACTCGGGCACGGTGGCGGGGGCGTTCGAGGGCGCGCTGCTGGGTGTGCAGAGCATCGCGGTGTCGCTGCGGCAGACGCGCGGCGACTACGACTTCCGCCCCGCGGCGCAGGCCGCCGCGATGCTTGCGGGCGCGCTGCTGAGCCGACCGTTGCCAGCGCGAACGTTCCTCAACGTGAATGTGCCGAAGGGACAGCCGAAAGGATTGCGCGCGACCGTGCAAGCCAAGAGGAACCACATCACGTCGGTCGCCGAGCGCCACGATCCCAAGGGCCGATCGTATTTTTGGATCGAGGAAGGGCAGAACGATTGGCATCCGCACGACCGTTCGGACTACGAGATGGTTCGGGAAGGCTACATCTCGGTGACCCCGCTCCATCCGGATCTCACTGCCCACCACGCCTTGCGTGCGGTCGAGGAGCTGTGCGCAGAGAAGCCAGCCGAGGTACGGTGATCGTGGTCGGTGGGGTCCGGCTTCATCCGGATTGCTCCCGCGCGATGATTGGATTTGGAGTACACTGGCCTTTCGTTCGCGAGGCGGCCTCCCGGGCCGCGGATGCATCCAAGTGTCGGGGCGTGGCTCAGCCTGGTAGAGCACTCGGTTCGGGACCGAGGGGTCGGAGGTTCAAATCCTCTCGCCCCGACCAA
>JAHFUL010000047.1:0-15618 GCA_023265155.1 Acidobacteriota bacterium
CGGGTCATCAACATTCGCCTTCGGCTCATCACGCAATTGCGACAGCCGCACATCACGACGGCCGGTACGGATTACCCGGCAAAGAACTCCTCATGGAGGCGGTTCATCGCCGCTTCGACGTCCGCGTCCCGCAGCACGAACGTGATATTCCGGCGCGAGGCCGCCTGCGAGACCAGACGCAGCGGAATTTGCCGGAGGGAGGAGACGGCGCGGCCGAACAGCGCCGTGTCCCCCCGCAGATTTTCCCCCACGACGCACACAATCGCCATATCGGGCTCGATGTTCACCTCGGCGAAGGTCCTCAGATTGTGGGCGATGTCGTCGAGGCGCCGCGGGTTGTCGACGGTCACCGACACGCTCACCTCGGAGGTCGTGACGACGTCAACGGGCGTCTTGAAACGCTCGAAGACCTCGAACAGACGCCGCAGAAAGCCGTGGGCCATCAGCATGCGCGTGGAGGTGATGTCGACGACGCTGACACCGCGCTTGCAGGCGAGCGCCGTCAGCCCGTCGTGCTCCCGCCCCTCGGCGGTAATCATCGTGCCTGCCGCGTCCGGGCGGCGTGAATTGAGGATCCGGACGGGAATGTTATTGGCGACCGCGGGAAGAATCGTGCTCGGATGCAGCACCTTCGCGCCGAAGTACGCAAGCTCCGATGCTTCGAGGAACGAGAGCTGGGGCACGAGCCTGGGCTGGGAAACGATGCGCGGGTCGGCCGACAGCATGCCGTCGACGTCGGTCCAGATCTGAATCTCCTCCACATCCAGGCAGGCACCAAAGATGGCCGCC
Organism: Acidobacteriota bacterium; assembly: GCA_023265155.1. Lineage (GTDB taxonomy): Bacteria > Acidobacteriota > Vicinamibacteria > Vicinamibacterales > CAVVIG01 > JBGOTP01. The sequence continues at coordinate 790 of JAHFUL010000047.1, forward strand.
GAGTAGTCCGATCCGCCGCGGCCCAGGGTCGTCGTCACACCGGCAGGAGTGGCGCCAATGAAACCGCCCATGACGGCGACCTTCCCCGCCGCGCGTTTCGGAGCGACGAGTTGCCGTGTGCGCTCACAGGTCGCGGCCATATCGGGTATCGCCGCCGTGTGCTCGGAGTCCGTGACGAGGACCTCCCGCGAGTCGACCCACACCGCCGGAATCTGCCGGGCGGCGAACGCTTCCGCGACGATGCGGCTGCTCGCCAGCTCGCCCATCGCGACAATCTCGTCGTGCGATCGCGGGGGCACTTCGCCCGCCGCTGCGAGCGCTCGCACGGTTGATGTCAGGTGCGCGAACTCCGCGCGCAGTGTTGCGAGAAGAGCGCTGGAGCTGTCGACAGGAACGAGGGCGGACGCGACGGTCATGTGCCGATCGAGAAGATCCTGCAGCAGTTGCACAGCCTCCTCGCCGTCGCCCTGACCGGCGAGGCGCCCGGATTCGATCAACCGATCCGTGACCTTCGACATCGCGGACACAACGACCACCGGCGGCGCATCGTTCGGATTGGTCTCGATCTGCCGGCGAACGATGGCGGTGACCCGGTTCATCGCCTCGGCGTCGGCGACCGACGTGCCGCCGAATTTCATGATGACGTTCACAGAAGCCCCTCGCGATGCATCAGCTCCGCATTCAGGATGGCGACGCCCGCCGCCCCTCGAATCGTGTTGTGCCCGAGCGCCACGAACTTGTAGTCGAAGAGCGAACAAGGACGCAGCCGGCCCACGGTGACGGTCATGCCGCCGTCGCGATTGACGTCGAGGAGCGGCTGAGGCCGGTTGGCCTCCGTCAGGTAGACGATCGGTCGAGGCGGCGCCGACGGGAGATCGAGATCCTGCGGGCGGCCTTTGAAGGACGTCCATGCCTCGATGATTGCCTCGGGCGTGGGCCGCTCGGCGAGACCGACGGAGATTGATTCGGTGTGGCCATTCTGCACCGGCACACGGGTTGTCGTCGCGCTGATCGTCACAGGGTGATACTCGATACGTCCGTTGGCAAACGTTCCCAGGATCTTTCTGGTTTCCGTCTCGATTTTCTCTTCCTCGCCGCCGATGTGCGGGATCACATTCCCCAGGATGTCCCACGACGGCACGCCCGGGTACCCGGCGCCCGAAATCGCCTGCAGCGTCGTAATCATCGTCGTCTTCAGACCGAACTGGCAGAGCGGCGCCAGGGCCGTGGCCAGGACAACGGTCGAACAATTCGGATTCGTGACGATGCGCCCTCTCCACCCGGTGGACTCGCCTTGCGCATCGAGCAGTTTCAGATGCTCCGCGTTCACTTCAGGGATGAGGAGGGGCACACCCGGCGCCATCCGATGGTTGCGTGAATTGCTCACGACCAGATGTCCAGCCCGAGCGAATGCGGCTTCGATTTCACCGGCTACGGACGAATCGAGACCGGAGAACACCAGCCTGGGCGCACCGCCTGGCTCCGCCGCATCGACCATGCGGTTGGCCACTTCATCTGGCAGCCTGTTGGGCAGACGCCAAGCGGCCGCGTCGCGAAACGTCTTCCCGGCCGAGCGCGCGCTCGCGCCGAGCCACTCGACCTTGAACCAGGGATGTTCGGCGAGCAAGGCGATGAACTGCTGGCCGACCATGCCGGTCGCGCCAAGGATACCAACGGGAATGTGCGCCATAGCGTGTCCGTCTCTTCGTAGGCCCGAGCTTCAGCTCGGGCGTCACCAATCAAAAAAAAAGCCGACGCGGAAAATCCGTGTCGGCAGTGGCAGCTCGAATGTGATGGCGTTCAGCGGTCGAGCACAACTCCTCCGACACGGGTGGCCCGCTTTCGACCGGTTCGCTTTCGCGTGTCAGACGTGGAGAACATGCGAACGCCAGTATAGAGAGATCTCGATAGACAGTCAAACAAGAGCGCGCTGAAAGAGAGCATCGAGAGATTGACGTGAAGAGCCAATGGACTCAAGATCGCTCATCGAGCTCACTGTCAGCGAATGCTTCAAGCCCTCTTCTACGCCTGGGAACGGCGGCTCGCCTCGGTCTCCACCAATCGCACCGTGCGCCCGTTTGAATGGGGCCTCGACTGGATTCCGCCGAGCGGTCAATTGGCGAGCGGCACCGATGCGCCGGCGATCCTGAACGCGTGGGTGTCGGGCGTGATGGCCGACAGCGACGCGTTCTTCACTCCAGCCTCGACCGGCGCCTTTACGCTTTCAGCGCCCTCCGCTCACGGCGATCGCACGTTGACATTTCCGACCGCGTTCCACACCCCGCATCCGAGGAACAACACGGTGTACTGCCGGTATGTCCCGGCGAAACACCGATCGCGCGCCGCGGTCCTCGTGCTTCCTCAGTGGAATTCGGATCCGGGAGGTCATCTGGGCCTGTGCCGCCTGCTGGCGATGAACGGCATGTCGGCGCTTCGCCTGAGTCTTCCGTATCATGACCAGCGGATGCCGTCAGAGTTGCAGCGCGCCGACTACATCGTGAGCGCCAACGTGGCTCGAACCGTGCAGGTGTGCCGGCAGGCGGTCCTCGATGCCCGGCGCGCGATCGCGTGGCTTGCGGGGGAGGGGTACGATCGAATTGGCATCCTCGGCACGAGCCTGGGATCCTGCCTCTCGCTGCTCACCACCGCGCACGAACCGCTGATCAGGGCTCAGGCCCTCAATCACATCTCTCCGCACTTCGCCGATGTCGTGTGGCGCGGCATTTCGACGCGTCACGTGAGGCAAGGGCTCGACGGCCACATCGATCTCGATCTCTTGCGGACGCTCTGGAAACCGATCAGCCCCCACTGGTATCTGGAGCGCCTGCGCCACCGGCGGACGCTGCTGGTGTATGCGCGCTACGACCTGACGTTCCCTCCGGATCTGTCCAGGGATCTCGTGCGCGCCTTTCGCGACGGGGGAATCCCGCACGAAGTGGCCGTCCTGCGGTGCGGGCACTACAGCAGCGGGAAGGCGCCGTTCAAGTTCGTCGACGGCTGGATCCTGATTCGGTTTTTGAAAAAAGCGCTGCGATAGGCAGCGTTCACTGTGAACGGCCACCGCGTGTCTCGATCCAGTACTCGCGAAACGCCCGCAGCCGAGGGAGACTTTCGCGATCCTTCACACGATTGGCGGCCGCCTTGCTCGCGATGATATCGTCGGGATGGCACACCGGAAAGCCTTCGACATCGACGTGCCGGGCCCAGGCGTCGGCGAAGCGATCGATCCCGTCGGGCGCGAACACCAAATCGAGATCGAACGGCCCGGTGCGAATCTGGACGAAGTCCTTGCCGCGCTCGATTTCCGCTCGTTGGGCATCGGTCAGCGTGAACGTCAGATCGCCGAGCGCCGCAACAACGGCATGGCCATTCTCCGGCGACTTCTCGACAAAGAGATCCGCATCCTGGGTCGTGTCTGGAAAACCAAGCAGGATCGCGCCCGACTTGCCGATGAAGAGGTATCTGACGCCGCGGCGCGCGAATGCCTCTCGGACTTCCAGCGCCTGCCGGTAATCAAACGCGGCCATAGCCGAGCCACGAAGGCAGGTTCCGCTCGCACCAGTCGCGGTACTCCGCCAGGGTGTCGAACGTGCGGAACGTTCCGTCATCGAGGCCAGGCTTGTACGTATGGATGAACGCGTAGCGCAGACGGAGGGGGAGCGATCGGCGGGACGCCGCTTCGAAATCCGCGCGCCAGTCGGCCGGTATCTCGCGGCTGGCTTCCATGCGCGCGATCATACCGCTTTCGGCTGCCTGGCCAATTGCGCAGGACGCGGCCCAGAAAGGCCTGGCGCGTGCGAATGCGACGTTGACATCTGGAGTCCCGTCCTTATCATTTGCGTATGCTGAAATTCCGAACGCTTGTCGCCCTCGCTGCCTGGACGGCCGTCTCGGCTCTTCCCGGGTCCGCGGCGATCCCCGATCCGATCCGGGTCGAGACCGGTTTGGTCTCCGGCGTGGCCGGGGCCCTTGCCGATGTCCGCGTCTTCAAAGGCCTGCCGTTTGCCGCGCCGCCGGTCGGGGACCTTCGCTGGCGTCCGCCGCAAGCCCCGAAGGGCTGGGACGGCGTTCGCGCCGCTGATACTTTCTCTGCGAACTGCATGCAGCGCGCAGCCGGCGGCGGGACGTTTCCACCCTACGGGGGCGACCGATCGGCGACTGAGATGAGCGAGGATTGCCTGTACTTGAACATCTACACGACCGCAGCGTCGGCGCGCGACCGTCGGCCCGTGATGGTCTGGATTCACGGCGGCGCGTACACGAGCGGCGCCGGCGCGATTTATCAGGGCGAAGACCTGGCCCGCAAAGGCGTGGTCCTCGTCTCCATCAACTATCGCCTCGGTGTGTTCGGGTTTCTGGCGCATCCTGAGCTGACGAAGGAATCTTCGACGCACGCGTCGGGCAACTACGCGTTTCTCGATCAGATCGCCGCGCTGAAGTGGGTGCAGAAGAACATCGCCGCGTTTGGCGGCGATCCCTCGCGCGTGACCATCTTCGGCGAGTCGGCCGGATCCTGGAGCGTGAACAATCTCGTCGCGACGCCGCTCGCGCGCGGACTGTTTCACCGCGCCATCGGCGAAAGCGGCGGGCAGTTCTCCATCACGCGCACGCTCGCGGCGGCCGAGGAAGCCGGCGCGACGTTCGCCAAGGCGGCGGGCGCGGCGACGCTCAGCGCGCTTCGCGCGATGCCAGCCGAGGCCGTGAACCGCGCGAACGGCTTCCAGACGTCGGCGACCGTGGACGGCTGGGTGTTTCCCCAGGACGTCGCGACAACCTTTCGATCCGGCAAGCAGAACGATGTGCCGGTGATCATCGGGTCGAACTCGCACGAGGGCAGCATCTTCACGGCGGAGACAACCACCGGCCAGTCGTTTCGCGCGCAAAGCCAGCGACGCTACGGCGCCGACACGGACGCGTTTCTGAAGTTGTACCCGTTCACCACCGATCAGGAGTCGCGCGCGGCGCAGGCCGCCAGCATGCGCGACCAGACGTTCGGATGGGAAATGCGGACGTGGGCGCGCCTGCAGACGGCAACCGGTAAGTCGAAGGTGTATCTGTATTACTTCAGTCATGTACCGCCGCTGCCGAACGCCGCGTGGCTTGGCGCCCAGCACGGCGCGGAGATTCCGTACGCGTTCAACTGGCCGAACGGCCAGCACAGCACACGGGTGCCGTGGACCGATGCCGACAAGAAGCTGGCGGATCAGGTGTCGTCGTACTGGGTGAACTTCGCGACCACCGGCGACCCGAACGGGAAAGACGTCCCGAAGTGGACCCCGTACCAGGCCAAGGACGATCAGGCGATGGGCATCGCTGACGCGCTTGGCATGATCCCGGTGCCGAACAAAACCTCTCTCGATTTCCTGGACGACTATTCGAAACGGACCCGCGTCTCTCGGGGGGCCACTTCACCGACCGATCGCTAGGCCGAAGGCGGATTATCTGGTGAAGGGAACCGCGCCGTTCAGCGTTGATCGGGGCAGCTACTTCACCTCGACGAGCTCGATCGCGATGCGATCGGGTCCCTCGATCATCGCGGCCCGCGTGGTGCCCCACGGGTGGATCTCTTCAAGGAACTTGACCCCTTCGCCCTTCAAGCGGGTCACCGTCGCCGACAGATCCGCGGTGCTCAGCGCCCAGTGATCGACGATTTTGCCCCGCGTGCTGACAAGGCCGCCACCCGGCCACGGCCGGATCGAAATAGAGATGTCGTCGAACGACACACCGCCCGACGGGTCGCGCACGAACCCTGTCTTGGCAAATGACGGCCACGTCGGCGGCGCGTACAACTTCGTATGGCAGTCTGCAGCCGGTGCGGCCGCCGCTCCCGCCGCAGCGCCGCGGCCTTGCGGGCGAGTGGCGCCGAGGTGCGTGACGTACCACTGCATCGCGCACTCCGGGTGCTCGTGGTACATGTGCACGTGGTTGAAGCGCTCGGTCGTGCCCGACTGCGCATTCTCGATCATGGCGCCGTCAGGACCTCGGAGGTATCCGAAGCCGCCCTCACGCGTCGGCTGCGTGCCCTTCTCGCGCATCTCCAGAATCTGCTCCTGCGTCGGCAGGCCGGGGAGCGTGTCGCTCGACATGTCCACGAGCTTGCCGTCGGCGGCGTCCCACATCTGCGCAATCTGCAGCCCCATCGCGCGGAAGCGCTCGTCGTACTGGCGCGAGTTGGGTGTATTCCACCCGAAGTGCCACACGGAGGTTTGCGGACCGGTCAGTTCGTTTTGAGGCGTCGCCGCCACCTTCGTGAAGAGGAGGTAGACGTTGCCGGTCTTCACGGCTTCGAAGCCGTTGAAGGTGGTCTTCGTGGCCGACAGGGCGAAGGGCTTCGGGTAGTACTCGGCCGCGGCCGTCGGGTTGACCGAGTTGAGGTGCACATGATGAAACCTCAGCTTTTCAACGGTGGCCGTTGCCGCCGGCTGGTTCTGCGCGTGGATCGGTCGATGGGTCGCGACACACACGGCTGCGAGCACGATCAGACCGACGATGGTGGCGTTGCGGGGCATCACTTTCATACGTGCACTCCCATAGAGCTACTGGAGCGTCCAACCTGGGCGCCGGCCGCTCACTGGAAGGAGATGATAGTCGCGGATGATTCGCCCGTCCAGATCGCGCTCGCTCGCAAGCTCGAGTCGAACGCGAAGGGGTCCACCCTGGGATGTTGCGGAGCGTCGTGATGATCGCGGACGACGTTGACTAGACGGCGGCGGCGCGCGGTGCGCGGACGGGCAGGGCCGGCGATTCGGCGGCCTTCGGATCGAACATCTTCTCCCGGATGAACGCGCCGGGAATCAGCGCGCATACGGCGTACGAGATGCCGAGCAGCGCGATGCCGAGGCCGATGGAATACTTCTCCGCCGCCAGACCGATGAGCAACGGCGACACCATCGATCCAATCCGCCCTAGATTGTACGAAGTGCCCACACCAGTGCCCCGGACGCCGGCGGGGAAGCTCTCGCTCAAATACGTCGAGTTCACGGCGTAAGGCGCCCCGTACAGCAGACCGAAGATGAGCAGCAGGTACGGGATGTTCGTGGGAGTGGCCGCGTAGATCAGGACCGGCAGATACACGGCAGTCAGCACGCCGGACACGATCCACATCGCGCGCCGCCCGACGATATCGGCCAGGTAGCCGGTGACGACCTTGCCGAGCACCGCCATCGAGTACGTGCCGGCGACGTACCACCCCATGTTCTGCAGGTTGACGCCGAGGTCCCTGACCAGATAACTGGGAAGCCAGGTGTTGGCGCCGTAGTAGCCGAACTGCAGCGCGATCGAGGTCAGCGACCAGAGCAGGAACGTGCGGCGCAGCGCGCGATTGTTCCAGATCTCCCCGAAGCCACTTCCTCGGGCCGCACTGCGAGAGACGTTGCTCCGCGAGGCAAACCAACTGGGCGGATCGGGGATGCCCCGCAGTATGAAAAGGGTGAAGATTCCCGGAACGATCGCGCAGAGAAACAGCGGCCGCCAGCCAAGTCGCGGGATGATGTACGCGGACAACAACGCGGCGATGACATACCCGACCGACCAGCCCGCCTGGAGCACCCCGAGCACTGTCGTCCGAATCCGTGTCGGCACGTACTCCGCCGCCAGCAGCGTCCCGATGCTGTAGACCGCGGCGATGCCGAATCCAGAGACGAACCGCATCACGGCGATCTGCCAGTAGTCGCGGCAGAACGCGATGACGCCGGTGCACACGGTGAATGTCAAGACGGCCCACCAGACGACGCGGACCCGCCCGATCCGATCGGCGAGCCGGCCGGCAATCACTCCGCCAATGCCCATCCCGAGCAGCGTGTAGGTGCTCAGCGCGCCGGAGAGGACGCTCGACACCTGCAGATCCTTCGAGAGGCTGGGCAGTGCGAGCGCCAGCATCTGCAGATCCATGCCGTCGACGAGGAGGGCGACGAAGACGCCGAGGGCGACGATCTTGCCGGTGCGGTCCATGGAGTCAGTCGTCGCCATGTAAAAGCCCTGCCCTACGGCGTATGCGCCGGGACGAATGATGCGAGCTGATCCGATCGCTCACCCGTTTCCTGTTCATGTCCCTTCCTCTGCAGGCGCTGATTGAAGGTTGTCACGGTCGAGGGATGGCGTGTCGTGACAAAACGGTGTCAGGTTGGCCACCGACTGTTAGAGGTACCGCAGCAGGCCGCGGAGCGCGTCGTAGATCACTCGCGCCAGCTCCCGCACGAACGGCGACACCTCACCCTCGTTCACGGCGTTGGCGATCGTCACGGGGTTGGTGAGCAGCAGCCAGACGGTTGAGGCGGCCACGACCGAGCCGACCGTCACCAGCGCGCCAATCACGCTGACGCCGACGTATCGCAGGCGCATCGAAGCAGCACCTCCGGCCCATCGAGCTCACGGAACCCGACGGTCTTCATTCGAAGATCCACGATCGTATCAGAATGTTTCAGCCGAGAGGACGGCCGTTTCCCCCAGATTGAGCCGGGCGAGATCACCGGCGACGGCGTCGAGATCGCCCACGACGAGCGTGGTGAGTCGGGCCGGATCCAGGTGCGCCGCCGCCACGCGGGTGACCTCGTCGACGGTCACCTCCGCGATGCGCGGGACGAACTGAGCGAAATAGTCATCGGGAAGGTCGTAGAGCGCGATCTGCGTGATCGCGCGCGCGACGTGCTCAGCGGTCTCGAAGTTGCGGGCGTAGCCGCGCGTCAACGCCGCGACGCCGAGCGCCAGCTCCTCGCGCGTCACCGCGCGCGGGCCGCGAATGGCGGCGATCTCGTCGAGCGATTCCTCGATGGCCCGGCTCGTCGCTGCGGTCTGCACGCTCACGGTGAGGGCGAACGGACCTGGCAGTCGCCGGAACTCGAACGCCGTGCGCGCTCCGTACGTGAAGCCCTTGGCCTCGCGGAGATTCAGGTTGATTCGGCTGACGAACTGCCCCCCGAGCACCATGTTCGCGGCGACGAGCGCATGATAGTCTGGGGTATTGCGGGCCACCGCCACGTGACCGATGCGCAACTCGGACTGCGGCGCACCCGGCCGCGGCACGACATTCAGCCGCGGCGGCTGCGAGAGTCCGGAAGAGCGCGGCGCTCCTCCGTCCGCTGCGCCTTCCCACCCGTCGAAGACCTCGGCGGCCAGGCGTCCGATCACGTCGTGGTCGCAGTCGCCGACCGCGACGAGCGTGGTCTCCGACGGTTGGATCGCCACGGCATGAAACTGGCGGACGTCGTCCACACTCAGGGCACTCAGTGATCGTTCGCCCCCGAGCGGCGTGTGACCGTAGGGATGGTCGCCGTAGAGGAGCTTCACGAAGATCCGGTCGGCGACGGCGCCGGGCATGTCACGCAGCTGCGTCAATCGATGGAGCCGCAGCTGCCGCACGCGTGCAAAGTCCGGCTCGGCCAGCGCGGGCCGCGCGACCATGTCCGCCAGCAGAGTAAGCGCGGGACCCGCAAAGCGGCTCAGGACGGTGGTGCTGAGCAACGCCGCGTCCGGCCCGATGTCCGAGTCGAGCTGTGCGCCGAGGCGCGCCAGCCCTTCGTGCATCTGGATGGCCGACCGGCCGCCGCTGCCCTCGTCGAGCATGTCGACGGTCATCGCGGCCAGACCTTCCTTGCCGGGCGGATCGTCTGCCGCTCCTCGCCGGATCAACACCATCAGGGTGACGACCGGCACCGATGGATGAGAAACCGTCCAGACGCGCAGCCCGCTGGCGAGAGCCGACTTCCTGATCGTCGGAAAGGTGAACGAGCGAGCGGGGCCTGGCTCGGGCAGGCGCGATCGATCGACGCGTGCGGCGCTCATGGAAGCCAGCTCACGACACAACCGCCGGAGACGAGCCGGGGATCGCGAGGTTCGTACGTCCCCGCGGCACGATGCTGAGCGTCACGTGATGCCGACCATCCAGGTAACGCCGGAGAACGTTCTTCATCGAGTCAGAGGTCACGACCTGATAGCGCGCAAGATCGCGATCGAAGAACGCGGGATCACCGACGAACGTGTTGTAGGCATTCAGCTGATCGGACTTCCCACCGAATCCTCCAACCGTCTGCAGGCGGAACATGAACTGCGCTTCGGTCTGGACGCGACCGCGTTCGATTTCTTCGGCTGTCGGGCCCTCGGCCGCCAGGCGCGCGATCTCGTCGAGGATGACCCGTTCGATGTCCTCGAGGGTGTGTCCCGGCGTCGCCGTCGCAGCCACCTGAAGGAACCCGGAGATCTCGCGGGAATTCTGGGACGCGGACACATCGGTGGCGAGCCGCTCGTCGAACACGAGCCGCCGATACAGGCGCGATGTCTTGCCGTTCGCCAGGATATCGGCGGCAAGGTCGAGCTCGGCGTCGCCCTCTGCGAACATGGGCGTCGACAGCCACGCGATGTACAGGCGCGGCAGCTCGATCCGATCCTCGAGCATCAGCCGCTCGTCTTGGGCAAGGGCCGGCTCCGCGGGCGTGACCGGACCGACGCGCGGCCCGGCAGGCAGGTCGCCGAAATAGCTTCGCGCCTTCGCGAGCGCCTCGTCCGCATCAATGTCCCCGGCCAGCGCCAGCGACGCGTTCGCCGGGTGATAGTACGTGCCGAAGAACTGCCGCACGTCCTCGATCCGCGCGTCGTGCAGATCCGCGATCTCGCCGATGGTGGTCCAGTGGTACGGATGGTCGGGCGGATAGAGCGCCGCCAGCATGGCCATCGGCGCCAGACCGTAAGGGCGATTCTCGTAGTTCTGCCGCCGCTCGTTGAGGACGACGTCGCGCTGATTGGAGAACTTCGCCGGGGTCAGCGCCGGAAGCAAGAACCCCATCCGATCCGACTCCATCCACAGCGCCAGATCCAGCGCCTCGGTCGGCACGACCTCCCAGTAGTTCGTGCGGTCGGCATTGGTCGATCCGTTCAGCGCGGCGCCCGCGCCCTGCAGCGGCTGGAAGTACCCCTTGTCGTGATGCTGCGACCCTTCGAACATCAGGTGCTCGAACAGATGCGCAAATCCGGTCCGGCCGGGCGTTTCGTTCTTCGATCCGACGTGGTACCAGAGGTTGACGGCAACAATCGGACAGGTGTGATCCTCGTGCAGCAGCACGTCCATCCCGTTGTCGAGTGTGTGCTTGCTGAAGACGATGTTCACCGGAAATTGCCGCACGTGGGCATGGACGCACCGAAATACGGGTTCTTGATGTCGGAGCCCTCCTGCAGCCACGGTTTCTGGACCATCGGGCAGATCGCGACTTGTACGCCATCTGGAAGCATCAGATGCAACCCATCCAGGTAGGTCACGATCGCGTCGCTGAGCGTCCCGAACTTCTCGCGCGCATCGCCGATCTCGCTCGCGGCGGCGAGCTGAACCGCCGCCGTGTCGATCTTCATCGCCGGCGCGCCGAGCGCCGTCGCGGCTGTGGCCAGATCACCCGCGTTGGCGCGCACTCCCTCGATGCTGTCCTTCGCGAGCGCGCTGGAGATCTTCAGGTAGGGATCGACGACCGCGCTGGGCATTGCCGCACCGCTTTTCGGCGTTGACGTCGTGTTGGGCGCGCAGCCGGCCATCAAGACCGGCGAGAGGGTCAGTGCCGCGATCGCCGCCGCTCGAGCCAATGTCTTCATCGCACCACCGTCAATGGAATGGTCGACCGCTGATAGCTGGCGATCGAGATTTGTGCCGCCGTCTGCTCGGCAACCGACATGAACGCGAGTGCCGCCGGCGATCCGGGCTCGCTGATGACGAGTGGGACTCCCGCATCGCTTCCTTCTCGAATCGGCTGATAAATCGGGATACGCCCGAGAAATGGAAGCCCGAGATCCGTCGCCATCTGCTCCCCGCCGCCCCGTCCAAAGATGTCCGCCTCGTCGTGACAGTTCCGGCACACGAAGTAGCTCATGTTCTCGATCACGCCGAGCGGCGGGATGTTCAGCTTCCTGTACATCGCCACCGCACGCCGGCTGTCGGCGAGCGACACCTGCTGCGGCGTGGTGACGACAATCGCACCGGCCACGGGCACGGTCTGGCTCAGACTGAGCGCCACGTCACCGGTGCCCGGAGGCATGTCGATCACCAGATAGTCCAGGTTGCCCCAGCTCACCTGCCGGAAAAACTGCTGGAGCACGCCGTGCAGCATCGGCCCCCGCCAGATGATCGGGGCATCGTCTGCGGTGAGAAACCCCATCGAGATCACCTGCAGGCCGTACTTCTCGGCCGGCACGATCTTCTCGCCGTCGGTGATGAGCTGCGCCTTCATGCCGAGCATGATCGGCACGTTCGGACCGTAGATATCGCCGTCGATCACGCCGACCTTGCTGCCGCATTTGGCGAGCGCAATGGCTAGATTGACCGCCACCGTGGTCTTGCCCACGCCACCTTTGCCGGCGCCGACCGCGATGATGTTCTTCACGCCGGGCAGCGGCTGACGCCCGCCATCGCCACTGACCCCTTCGCGGACGCGGGCGCTCATCTGTACATCCACGCCGGAGACGCCGGGCACCTGCAGCACCGCAGCGCGAGCCTGATCGCGCATCTGATCCTTCACCGGACACGCCGGCGTCGTCAGTTCGATCGTGAAGGCGACCTGCCCGCCGTCAATCTTGAGATCCTTGATGAAGCCGAGCGCGACGATGTCCTGGTGAAGATCCGGATCTCGCACGACCTTGAGCGCATCGAGCACAACGGACTGGTCGACCTGCATGCGTCAAGAATATCGACTTTGGAGCACCAATGACAAGGATCTGCAGAGGTGGATCGCGAGCCGTCGTGAGACGGCGCGACTCCCGGCTATGATAGAAGCTGGGTTCGTGCACAGCCACTTTCGCGCCGTCTCAGCCGTCATCGCCATCGGGGCCATCGGGGCCATCGGGGCCATCGGGGCCATCGGAGCCATCGGGGCCGGAGCCCTGGTGATGACTGCGGCCGCCTCCCTTCCAGAGCAAGTCAGTGAAGGTCGAGCATCCTCAACGCTCGCCGACGCACAGCGGCTGTTCTATACCGGCCGGTACGAGGAGGCGGCGGCCATGGCGCTGACCTTGCGCGCCGCGGACGCAACCGACCTGGTTGCGTACGAGCTGCGAAGCTCCGCCCTGCTCTTCCAGATCAGGAGAGCGATCGGGGAACCCAAGGACAAGGAGAAGGCGCTCAAGCTCTGCGAACCCTGCGCGATCCTGATGTCCGAGTTCCGGATCGACATCGACAAAGGCCGCGAACTGGCGCGCGCGCGGCTCACTGCGGATCCGGCAGACGAGACGGCGCGATTTTTTCTCGGCAAGCTGAACCTGAATTATGTGTGGCTGCAACTGGGCACCCTCGGCCGCCGGACGGGATGGGATGAATACTGGGAGGCGCGCCATTCACTTGATGCCGTGCTCAAACAGAATCCGAGTCACGTTCGCGGGCGCGTGGCCCGCGCGTGGATCGACTACATCGTCGACACGAGGATGCCGTGGGGCACGGAGTGGATCCTCGGTGGAGGCGACAAGAAACGCGCGTTGAAGACGGTGGGTGAAGCCTCGCGCGTCGGGGTCGATTTCTTCGACCAGACCGAAGCCACCTTCGCGCTCTGGGATATGCACGTGCGGGAGAAGCACTTCAAAGAGGCCGTCGTCGTCGCCCGCGGGATCGTCCGCGACTTCCCCGAGAACCGTGAAGTCGCTCGTTTCCTGGAGCTTCACGATTCCAGCGTCAAACCCTGACCCTCGAAGAGGCGCTTGGCATCGCCGCGCAGCAGTGTGACGAGCGCGTAGCAGCCCAGCGCGGTGCCGTAGGGCAACAGCAACAGATCCACCGACCCCAGCATGAGTGCGGCAAGCCGCGACCAGTGAGCCCGACGGCGAAGCGGCAGGCCGACGGCGATGTGTGCGGCGCCCCAGATGATCGCCATCACGGCCAGCGTCGTGAACACCGCGGCCGTCAACCCGGCTGCGAACTGTCCTCCGCTCCCGGCTCTGCCGGCCGAGGCAATGAGCGCGAACGCTCCAATGCTCAGCGCGAGCATCGACGCGCCGATGACCGCCGTGAGCGCGCCCCAGACGACAAACAGAATGCCGACAAGATCAACGTGGAAGGCCAACTTCAGGCAGCGGTTCGCCGAACGGCCACGCGCACTTCCACGCGAACCGACGGCGAATGCGGCGCGCGGACCCGGAAGCGGAAGCGTGTGCCATCGGACACGCCGGCTGGCACGGAGAGCAGAATGCGGCGCTGAACAGGCGCGGCTCCGGTGCCCGCGCACGGGCGGCAGGGTTCAGGCCACGTCTCACCGCGACCGCCACACTGGACACAGGTTCCCCGGAGCGGAACTTCCAGCGGGACCACCGTGCCCCGGGCGGCGTCGCGAATCGACAGCGATACCTCCGTCTGGAGCGTGTCGGGCTCGATCGCGTCCCCGAGAAACACGTCGCGCTCGCGCTCGACCAGCGGACCGACCGACGGAAAATCGATCGCAATCTCGTCGGCAAAGCACTCGTGATTCGCCGTGTCGGCGCGGATCGCGTCCCAGACGACGGGCAGAGGCTGCTGATGAAAATGATCGCGGCTCACGGGCGAAATCCTACTCAACGATAGGAGCCGATCCCCCGCTTGTCAACCTTGCCACGTCCGTCGCGTGAGTGTTAAGGTCACCCGGACGTGTCTGCGGCCGAAGAGTGTCCAACGCGCGCAGTGCACGTTGAGGCTCGCCGAGATTTCGCGAACCGGGCTTGACCGCGGCCATGCGATCCTGCGGAGACTGGGTTTGCCGTGCCCGAACGATCTGCGAAGCGGGCTTTGCCCGCCGACACGATTCGGGGAAGGCGGGGCTTTGACCGCAGAAGCAATTGCGCGAAGGCGGGGCCTGACCGCCGAAGCGATTCCGGGAAGGCGGGCTTGTTCGCCGAAGC
>JAHFUL010000047.1:15718-20566 GCA_023265155.1 Acidobacteriota bacterium
CGACTAGCGCGAAGGCGGGTCAGCGCGCGCCGATGGTGAGCAGGACTTCCTTGCGGAGGGTATCCTCGAACTCCTCGAACTTGAGCGCCGACTCGCATTCGTCACACAGTACTTCGAGCACGGCAGGCCGGGTCTCTTCCGACACTTCTACACGGCCATCTTCGAGATGAACAACGTGCATTTGCAGCGTTTTGACCTGGAAATTCCGGTCATTGCCACAATTGGGACAGGTCAACGTCACGAAAACTCCCTCTCTGAGCCCCCTCTGGAGCGCGGGTGAAACTTGATTCTATGTAATGGTTGGGCCGATACGCAACGAGAAACCGCCCAAAATTGGCAGTTTGTCGCGAAACAGGCGTAAATCTGCTAAGTTTGCACACTAAATGACCTCAACGAGCACGGAGTACCAGATCCACAGCGAGGCACGAGGACCTCATTGGATCGCGTGGATCACTCGCGGCGACCAGACTCAACCGGATCGGTCCATCGTCCTCATCGCCAGAAACCAAAAGGAAGCGGAAGAACGCGCCCGGCGGTGGGCCGAGCAATCTGAGTATTGAGTACGTAGTGTCCGGACTTCCGCCTTCGCGTGACGCTTCGGCGGACCGCCGTAGCCTTTGGCGGAGGTGGTCGGCCGGACCGTGTGTCGGGCTTCAACCGGACCGTTCCGGGTCCGCGCAGAAGGCGGACACTACAAACTACGAACGGCTACGAGGTGATGAACGCGGCCGTCTGGTGCGCCTTGCCACGTCAGGCGATGACCCCCTCCAACCATGGCCTCGGTGAACAGACGCTGCAGCGAAACCGGCAGCACCTCGCCAAGGCTGCCGCGACCCATGCGACAAGCGCCATCCTTCACGGTCGTTGAAAGATAGAGCCGATCTCGAGCGCGCGTGAGCGCGACATATAGAAGACGCTTGGTTTCCTCGCGCTCTCGAGCCTGGGCGTCCTCATCGGCTTCCGATTGATAGTCGGCCACAGCAACCGAAGGCTTCCCCGATGCGTCGGACCCGACCCGGATCGCCGCACGGGTGTTACCCGTTCCGCGTCCGAGATTGACGACGAAAACGATCGGGAATTCGAGTCCTTTGGCGGCGTGCACCGTCATCAGGTTGACGGCATCCTTCGCGTCAATGGCGGCGTTCGACTCGTCTCCCACCGCCAGTTCGTCAAGATGCTCCGCGACGCGGGCAAGCGTGGCATAGCCGCGGTTCTGAAAGCGGCGAACGATCGCGCGCAGCTTCTTCAGGTTCTCGCGGGCCTGGCGGCGGCCGGCGCCTTCCATCTCTCCGGCATACGCCGTCTCGGCAAGAATCCCGGTCAGAAGTTCCGATGGCGTGAGACGATCCACCCATCCGAGCCATCGCGGTACGGCTTCGCGCAGCCGCGCCAGCACCCGGCGGTCTTCCTCGCTGAGAGCCGCCGTGGTGTCGGGTTGCGCGGGATCGAGGATCGCTGCGGCGAGCCGCGGCGCCAGACGCGCAACCGCAGGATCCGACAGGCGCACAAGGCGCGATCGAAGAAGCGTCGCCGCACGCAGATCGGACAGAGGGTCGGCGAGATACCTGAGCAGCGCCGTGGCGTCCTGGACTTCCTCCGCCTCGAAGAACCCGAGACCCTTGTACACGTATGTGAGGATTCCCCGCCGGCCGAGCGCCTTTTCGAATTCGCGATGGCTGTCGCGCGATCTGAACAGCACCGCAATGTCAGCCGGTTGTGCCGGGCGCCGCACGCCGGTCGTCCGATCGCGGATCTCCGCACTCGACAACAGACGAGCGATCTCGGCGCCCACCCGCTCGGCGGCGTCGGTGACGCTCGCGCCGGCAATCAGTCCGAGCGCGACAGCGTCCGCCTCCGTGGCGTCCGGCATCAGCCGGCCTTCCGCTTCCGTGGCGTCCGGCATCAGCCGGACTTCTCTCCCCGTGGCGTCCGGCTTCAGCCGGACCTCTTTCTCTGCGGCGTCCGGCTTCAACCGGACTTGCTCCCTCGTGGTGTCCGGCTTCCCCTCGACGAACCCCGGGACAGGCGGCCGGCCTTCGGGGATCGGAAACCGATCGCGATCGTCGTAGCGGAAGGCATCCCTCCGCGCGCTGACATTTTCTCCGCCAACGATGGCGGCGAACACGTCGTTGACGAACCCAAGCAGGGCCGGCGCCGAGCGGAAGCTCATCGTGATGGTGCGGCGTGGCTCGCCGCCGGTGCGCAACCCCTCGATGAACGCCGCGGCCTGGTCCACAATCGCGACGTCAGCATCCCGGAAGCCGTAGATGGACTGCTTCCGGTCGGACACAACGAATATGGAGGGTTGCAGCGCGTCGGCGCCGGCGCCCAATCCCTCGGCCCAGTTGCGAACGAGCTGAGCAACGAGCTCCCACTGCGCACGGCTGGTGTCCTGAAACTCGTCGACCAGGACGTGCCGGTGGCGCGCTTCGAGACGGAAGCGGCTTTCCGCAAACTCGTCCATGTCCTGCAACAGCCTGACGGCCTTTTCGAGCACACCGGAGAAGTCGAGGAGGGCATGCGCCTCGAGCGTCCGCTGATACTGATTCATCAGAACCGCAAAGATTCGCCACACCCCGCGCGCCAGGACCACGTTGAGGTCGCGCCGGAAGCGGAGGATGGTTTCCGCGACGGCCGGCGCAACGTCCGATGCGACCTGACGATGCCGGCGCCAGGCATCCTCGCTCGAGCAGTCCTCTTTCTTGAAAATCGTTCCGGTGAAGCTCTTCCCGCGCGGACGTCCGTCCTGGGTAAGGAAGTAGGCGCGTAACCGGTCGAGGAGCGCGCGGAGCGCGGCCTGCCCTTCCCGCGCATCCAGGGCGAGGCTCCCGGGGTCCGAGACGAGCGCGCGGATATCCGCCGCGAGCATCGCGAACTGCGGATGACGGACCGGGCCCGCGTCCAGAAACCCGATGACGCCGCCGAACAGATCGCCGAGCGCTTCTGCCGCGCGGCGGCAGGCCACCGACGCCGTCAGGTCCCTGGGGCCGCTCTGCAGATACCGCCCGAGCGCCTGCGGCGCCACGAGGCGCCGGTTCAGCAGCGCCGCGAGTCCGTCACGCAGCCGGCGCTCGCCCAACTGAGCGAACACCAGCGCGACATCGTCATCGTCGGGCGCGACTGTCCGGCAGATGCGCAGTGCCTGATCCAGCGATTCAGCGACGAGGCGAGGGACCTCGGTGTCGTCTGCGAGCTCGAATCCCGGGTCGACACCCGCCTCCAGCGGGAGCTCGCGAAGGAGGGACAGACAGAACGCGTCGATCGTCGAGATGCCGATGTCAGCCAGGCGGCCCTTGAGGTCCCGCCATCGCACAAGGTCGGTCCGAGACAGGCGGCTCGTTTCCCGGAGCCGATCGATGATCCGCTCGCGCATCTCGGCGGCTGCCTTGCGTGTGAACGTGATCGCGAGGATGTGATCGGGATCGACGCCCGCCCGCAACAGGTTGACGTAACGCTCCACGAGCACGCGCGTCTTCCCTGTCCCGGCGGACGCCTCGAGAACCACGTTTTGAGTGGGATCGACGGCATGGCGCCGTGCTGCCGTGTCGGCTGGCGAGCCGGCAACGTCGGCCGCCACCCCTTCCATGTCCTCGAACGGCAGGCCCGGTTCAGATGTCGCCGACATAGTCCTTGCGGCAGACCGATGCAAAGCTGCATGTGTCGCAGCGGTACACATCGTCCGGCCTCGGAGGAAACTCGCCGCGCTCGATCGCGTCGATCGTGTCGGCGAGCCGTTGCTGTGCTTTGGCGAGCACTTCGTCCCGTTCGGGCAGGGACGCGAACAGCGGCACGACCCTCCTCGGCCCCTTGAACGCCAGGTAGACGGCTTCGCCGAGCGTCGACGGTGACAGCTGCTGCCCGGCGACGAGCCCGTAGATCGGCAGCTGCAACGCGCGCGATTTGTTGGGCGGCCATCCGAGCTTGTAATCGATCAATCGGAAGGTCCCGTCGGCCAGCAGATCCAGTCGATCGGCTTTGCCGCGGAGGGAAACGGTGCGCGTGCCCGAGCCGGTCACGATCGTGAGGGTGGCGTCCAGCCTGTGCTCGAGCAGTCGCTTCACGACACCGGCGGGACGCTCCGCCTCCATGCGTAGAACGGCTTCCCCCAAACCGGCGGCGGCCGATGAGCCTAGAAGCCGCGTCCTCTCGAGGCCTGCCTCTGCGTTGGGAAGTCGGGCCAGCGCGCGCTCGACGACCTCGGCAAACATCCGGCGCGCGTCGCCCAGATTGGCGGCGGTGATCGCTTGACGTCCGACGGCCTGCCATTCCCGGAAAAACTGCTCGAACACTTCGTGCACGAACCGGCCCTGCCGCCGGGGATCCATCACCTCTTCGTCGTCGGGCTCCTCCTGAAGGCGCAAAACGTGCTGGGCGAAAAACTTGAACGGGCAGTCGAGATACGTTTCGAGCGCGCTGACCGACCAGGTGCGAGCGGCTTGCGTCCCAAGGCTTCCATGAAAAGACGGATCGCTGCCGGGAGATCGGCTGGTTCTCAGATCGAACCATTCACGCCCGGGGCCCGTCGGCGCCGGACTCGCAGGCCCGAGCTTCAGCTCGGGCGCTGGCTGACGGGACAAGTCGGGTGTCCCTTCCGGACTCGTAGGCCCGAGCTTCAGCTCGGGCGTTGGCTGACGGGACAAGTCGGGTGTCCCTCCCGGACTCGTAGGCCCGAGCTTCAGCTCGGGCGTTGGCTGACGGGACAAGTCGGGTGTCCCTCCCGGACTCGTAGGCCCGAGCTTCAGCTCGGGCGCTGGCTGACGGGACAAGTCGGGTGTCCCTTCCGGACTCGTAGGCCCGAGCTTCAGCTCGGGCGTTGGCTGACGGGACAAGTCGGGTGTCCCTCCCGGA
>JAHFUL010000103.1 GCA_023265155.1 Acidobacteriota bacterium
TCAGTACCACGACTTTCGCGAATGAGGGATCGGGTAGCTCCGGTGCCATGGCGAGATAGAAGCGCGGCGAGCCCTGGCCCACGTACGCGGTCACGATCGTGGCTTCCGGCTGCTTGGCCAGCCACGCTTCAACCTTGGCCGTGGCGGCGCTCGTCTGCTCGATGGACGTCCCGTACGGCATCTGCATTTCGACCAGCACCTCCGGGCGATCGGACGTCGGAAAGAACTGCTGTTTGACCACGCCCACGCCGAAGACCGCGACGATGAACGCACCGACCACGCTGCCCGCCACCAGCCATTTGCGGCGAATGACCAGACCAAGAACCCGGCGGAAGCGGTTGTAGTGCGGCGTGTCGTAGATCGCCGCGTGCCCGCCCTCGCGCTTCGCGATGTTCGGGAGTAGCTTCACCCCTAGGTAGGGGGTAAACACGACAGCAACCACCCAGGATGCGATCAGCGCGATGCCGACGATCCAGAACATGTTGCTGGTGTACTCGCCGGCGGTCGACCTGGCGAAGCCGTTCGGCATGAAGCCGATCGCGGTCACCAGGGTGCCGGCGAGCATGGGTGCGGCGGTATGACTCCACGCATAGGCCGCGGCATCGATGCGGTCGTAGCCTTCCTCCATCTTCACGACCATCATCTCGATGGCGATGATGGCATCGTCGACCAGGAGTCCTAGCGCCAGGATCAACGAGCCGAGCGTGATCCGATCGAAGTCCTTGCCCGTCGCGGCCATGACGATAAATACCGCTGCCAACGTCAGGGGGACCGCCGCCGCGACGACGATGCCGACGCGCCATCCCATGCTGAGAAAGCTCACCAGCATCACCACGCCGAGGGCGAAGAAGAACTTCACCATGAACTCGTCGACGGCTGTCCGAATGTTGACGGACTGGTCCGTGACTTTGGAGAGGCTCATGCCCAGCGGCATCTCCGCGTTGATCGCCGCCGCTTCCCTGTCCAGCGCCTTGCCCAGCTCGAGGCCGTTCCACGCCTCGCGCATGACGACGCCGAGCAGCAATGTCGGTTCGCCGTTGTTGCGGATCAGGAAGGTCGCCGGATCCTCGTAGCCCCGCTTCACGTCGGCGAGGTCTGAGAGCTTCAGCGTACGGCCCTGTGCGGCGACGGGGGAATTCCGGATTGCCTGCAGATCGTCGATCGCGCCGTCCAGCCGGATGAAGACCTGCGGGCCCTTGGCCTCGATCGAGCCCGCGGGCGTCATAACGTTCCGGCTGTTGAGCGCGGCGAAGAGGTCTCGCGGGGATACGCCCAGGGTCGCGAGACGGTCGGAGGAGAACTCGACGAAGATCCGTTGCGCTTGCTCGCCGATGATGTTGACCTTCTTGACGCCGGGCACGTGCAGCAGTCGTTGTCGCAACGCCTCCGCTTCCCGGACGAGGCGCGAATGCGGCTCACCCTTCGCCTTTACCGCATACAGTGCAAACGTCACGTCGGAATATTCGTCGTTCACCATGGGACCGATCACGCCACGCGGCAAGTGAGCCGTCTCGTCGCCGAGTTTTTTCCGCGCCTGATAGAACTCGTCGGGGACGTCGGCGGGCGGCGTGCTGTCCCGCAGGATCACCATGGTGAAGGCCAGACCCGGACGCGTAAACGTCTCGGTCCGGTCATACCAGCGGAGTTCCTGCATCCGCTTCTCCAGCGGTTCGGCGACCAGCTCCTCCATCTCCTTTGCCGTGGCCCCCGGCCAGACAGTGACGACGGTCATCTGCTTGATCGTGAACGAGGGATCTTCCGCCCGGCCCAGGGTCAGGAACGCCACGACGCCGGCGATCGAAATCGTCAGCAGCAGGAACAGCGTGACGGCGCGCTCGCGAACGGCGAGGGCGGAGAGATTGAGGCCGGCCATGGCTATTCCACGCCCTTGACAGCGACGCGTGCGACGGCCTCGCGCCCGATGAGTCGCACGTGCTCGCCTTCGTGCAGCAGATGCGCGCCGAGCGCAACGACGCGATCGCCCGCCTCGAGTTCGCCGACAACCGACGCCGCGTCGTCGCCGAGGCCGACGACATGCACGGCACGCCAGGTCACCTGGGGCGTCTCCCCTGTGACCAGCCATACGCCCGGCCCTTTGCCCGGATCGAAGATCGCGCCGATTGGTACCCGCAGCGCCAGGGCGGACTTGCCATCCGGGATCTCAATGGAGATGGTCGAGCCCAGCGGTGCGTCTGCCAGACGGCCCGCCAGCACGTAGCGAGCCTCGAACGTCCGGGTGTGCGGGTTTGCGGCGTCCGACAACTGGCGCAGTGTCGCAGGGCCCGCCAGTCCGCTTCCATACAAGCTCGCCCGTCCGGCGGACCCGATCGCCGGGCGCAGGGTTTCCGGGAGCTCGATGACCGCCTCGCGATACCCAACACGCGCCACACGAACGACAACCTGGCCGGCACCGACGACCTGCCCCGGCTCGGCCAGGGTTTCCACTACCACGCCGTCCGCATCAGCGAGCAGTACGGCGTAGCCCGTTGCGTTGCGCGAAACGTCGGCCTGCGCGTTGGCCCCGTTGAGCTCAGCCCTGGCCGCCTCGGCGGCAGCCTTCACTTTGTCGTACGCCGATGCCGAGACCGCGCCGGCGGAAACGAGGTCGCGGTATCGCCTCTCGTCCTCCGAAGTCTGGCGCGCGCGCGCCGTCGCCGCGGCAACGGCCTCTTCCTGCGCGCGGGTCGCGAGCCTCAGGTCCGTGGGATCGATGCGCATGAGCGGCTGACCACGCCTGACGGTCTGCCCGGTATCGACGAGGCGTTCCAGCACCTTGCCGGGAACGCGGAACCCCAGGTCGCTTTGCACCCGCGCCGCGACGATGCCGGTGAACGAACGCTCCCCGCGGACGGAGGTGTCCACTGCGGCGACTCGCACGAGGGGAGTCAGCGTCCGCGGGTCAGTGGAAGCGGTTGCGTTGTGGCATGCCGCCACCGTGAAGGGCAACAAACCGACGATGACCAGGGATGGGAGCGGACGGCGCTGAAACATGGAGACCTCCAGAAGAAGACGGCCTCCACATTACGACGAGTGACTATATTTGTCAATAGTCACTACCATTGTAGAGCTGTCCTAGGGCGCCAGACTGCGCAGAACCAGGCTGGAGAGCTGCACCGGCGCCTCCTCGGCCACGTCGAGGTTGTACTGGAGCAGGAGCGGATTCACGTAGGGCTGCACGACGAGATCGATCGCATGCACCGTCTCGTCCAGCGGAGTCTTGCGCTCGAACTCACCGCGCTCGCGGCCTTCGCGGACGATCTCCGTCAGCATCTGACCGATGCGCTCACGATAGGCACGGCAGGACGGCCACTGCTCGCTGGCGGCGTAGGCGGCGATGTCATACAGCTTGCGATCATTGAAGAACAACGCCACGCTCGTTCCCACCAAGACCTTGAACATTTGGCGGAATTTTTCGGTTGGCGTGCTCGCGCCAGCCACAGCCGCTTCAACGGTCGCGACGATGCCGTTCAAGGTCTTGGCACAGATGGCCTCCCCGACGGCCTCCTTGGAATCGAAGAATTTGTAGATGTAGGCCTTGGAGAAACCGATCGACTTCGCCAAGTCGGAGACGGTGGTCTTCGCGTACCCGTACTGACTGAAGTGTTCCCTGGCGGCCTCCACGATCTGCTCTCGAACCGCGTGGTCGGCGGGGCCGCGCGATTGAGGGGCGGCAGCCATGATGTCAGTCATGAGAACAGGATACCTTTCCTCGTTCTGCTTGACAACTAGTGACCATTTTAGAATATAGTTACTCAATCGGAGTTGCTGAAAGGATGGTCATGTTCCCCTCCCCTCGCGTACTCGCCGTGCTGCTGAGTGTTAGCGTCGTGACGAGCTGCGTCCATACCCCGAAGTACACGCCTCCTCAGAGTCCGCTGTCAGCTCACTTCGCGCATCAGGAAGCTGTCGAGCGCCGGGACGCTCAACGCAACGCGGACCTCCACGCCTGGTGGGCTGGTTTTGACGATCCCGCGCTATCGCGCTTCGTCTCCCTGGCCCTCGCACAGAATCTGGACATCGTGCAAGCGGCGGCACGTGTCGCCCAATCGCGTGCCTCATTGCGCCAGGCCGGTGCGGCGCTGCTTCCATCGGGAGACGTGAGCGCGCACGGTGCGAAGGTCTACCAATCCCTCGAGACTCCGCTGGGACGGGTGCTCGACGCCACGTCCGAGTTCGACCGCACCGCCAGCTCCTACGAGGCCAACCTCGGAGCGAGCTGGGAAATCGACGTGTTCGGCGGCCTGCGGCGCGGGCGGGAAGCCGCGCGCGCGGAGTACGCGGCCTCCGAAGCCGGCGCGGTCGCGACACGGCTCGCCGTCGCCGCGCACACCGCGGATGTGTACGTCACCATCCGGGGCGTGCAGGCGCGCATCGCGATCGCCAGGCAGCAAACCCAGACACGGCGGCAACTGCTTGCCCTGGTCAAGCTCCAGTACGAAAGGGGGATCGTGGCCGAACTCCAGGTGAATCAGGCCGAGGGTGCGCTCGCGCAGGTCGAGGCGCAGATCCCAGTCCTGGAAGCCGGGCTCGATGCGGCGATGAACGCGCTGGACGTGCTGCTCGGCGTGCAGCCGGGCACCTACCGCGCCGACCTGACCCCGTGGATGCCGGTCCCGGTCGCGCCGGGTCTGGCTGAGACCGGCACTCCGGGCGAGATGATCCGGCGCAGACCGGATCTCATCGTGGCCGAGCGGCGCGTCGCAGCCGCCAATGCGCGCATCGGCGTGGCGATTTCGGAGTACTACCCCAAGTTCTCGCTCGGCGCGCTGCTCGGCAGCGCCACCACCATATCGAGCGGCAATCTTTTCACCAGCGGTGCCAGCCAAGCCCTGGGCGTCCTCGGCCTTCGCTGGCGCCTGTTCGACTTCGGCCGCGTCGAGGCGCAGATCGCCGCCGCACGTGGCCAGGAGGCCGAAGCGCTGGCAGCATACCGGCTGGCCGTGTTGCGGGCGACCGAGGATGTCGAGAACGCCTTCTCCGCCCTCGTTAAACGCGAGGCCCAAGTCGGCATCCTGACGCAAGGTGAGTCGTCGTTCGCCCGAGCGCGGGAGAACTCGGATGCCGCCTACAGAGGAGGCGTCGTCAGCCTGATCGAGGTGCTGGATGCTGACAGCAACCTGCTGCAGGTGCGCGACGCGAAGGCGCAGGCGCAAACCGAAGCGGCGCGCGCCGCCATTGCTTCCTTCCGGGCCTTGGGCGGTGGATGGGATACGGGACATGCCGGCGGCGCCGCCCCCAGCGCGACCCTCGATGGACAGGTTCAGGCGCATCGGCAGAGCAACCGGTAACGACGCCCAGGGGTGCTTGGAAGGACAGAAATGAAACACAACGACTATCCAGACGCGACTTACACGACAACGTGGAGCAGCGGCCGAGGCGAGGTCCGGTTTTTCACACGACCCGATGGTTCGCGGGTGCGCTACTACACCGCAGGCACTGGCCCGCCCCTGGTTCTGATGCACACCGTTCGCACCCAGCTGGACTACTTCCAGCGAGTGATTCCGCTGCTGAGGGACCACTACACGGTCTATGCGTTGGATCTCCCCGGGATGGGATGGTCCGACATCGTCCCTCGCGCAAGGTACGAGGAGCCGGACTTGCGAGCCGCGGTCGTCGAATTCGCCAATGGACTGAACCTTCACGGCGCCACGCTGGC
>JAHFUL010000048.1:0-12102 GCA_023265155.1 Acidobacteriota bacterium
CACAGCCGCCGATACTGTGCGGCCCAGGCGCGGAGTCGCGCCTGACAAGCCCTCGCCTCGAGGATGTCGGCCATCCGATCGCAGGGCCAGGGCAGGCGGAACGTCCAGTTCTCGGGCGTGACGGTCCCCGGCTCGTTGATACGATCGGGCCAGCCAAACACGTCCTGCACGGGCATCAACAGCAGGTCGGATCCTGACGCGAACAGCGCCTCGAGCAATGCATCCCGCACACTTGGATTGAAAGGGCGGCCGCGGAGACCGATTCCACCCGTGATGCGTTGAATTGCCGGCAGGGCGCTCACCTGTTCGCGATCGGCGTCAGGCGCCTCGGCCCACCATGCGATCAGGGCCTCGGTATCGTGCGTTCCTGAGGCCGCCACGGAGTTTGCCCGGTACTCTTCCGGATCGCGGAACGGCTGCCCAGGCTCGTGCCACCGGCGCTCCCATCGAAACACGCAGAATCCCGGGACGCCTTGCGCGGCCGTCGAGGCGCGGACGAAGTCTGGCACGATGCCGAGATCCTCCGCAATGATCTGCGCCCCCGGCTCTTTGAAGATGTCGAGGACGCGCTCGCCGAGCGCGACCTGCTCGGCCTCGAGGGCGGGCGTGAAGAACGGCTCGCCTCCGTCACGGGGCCGGCCGTAGGTCCGATAGAAGCCGACGAGGTGGTCAACTCGGTACCCGTCGTACAAATCCGCGTTTCTCCGGCCGCGGTCCCGAAGCCATTGAAAGTTGTTGCTCGCCAGCACGGCCCAATCGTAGAGCGGCATTCCCCAATCCTGGCCGGCCTCACTGAAGGCATCTGGCGGCGCACCGACGGAGACGTCGAGGCGGAAACACTGCTGGTGCGACCAGACATCGGCGCTGTCGGCGTTCACCATGAAGGGAAGATCGCCGAACAGCTGCACGCCATTGGCCCGCGCATCGGCGCGGGCTGTCTGCCACTGGGTGTGGGCGATCCATTGAAGATACTGATAGCGAACCAGGTCGCGCCGGAGCTCTGAACGCGCGCGACTCAAGGCCTCAGGATCCCGAAGCCGGAACCCTGCCGGCCATTCTGGCCACGGGCGGCCCGCTTCGTGGGCGCGAATCGCGCAGAAGAGGGCGTAGTCATCGACCCACCAGGTCTCGGCGGAAACGAACGCCTTCAGGTCGCCCGCCCGCTCGCTGTTGCGGCGCCACTCGTGCTCGTAGAAACGATCGAACGCCGCGGAGAGCGCGGCGCCCTTGAGCCCACGAACAGCGGCATGTTCGATGCCTGGCGCAGCGCGGACGTGTGCCAGAATGTCCCGATCCGCCGGGCTCAGCGCCTCGTTCCCGCCAAGCGCGATCCACTCCTCAACGTCCGACACCTGAATGAAGATCGGATCGATGGCCATGGCACTGATCGCGGAGTACGGAGACTGCTCACCAGGAGCCATCTCGTTCAGCGGCAGCAGCTGCAGAACGCGTTGACCGGCGCCGGCGAGCCACTTGGTGAGGGGGGCCACGTCTCCGATGTCGCCGATGCCCCAGCTCCTCACAGACGGACCCGAGAACAGCGGGATGAGAAGACCCGATCGCCGAAGTCCGGCATGCGGACTCATGCCGGCCAGTCGCTGCAACCGAAGTGCCGCAGGATGCGAAGAATTCCCTGCATGAATGTCTGTTCCGGCGCCAGCAGACTGACAATCAGGTAGGACTCACGCTTGAAATCGAAGAAGTAGCCCGGATGCACCAGCACGTGGTGAGTCGTCAGGAGGTCGAGCACCAGGTCCTCTTCCGAGCCAAGCGACGGCACCTGCAGAACCGCGTACCAGCCGCCTTCGGCATCGAGCACCCGGCACACTGGCGCGTGCTCGCCGCATTCCAGGAGCTGCCGGTAATTCCGGGCGACGCGCGCGCGAATCTGCGCCCGCACGCCCGCTCCAGTCCGCAGGAGATCGGCGGTTGCGAGTTGCACGGGCGTGGACACTGAGAGATACGCGTCGCTGGCCAGCTCGAGCCTGCCGATCGCACTCCGGACCAGCGGTTCTGGACCCCCGACCGCGATCCAGGCAAGCTTCGCCTGGGGCAGGCCAATCGACTTGGAGAGCCCACCCAGACTGAAAACCAGAGCGTCCTGTCGCGCGGTGATCCGGCCGGCTGCTCCCGTCACGCCCGGCTTCAACTCGTAGTCCGCAAAGACTTCGTCAGCAATCAGAGCGACCTGACGCGACGCGCACAATGCGGCGAGATGCGCCAGTTCCTCCGCCTTCACGAAGGAACCAGTCGGATTATTGGGGCTGACGATGAGGACGGCGCGCGTGCGATCGGAGAGGGCGCGATCGAGGCTGCCGAAGTCGATCGACCAGCAACCGTCATACTCAAGGTCGTACGGCGTCGCGACGACTGCCTCGAGACGCGTCAGATGCTCCAGGAGCGGATAGCTCGGGCGCGGGACCAGGACCTCGTCGCCAGGGTCGCACAACACTTTGAAAACGAGCGAGTACGCCTCGCTCGTGCTCGCCGTCAGCACGATCCGCTCAGGCTCCACCTCCGCGCCACGGCGTGTGTAATCGGCCGCCACCGCGCACCGGGCAGCGAGCGCCCCGAAGGGCTGAGGCGCGTACATCAGCCCGCGCGGATCTGCCAATGGCGCGAGCAAATCGGGCGGGTAGGCGAACCCCGCGCGAGTCGGGTTGGATTCCGTGAGGTCGAGGATCTCGAGCCCCTCCGCACGCAGCCGCTCCACCGCTTGCGTCAGGCGATTGGGCGAGAGGTCAGAGGGAAGTCGGGTGGAGAACACGCTGGGTCCTATAACGCGCTTGTACGCAGTTTCATTGCGGCGCTTGCCTCTCACGAAGACACGAAGCGCGCGAAGGTCTTCTTCTGACCAAGACACTTCGTGTCCTTCGTGACTTCGTGAGGAGCCCGCGTGCGTGAAGCCAGAACACTGTGACCTCCGTCACCACCGTGTATTCCGTGGTGGCGTTTTTGGCTTTGTACAAGAATCTGTTGCGTACGCGTTCATCTGCCCGTGACGATCTCGATCCTCTCGATGACGTCGCCTTCGAGAATCTGATCGAGGACGTCGATGCCGTTCAGCACCTGCGCAAACACTGCATACCGGTGATCGAAGCGGGGGTTGTCCACCAGATCAATGAAGATCTCCGCTGCGCCGGTTTCGGAGTCTCCAGGGGAGAGTCCCATGGCGCCGCGAACGTGCGGCCAGGATCCGGCCTCGCTCCGCATCCCGCTGCCAGGGCCGGCGCGCGGAGTCAGGCCGATCAGGGTCGGCTGGACGCCGACGAGGGTCGTGCCATCGTAGTGGCCCGCCTGGGCGAGCCGGGCGAAACGAAGAACGGCCGCCGGCGCCTCCCTCGTGAAAAGGGCGACTTCGAAGCTCCCGACCCCACGAATCGTCACGCGCGCGCGGGGCGCGGCGAACCGCTGCAGGTCTGCGGCATTGATATCGCTTCCTGGCGCAGGCCGGTCGGCCTGGACGTCAAGCGGTGGAGCGAACCTCCCCAACCCTTCGCCTGCGATCTGCGCCACGCGATCATTCGCATCGGAGGCAAGCTTCTCCAGCGTCACCCGATCGTCAAGCGCGATGGCCGCGCGGGCCGCATATTCCCGGAGGGGCACGGTCGTGGAGGTGGTGAACTGGTCGAGCACCGCCGACGCGCGATCCGGCGCCGCTCGAGAGAGCGCCACCAGCGCGTGCGCGGCCAGGTGCCAGCCGCGCGGCGAATCAGCGGCTGACAGATCGTTGACGGTATGTTCGAGGAGCGTGACGGCATCAGGAGACGTCCCGCAGTCGCCAAGCAGATCGAGCGCAACGAGCGCAACCTGAGTGTCCGGATCGCTGAACCCCCCCACCAGTTGCTGGCAAACCTCTAGCGTTCCTTTCTCGCGGGCGCTCTCCCCTCGCAGCGCCTCCATTCGAACCATGGAAGAGGGATCACTGCGCCCTCCGCGCAACGCCGACGCGGCCGCCTCAGTCCGCGATCCAGTCGCCACGCCAGCCGCCCGCATCGCCAACCGGCGGACTTGTGGATCGGGATCGACGGCTCCGTGCTCAATCACTGCGCTGTCGGCCTCACCGACGGTGATGAGTGCTTCGATCGCAAGGCGGCGAATGCGCGCATCGCGGAGCGGGACTGCCGGGACTGGCTGGGACGCCTGTGGATCCTCGGCTCCCGCAGTTGTGTCGTTCACCGGTGCGGGCACGCCGACGAGTTCCCGGAGCGCCGTGATGGTTGCGGCGCTTGGAGTCCAGCGCCCGGCGTTGACACGAACGATCGACTCGAGTCCCTTCACGACGCCGAGCCGGTCGGTCACGAAATCATTGTGGCGCACGCTCAGCAACGCGCCTTCAGCACGCGTAATCTGGCTGGTGTCGCTGTACGGAATCCTTCCGAGAGCTTCGCAGATCGCGGCCCGCACGCCAGGCTCCGCCTCGACTGCGAGCCGGGCCAGGAGCGTCGAGAGCGCCGTCGCCACGGTCGATGGCGTCGCGGGGGCTGCCCGAGCGCCGGCGGGCTGGGTCCGTCCACCAGTACTGGCGGAAGCCGACGCGCCCGACAGGGAGGAGGCAATTGCATCGGCCGCCTCAGCTCGCAGTTCGGGAAGGGGTGACCTCAAGGCCACCGCGATGTCGGGCAGCAGCACCGGCCGTCCGAGCCGCCCAAGCGCCCGAATCGCGGCTCTCGCCGTCTCGCCGTCCGCGTTTCGGACGCCCGCCCGCAACGTCGCAAGATCGCGCGCATCGTGCACGCCGCGGTCCTCGGCCTGGAGGACCGCCACCCGGGCGGACGGGATGGTCTGCGCATGCGGACGAGCGACAACGAGTATCGTCAGCGCGGCAGTTGCAAACCATCCTGTTCGTGTCATGCGCTGCAGTCCGTGGTGCAACTCCATCGTCGCACCGAGAGTGGCGAGGCGCCCGAGTGGCAAGGCGCGACGACCGGGAACATCGGGAATATTTGAGGGAGGAGCAACGCCGCCAATCGGGATGCATCGCCGCTCGAATGCAGATGGAGTTGCACCACGGACTGCTATGGCCTCAGGCCGCGCGTCGCCGCCGAGTATTCGAGCATCTGGCTCGTAAGATCGGCTGGATATGAGATCGTCACGTCAGTGATTTCGCCACCGGCGTTCTTCACCGGCTCGAGCTTGGGCATGACGAACCCGGTGTATGAAGCAAGTCCGAGATGCTCCACCCGCGCGACGACCTCGTCGCGCAGCTTCGGGTCGAAGTGGACGCCGTAGGTTTCGACGAGCTGCTTGCCAGCCGCGTAGTCGCCCTCAGCCTTGATCCGCTGCACTTCAGCAAGGAGTCGTCCGACCCCTTCCCGGAATGCCTTGGTGTCAATCATGACGTAGTACGTTTTCCCATCGCGGACCCGTGTTTCAATCGCTGTCGTGTTCGCGATCAGCCAGCCCACGATGAGCTGTCGGTTTCGCATGTGGTCTTCCTCGATCTGTGATCCCTCGCGCACCCGGCGAAGCTGATCGAGCGCCCGCCGCGTGTAGGCTTCATACTGGGCTCGGACGATGTCGTCGTGATCGTCCTTCGGTACCAGGCCGAGCTCGGCGAGCTTCGGATCGGGTAGAAAGTAGAGCGCGACCAGATCCGCGCGCGATTCCTCCAGGGCCGAATACTGTTCCTTGAGGGCCGCCTGCGGATTGCCGTTCAACCGCCCTTCCACCCTGCCAGATCCGTGGCCGATCACCTCGTGGAGGTTGATCGTCAGATTACTGGCAAACGCGCTCCACTTCGTTGCGCGTTCCACCTCCTCGGGCGTCCACGAGAATTCCGTCCAAAAGGCGGGCGGAGTCGACTTCTCGTACGCTTCGGTGACGTTGGAGAGAGACACGGACTTGCTGCCGTGCTGCTCTCGCACCCTCTGATCGTTCGGCAGATTGATCCCAATCGGAGTGATGGGACCCGACTCCCCGGTTTCAATGACGATGTCGATCGCGTTCGCCGTGACACCCGTGACCTCTGGCTTCCGATACTTCGGATCCCAGGGCATCCGGTCCTCGAACCACTGGGCCGCCTCGGCGATCTTGCGGATCTCGGAGGTTTTCTCCAGGTTGACGTAAGACACGATCCCTTCCCACGCGCCCTTGATGCTCCGGGCGTCCAGATAGACCTCGATGAAGCCGTTTATCGTATCGACTGGGGATGCCTTGTCCTTCACCCACGCGATGTCGTAGGCCTCCCGGTCTGCGGCCTCGCCGGTGCGATAAAACGTCACGAGCGCGCCCAGCGCTTCGGCCATCGACGTGCTGGCGAACGGAATGGCCGCCTCGAGATGGCCCACGATTGCAGCGATCTGCCGGCCGTAAAAGCCGCCCACCCGGTAGACCTCCTCGACGATGGCGCCGTTCTGTTTCACCAGGCGCGAATTGAGTGGGTATCTCTCCTCGAACTCTTCGAGGTCCTTCATGGTCAACCCGACGTACAGGTTATTGGCGCTTGCCGCCAGGATGTCCACTCCTGGTGGCGGCGTCTTGACCGTCACGCTCGCCTCGAACTCGACGTCGAAGAACATCGGTTCGAGCCGCGCGAGCAGCTGGTCGAGCGTTTCACCGTTTCGCAGCGGAAATACGGCGCCCGCGTTCGCGGCCGCCCGAGCCGCGGCGCCAAATGCCTCCGGCGTGCACCGCAGGACGAACTTGCGGGCGGTCAGGTTGTTGTAGGGGCCGGTGTTGATCCAGAACAGCTTGGTGTAGCGGCGAATCTCGTCCCGCGTGGTGGCCTCGATCGACTCCAGGTGCGTCACCAGCGCCTCCACCACGTCCCGCATATCGAGATTGTGCGCGTACTTCTGGTCGTAGAAGATGTCGCGGCCGGTGAGCGCCGCCTGATAGAGGTGCCAGACGAGCCGCTTCTCCCGCAGCGACAGGTCGCGAAAGGCATCGGCGTAAACCTGCACGACAGCGGCTTCGTCCACGCGCTCGAGCAGATACGTGCGATCAGTCGCCATCAGAACCCCAGCTCCACCCGCTCCCCATGGCGGGCAATATGTGCAGACCAGCGCAGGTCGGCCTCGAGACGATGACGCAGCGCCTCCAGCGCCGGCGGTTCCCCGTGCACGATGTACGTCTTGGCCGGCGCGTCCGTGAATCCGGAGAGCCATCGCATGATCTCCCCGCTGTCCGCGTGCGCCGACATCGAATCGATCCGCTCGATCCGGGCGGCCACCGGGATCTCGCGGCCCTTGATCTTCACCTGTGTCGCTCCATCGACGAGCAGGCGCCCACGGGTGCCAGCGGCCTGATAACCGACGAACAGCACGGTGGTCTTCGGATCGGGCAGGCCGTCCGCGAGGTGGTACAAGACGCGCCCCCCGGTGGCCATGCCGCTCGACGCGATCACGATCGCCGGCCGGCGCGATGCGACGAGCTCCTTCGACTGCTGCGGCGACGCGACCCTCGTCATCCGCTCGGTCGCGAAAATCCTCACGCCACGCGCGCCGCCTGCATGCTTGTCGGGATCGAGCTCCTCGACACGGCTGGCGTAGAACTCCAGCGCCCGGCCCGCCATAGGGCTGTCCACGTAGACCGGCAGGATCGGGATCCGCTTCTCGTCTTCAAGGCGCCTGAGCCAGTACAGCACTTCCTCGACGCGGCCGATGGCGAACGCCGGAATGATCAGCTTGCCGCCCCTTGATGCGGCGTCGTTGACGATGTGCGCAAGACGCGTCCCGCCATCGTCTGGCTCATGCAGCCGGTCACCGTAGGTTGATTCGACGAGAAGGACGTCGGCCTGCTCCACCGGCGTGGGATCGGGAAGCACGGGCCGGCCGTA
Organism: Acidobacteriota bacterium; assembly: GCA_023265155.1. Classification (GTDB taxonomy): domain Bacteria; phylum Acidobacteriota; class Vicinamibacteria; order Vicinamibacterales; family CAVVIG01; genus JBGOTP01. The sequence goes on from JAHFUL010000048.1 coordinate 7,781, forward strand.
CCGTCCCAGGTCGCCGCCGAAGAGGATCGTCTTGCCGCCGGTCCGAACCCGGGCGTAGGCCGAGCCGAGCAGATGCCCGGCGTTGAGGAACTCAACCTCGACGCCGGGCGCCACCGGCACCGGCCGGTTGAATCCCACCGGCTGCAGCTGCGTGAGCGTTCTCTCGGCATCCACCAGGGTGTAGAGCGGCAGCGCCGGCTCGTGTTTCGAATAGCCATGCCGATTGGCGTCGCGCGCATCTTCCTCCTGAATGCGCGCGGCGTCTCGGAGGACCACCGACGTGAGATCCTGAGTACCCGGCGTGCAGAAGATACGGCCTCTGAAACCCTGAGCGACGAGCCGCGGCAGATAGCCGCAGTGATCGAGATGTGCGTGCGTAAGGATCACGGTATCGATCGACGTTGACGCGATGGGAAACCTCTGCCAGTTGCGATCGCGCAGCTCCTTCAATCCCTGAAAAAGTCCGCAATCGACCAGAATGCGCCGCTCGCCGAGATCGAGCAGATGCTTGGAGCCCGTGACGGTACCGGCCGCCCCGAGAAACGTCAACGTCGCCATGGAGTGACTATATATCCTCTGCTAAGCTGACGTGGATGCGAGCGATCACGTCTGGTGCCTGATCTCCTCACGGCCCTGAAACGGGAATCATCGGTTTTCGCTGCTGAGCTCCGCCCGCCGCGTGCGGAGCTGGCTGCCGCCGAAGGGATGGATGCATGGATCGATACGTATCACGCGGTGCGCCGGTTGACCGAGCAGGGCACGTACGTATTTCTCACCGACAGCGCAGCGGGCTCGCGGGAAGAAGACAACCTGCGACACCTGATCACCAACCTTGGCAGAGACGTTCCGCGTGAACGCATCGTTCCGTTCCTCACCGCGAAGCATCCCATCGATTACTGCTTGTCGTATGCGGAGCGAGCGCACCAGAACGGTTTTCTGTCGCTCGTCGTCCTTGGAGGCGACAAGACGGTCGGGGCTCCCCGGTCGGTGGAACATGCGTGGCAGCTGCGCCAGCTGCTCCGAGCGAAGAATCAGGCCCTCTCGCTCGGTGGCTGGGCCAACCCACACGCGGACCCCGACCGGCAGGTCGACTACCTTCTGGCCGCGAATCTCAATGCGGAGTTCTACCTCACCCAGATCGTCAGCCATCACAGTCTGGCGCCGGTCCAGCGGTTCATCGACACGGCGCGGCGCCGCGAGCTGGGGCTGCCGGCGGTGTTCGGCGTCTTCTTCTATCGCAGCGCGAAGCCGCGTACGCTCGAAACGTTGAGGAGCTTTCTGCCGGTCCCGATTGAGGGTCTTACCAGGGAATTCGAGGCTGGCGCGACGGCGGAAGAAGTGTGCGCGAGGACCGTCCGCTCGCTGCTGGACGCCGGTGCGAGGCATTTCTACATCAGCAATCTGCCGATCGGCCGCGCACCGGCCACGCTTGCGAAGATCCTCGAGCTGGCCGGCGTAACGAGCTCTTGATTCAACCGCAGAACCCGCGGAGATCGCAGGGATGAGTGGTGTGTGTCCCTAGTTCTTCGGTCTTGGTTCTTAGTCCGTCCCTGGTCCTTGGTCGTCCTTCGTCCTCGGTCCCTGGTCACGAGGAAGCCGCGTGAGCGGCGGACGCAGACGGGCAGGCCAAGTACCAAGGACCAAGCACGACCAAGGACCAAGGACGGACCACGGACCAACACCTAAGAACCAAGGACCGACTGCGCCTGCTACACGAATCTGACAAACGCGCTAGCGTATATGGCGGCCGCCGTCGACCCTGATGGTTTCACCGGTGATGAAATCGCTGTCGAGCAAGCCGAGAATGGCCTTGGCAATCTCGATCTCGCCCCCCCACCGGCCAAGGGGCGTTGCCTGTTCGACGGATCGAAATTCCGCATCCGTCGTGTCGGGCGGCGCCAGGATCGGACCGGGAGCAATCGCGTTCACAAGAATATGGTCCGCGGCCAGTTCGAGAGCGAGCGCTTCGGTGAGGGCGATCACACCGGCTTTGGCGACGTAGTACGGCAGGAAGCCCCGATAGCGCGGCCGGCCGCTCTTGGCGAGCCAGTCGCTGAAGTTGATGATGCGCCCGCCGCCCTGCTTTCGCATGTGCGGCGCGGCCGCCTGCGCGCAGAGAAAGGCGGCGCGGAGATCGACATCGGCCGCGGCGTTCCAGTCGGCCACCCGAAGTTCGTCAAATGGCCGTTCCTTGTACACCGATGCCATGTTGATGAGCACGTCCACCCGGCCCAGCTCCTGGACGGTGGACGTCACCAGCGCCAGGCACGCCTCGGGGCCGGACAGGTCGGCCCGGAAGACAGCTGTCCGCCGGCCATTGGCCCGTACGAGGGCTCCAGCAGCTTCGGCTTCCTCGCGCGAACGGGCGTAGGCAAGTGCCACGTCCATGCCGCGTTTGGCCAGCTCCTCAGCCACTACGAGACCGATCCGTTTGCCGCCGGTAATCAGCGCGACACGTCCATTCAAGTCCATAGCCATTGTCTGTGTATCACGAGTCACGAAGAACACGAAGACAAGATCAAAAGGCCTCGTCCGCTTCGTGTCTTCGTGTCTTCGTGATGAAAAGAGATGATGGGCGGGGGCGACGGCTGAAAAAGAAAAGGCCGATGGGGTTGGTTCCCCACCGGCCTTTCGAAAGGCAGCGTTGCTGACGCTTAGCGGCTGAAGGTGCCGAAGAATGACGAGCGCTGATTCGGAGCGCTCCACTTCACGCCGAGGTTCGAGCCGCTGAACGAGTGCTGTTCGGTGAGGCCGAGCGTCGCATCCTCAACCGATGAGAACGGCTTGAACCACTGCTCGGCGCCGCAGCTCGGATCGTGCGAGACATGCTTGTTGACATCGAGCGAGACCTGACCGGCCGCGACCTGAATGTCGTTGGTGTTGTCTGCGAATTGGATCGGTGTCGGCATGACGCTCACGATGGTGCCCATGACACCGTGCGAGAGGTCATTCGCCATCGCCACGAGCGCCATCTTCTGCGCGGCGTTCGCACGCGCGTCCACGAAGACGCTCGAGCGGACTTCCGGGCGAACCCCCCCCATTTCAACCATGCCGAGGTTCGTGGTGCCCGACAACGCCGCAACCACCGAGAGGCCGTCGAGCGACACGCCGTTGAACGTGCCGCGATCGACCTTCCACGCAAGCACGGCCTGTTTACCGGCCGTGCCGGCTTCGCTGTTCATCACGCAGCCGCCCGTGAAAACCTCGGCTGTCCGCGCTTCGACGTACGACCCGCTGACGGTGCTGCCACCACCCGCCAGGAGCGGTGAACCGCCAAGCCCGATCAATGCTGCCAGGACGATCATTCGCTTCATAATCAACCTCAAATCAAGCGGACACTATAAGCAGGAAATGGATTCCAGAACTTAGGTTTGTATTATAGCGGAACTCGTTCTCACCGCCAAAGGATAAGAGCATGGCTGAAAACGTTGGGTTTATTGGACTTGGCGTCATGGGACGCCCCATGGCCGGGCACCTGCTGGCAAAGGGGCATCGGCTGGTCGTGCACAGCCGCAGCCGCGGGCCCGTGGACGAGCTCGCGGCAAAAGGGGCGGTAGCAGCCTCGAGCGCGGCAGAGGTCGCCCGACAAGCCGACGTGGTGATCACCATGTTGCCAGACACATCGGACGTGGAGTTGGTTCTCACCGGTCCAGAGGGCATTCTTGCCGGCCTGCGCCAGGGCACCACGGTCGTCGACATGAGCAGCATCTCGCCGTCCGCGACGAAGCAGCTCGCGGCGCTCGTCGCGTCGAGAGGGGGCGCGATGCTCGACGCGCCGGTCAGTGGCGGTGAGATTGGCGCCGCGAACGCAACGCTCTCGATCATGGTCGGCGGTACGAGGACCGCGTTCGACCGGGTGTTGCCGATCCTCCAGTGCATGGGCCATCCGGAGCGGATTGTTCATATCGGGGACGAACCAGGCTCGGGACAGCTATGCAAGGTGTGCAATCAGATGGCGATCGGTGGAGCGCTCGCAGGCGTGAGTGAGGCGTTCGCACTGGCGCGCAAGGCCGGCGTGGACGTCGCGGCCGTGCGGCAGGCGCTGCTCGGCGGCTTCGCCGCAAGCCGCGTGCTCGAGGTGCACGGCGAGCGGATGCTCAAGGCGGACTACAAGCCAGGTTTTCGCGCGAAGCTCTATCAGAAGGATCTGCGGATTGCGAACGAAACTGCAGCCGTGCACGCGGTCGCGATCCCGGCGACGGCTGTCGTCACACAGTTGGTCAACACACTCGTAGCCGGAGGTGGAGGCGATCTGGATTACTCGGCGATGGGAACCGTGGTATGGGGTGAAGGAGTGAAGGAGTGAAGGAGTGAAGGAGTGA
>JAHFUL010000048.1:12202-19486 GCA_023265155.1 Acidobacteriota bacterium
CCGTCACCCCATCATCACATCACCCCTTCAAAACTTCCTTCGACTTCCTCAAAGTGCGCAGCAGGTTCGCCCGCCCTGGCAGATGTCGGGACGAACGGGCTGACCGTCAGGTCCGAAGCTGGTCTGTGTTTGAGCGCACCAGTAGGAGCCAGAGTCGAACAACTCGTTGTACACCGCGGGATCCGGATCAGGTTCGTAAGAAACGTACATCCCCTTGTGCCGAATCTTCAAGCAGTGCACCCCGAAGACAATTCGCGTCGATCGGAGGTTCTCTTCTGTTTCCATCGAATGTTTCCAGCGGTCTTCAATTCCCTAGACGGTTCTCAGTCCGGCCGCACGCATGACGGCGCGCTTCACGGCCGTCTTCGTGACCTGCACCTTGTATCCGTTCCGGCTGAGCGGCGCGGCGCCGCGGACCGCCGCCTCTCCAGCGGCTGCCGCCGTCGCTTCGCTGAGCGTCTTGCCGACCAGCGCACGCTCGGCTTCTTCGGACCGCCAGGGAATCGGCGCCACCGCGCCCAGCACGACGCTCGCGCTGGAGATGGTCTGACCCGACATTTTCAGAATGACCGTCGCAAAGGCGAGCGGCCAGTCGTGCGATTCCTTGTAGCGAACTTCGTAGTGACCATGCCGAGCGGTTCCGGGCGCCGGCAGGATCACGTGCGTCAGCAGCTCATCGTCCGCCAGGACATTTTCCTTGAGGACGTTCTGCAAGGTGGGCAGCGTGAAGAAGTTGGCGGCTGCAACCTCGCGCTCGCCCGATGCGCTCACGACGCGGAACTTCGCGCCGTAGGCGAGGAAGGGCACCGCGAGACTGGATGGATGCACGATGTGGCTGGGACCGTCGTTGCCGAAGATCGCGTGGTACTGGTTTTCCCCGGCCGGTGCGAAGCAGCGGTTGCCGCCCTTCTTGTAGCACAGGAACTCTTCGTTCTTGAAATACCAGCAGCGCGGTCTCTGATTGATGTTGCCGCCGACCGTCCCCTGATTGCGAATCTGCGGGGTGCCGACCTCGATGGCCGCCGCACTGATGTTGGGGTAGAGACGGCTCACCTGGGCGTTCTCCGCCAGGTCGACAATCTTCACGGCGGCGCCGATTCTCAGTCCGCCGGCGACCGGCGTGATCGTCGCATCGAGCGCGTTCTTGATGTTGACGAGCCGATCCGGTGCGGTGATGTAGTCCTTCATGCGAGCGAGGATGTCCTGGCCGCCGCCGATCGGCATGGCCACGCCGGCATCCCTGAGAGCGGCGACCGCTTCTTTCTCGTTCGCGGGATTAACGTAGGCGAAAGCCTTCACAGCGTCCCTCCTGCCTTCTGTTGCTCGATCGCGGCGAGAATCTTGTGCGGGTGGAGCGGCAAGCTTCGAATGGCCGCGCCGGTGGCGTTGCGCACGGCATTCGCAATGGCCGCCGAGAGCGACACCGTCGGGGGCTCACCCACACCGACCACCCCGCGTTCCGGCATGTCCTTCAGGATGATGTCGATCTTCGGAATGTCCGACATGCCCGCCAGCAGGTACATTTCCATGTTCGGGTTCACCATCTGACCGGTGACCCTGTCGAGGATGCGGTCCTCATAGAGCGCGAAGTTCATCGAGCTGATGACGCCGCCATAGATCTGACTCTCGCAGGTGAGCCTGTCCACGACCAGGCCGCAATCCTGGATGGCGAGGATCCGCTTGACTTTCACGATGCCCGTTTCGATGTCGACCGCCACTTCGGTGAATTGGGCGCCGCTCGAGTTGACGCTCGATAAGCCGGCCTCCCACATATGGTCGACCGAAATCGTATCGGCCCCGAGCGTCTTGCACGCGTCCTTCCACGTCACGCCCTTCGTCGGGTCATCCTTCACGTGGATGCGCCCGTTGGTCGCGACGAGCGTGTCTGCCGACACGCCGAGCGTCGGCGCCACCTTCACGAACAGGGCCTCGAGCGCCTTCGCCGCGGTGAGACGAATGGCCGGCATGGCCGATGGCGCCGTCGTGCTGCCACCCGATCCGCCGCTGCGCGGATAGTTGGTGTCGCCGATTTCCGCGCGAACCGCGGTGATCGGCAGACCAAGTGTCTCGGCCGTGACAAGCGCGACGATGGTGCGCGTGCCCGTACCGATGTCCTGCGTTCCGCACTTCATGACGACGGTGCCGTCGGCCATGATGTCGCAGTGCGCCTGGGTGCCGCTGCCGCCGCCACCCCACGTGTGAACCGAGACGCCGAACCCGGTCTTGATCGGCCCCGGCGTCGGATCTCCCGTCGCGTGGCGCTTGTCCCAGCCGAACAGCTTCGCCCCTTCCGGCAGGTAGGTTCGGTACATCGCGCTCGGAACCTGCACGGGTGCATTCTTGATGCGGAACTCGACCGGATCCATCTTCACGCGATCGGCGAGCTCGTCCATCAGGACTTCGGTGAGGAAGCAGGCCTGCGGGTGACCCGGCGCGCGCATCGGCCGCTGGGTGCCGCTGTTGATGTAGACGTCCTTGTGCGTGCGCTTCCGGTTCGGGAACGTGTAGATGTACGGGATCGGCAAATTGCCCACGCCCTGACCGGCGCCGCCCGTGCCCCAGCTGTCTGCCTGGTACGAGGTGAGCGTGCCGTCCGCGGTCACGCCGGCCTTGACCTTTGCGCCCGCCGATGGACGATTCCCGGTATCCAGGTGCTCTTCTTTGCGATCGAGCGTGAGCTTGACCGGCAGCTTTGCCATCTGCGAAAGCTTCGCGCCGATGACGGCTTCAGCTCCCGCCTGCAGCTTGCTGCCAAACCCGCCGCCCATGTACTGAGTAATCACGCGGACGTTGGCTGCCGGAATGCCGAGACCCATCGCCAGCCCCTGCTGCGAGGGGAAGACGCCCTGCGTCGAGCACCAGGCTGTCAGCTTGTCGCCTTCCCACTCGGCCACGATGGAGTGCGACTCGAGGCAGACGTGGGTGATGACGTGCGTGTAGTACGTCGCTTCGATGATGTGGGCCGACTGCTTGAAGCCGGCTTCGATGTCGCCGACGTCCTGCGCGGTTCCTGGTCTGGTATTGCCGCCCATGAACACAACCGGCGCGTCAGGATCCATCGCCTGCTCTTCGTTGGCGAAGTGCGGCAGTGCCTCGTACTCAACTTTGACGAGACGCGCGGCGTCCTTGGTCCGCTCTTCCGTGTCGGCGGCAACGGCCGCAACGGTGTCGCCCTGGTACATCACCTGGGCGCCCGGCTCCTTCACGTTGTACGCCGCCTTGACGCCCGGGGCCTTCAAGGCCGCGGACAAATCGATCGACACGATCCGCGCGTGCGGAAGCGGCGAGCGGATGATCCTGCCGTAGAGCATCCCGGGCCGATTGATGTCGTGGGTGTACTTCGCGCGGCCGGTGACCTTGTCGGGTCCGTCGATCCGCTTGACCCTCGTGCCAAGCAGAACCGGCTTCGCGGGCCACGGGTACTTGAGCGCGAGGGCGGAGGGCGGCGCCGGTGGTGCCGCTCCGCGACCCTGGGGAGCGGCGCCACCTGCGGGAGCGGCTCCGCGACCGCCGGCAGGAGGTGCGCCTCCCGGTGCGCCGCCACGACCCTGAGGTGTCGGTGCGCCGCCGCCAGCTGGCGGCTGCTGATCAAAATTAGGCACGGGCCACCCCCCTCGATTTCATCGCTGCTTCAAGGACGCGGACGAACGTGCCGCAGCGACAGATGTTGCCGTCAAGACCCTTGCGAACCTGGGCCTCAGTTGGATTGCGGTTTTTCTCCAGTAGCGCCACGGTCGCCATGACGAACCCTGGCGTGCAGAAGCCGCACATCATCGCGTCCTGATCGCAGAACGCCTGCTGCACGGGATGCATGGTGCCGTTCGCGCTGACGAGTCCTTCGACGGTGCGCACCTGCTTGCCTTGCACCTCGATGGCCAGCGTCGAGCACGAGTAGACGGAGCGTCCGTCCACGATCATCGTGCAGGCGCCGCACGTGCCGCGATCGCAGACGCGCTTGTTGCCGGTGAGATCGGCGCGCTGGCGCATCGCATCGAGCAGGGTGACGCGCGGCTCGATCCGAAGATCAATGCGGCGGCCGTTCACCGTGAGCTGCACGGGCACGTCGCCGGGGCCAAGCACGCGCGCGGCCGCACCCGTCTGAGCATCGAGTTCGGCGGCGCCCCCCACGACGCCCGCCGCGATGCCGGTGACACCGGCCGACTTCAGGAAGTCGCGCCGGCTAACGCTGAAACGTTCGGGCTTGTCTGGTTTTTCGTCTTTCGAAGCCATGAATCGAGCCCCCTCATGGGCAAGAGAAAACAGAATGGCCAAGGATAGTCGAAGCCGACCGCACTTACAACAAATCCTGACGCCGGCCTTACGTGAACCTGCTAATGTTCGCCTTTTGTTCGTCAGGCTCCGCCCGACCTGAATCAGGTCGAATCGCTCTCCGATCGGGTTACCCGGCCTTCCGGGTCAAGAATCTCGAGCAGTTCTCTCAATGCGGCGAGCTCGTTCTCGGCCGCGTAAATGATGGCGCGCCGCTCCTGAAAAGTCGGGGCGCTCCACGCTTCGTCCTGAAGTCGCACGCGCCCGTCGGGGCCCACCTCAACCACGGTCGCGTCCATCGTTTCCACATACAGCTTCATGAATTGATCATCTGGTCATCTGGTCATCTCGCCATCTGGCCATTTGAGCCGACCATTTCAAACGATCAAATCAGATCAAATCAAATGACCAGATGACCAGATGACCAAATTCCCGGCCTTACGCCCCGGCCGCAGCCGCTGCCCGCTGGGCGTTATCGACACCGAGCACGACCACGGCGCCGGGGCCGCCTTCGGACGCCCCGCCGTACGCGTAGTCCACGTTCACCCCGGCATCGGCCACGAGCTTCACGACCGGCGCCAGTCCGCCGGGCGCGTTGGCGACCGAGAGCACCAGCACGTCACGTTCGGTCACCTGGTGATGGCGCGCCCGAAGCACGCCGGCGCCGAGGACATGATTGTCGACGATCAGGCGCAGCTGGCCGCCCCCGTCGAGCGACAGGGCGTTGATATTCACCCGCTCGTCGGAAAGGAGACGACACACGGCGGCGAGCGCGCCGGGGCTGTTGGGCAGACGGAGACTGAGCTCTGTGCGAGTCGGCATCGCGAGAGGGTAGCAGAACGAGCCGGGTGGTCGCTATCGAGGAACGGCGCCGGTGCGACTCGGCAACCGGCTCGGCTCCGACGGCGGCTTTCTCAGGCTCTGACACTGAAGCTTCCCGGTCGTCGACGCCGGGGGTGAACATCGATGCCCTCGGGGACCTGTCAAAGCCGTCGGAGGCGGCTGATGACCGGCCCCACAGGAGACCCACCACCATGCCGCCTGCGACCAGCGACGAGCCGAACCCGACTACGCCAGAACCTTGATCACCACGCGGCGGTTCTGGGCGCGGCCGTCCTTGGTGTTGTTGGGCGCCACCGGCTTTTCCTTGCCGTAGCTGATCACATTGATCTTGTGCAGCGGAATCTGATGATGCTCATAGAGATACCGCTTCACTGATTCCGCTCGCTCCATTCCGATCTTGTCGTTCACGACCGCCGAGCCGACGCTGTCGGTGTGTCCTTCGATCTCGAAGTAGGCACCTTTCGGATCGGCTTTGATCTGGCTGATCAGCTCGTCCAGCCGGGCCTTCGCCTCGTCGGGCAGCTCCGCCTTGTTGAACTTGAAGTTGCCCTGGTCCTCACTCAGCACGACCTCGAACACGATACGCTTGGACGCGCGATCGACGGCGTCCGCTTTGGAGTTCGCGGTGTCCGCCTTGGTTCCAGCCGTGTTCGCCAGATTGGTCGCGACACTGGCCGCGGAGTTGGCCTGCAGTGCCGACTGGTTGGCCTGATTCGCTGCCTGGTTGGCCTGACTCGCAGCCTGACCGGCGGCCTGCGCCTTCTGGTCGACTTCGGAGATGCGTCCCTCATTCTGACGCGTACGCTCCTGGGTTTCCTCGACCGAGCGGCCGAGTGAATCGACCTTTGCGTTCACTTCGCCGACGCTCGTGCGCACGAATTTCTTCGTCGCACACGCGGTGGTCCCGCCAGCCACGAGCGCCGCGATCGGAACAGCCATGACGAGTTTCCGGAACATGATGCCTCCTGCCTACGAAATCGGGCGAGATTGCCCCGCGTTATACCCACTTCGCGCGCGAACCACGAGATCCTTGTCACGCATGCGGACAACGAGCGCATGCCAGCCCGGCTTGCGGCTGGCTTGAAAGGCGATGAGGTACTGGTGCCGCAGCTCGTCGAGAATCTGCTGCGCGATGACGCTGCGATCCAGCGGTGTGGTGGCGCTGAAGCTGCGCCCGCCCGTCAACGACGCGAGATTCGACAACGTGCTGGCAATCCCTGTGCGTTCAGGTGTGATCGCCGAAATACCGGACGAGGGATTGTCGATGAGCGGCACGATGCCGACAATGTAGACGGGCACGTCGATCTCGCTCGCCGCAGCGGACGCCTCGGCGGCGGAGAGCCGGCTCCAGTTGTCGCTGCCGTCCGTGAACACGATCACGGCGCGGCGAAGACCTTCGCGACTGGTGAGCCGCGCCGCCGTCCCGGCGATGGCGTCGTGCAGCGAGGTCGCGCCGAACGGTCTCACCCCTGACAGCTTCTGCGGCAACTCCTGCAATGCGAGCGTGAACGGTTGGACTTCGTCGAGCTGTGTGGCGAACGTGAAGACTGCCGCTTCGTCGCGGATCTGATCGAGCCCGGTCAACACGTACTTCGCGGCTTCGCGCGCGCTGTCCATCCGCGCTTCCATGCTGCCGCTGACATCCATCAGCAAGGCGATGCTGAGACCCGGGCGGTCCACCTGAAAATCGCTAATCTTTTGAACCTGGTCGCCATCGAGAATGACAAAATCTCGCGCCGACAGGTTCTTGACGAAGCGTCCTTTGCGGTCGCGAACGACGGCGCCGACGCGCACGAGATCGACGCTGGTCCTGAACGTCGGAACCCTCGGTGGCAGTTGTTGCGGTGTTGCACTGACTTTCGAACCAGTCCCCAGCACCAGATGGCCGAGCACCGCGAAGAAGATGAGCCTGCGACAAGTCACGCCCCGGCTCATCCAAAGGTGCTGCCAATCGACTTATGCTAGATAAATCAACGCTTTACATGAATTGGCAGAATTGAGTCGCGAGACGCAGCGACCCAATTGAGCAAGAATTACGCGGTTTGGCCGATCTGACGTGTTCCGGCCAGCGTAAGAATTACTCCTACACCATTGGTCGAGCTTAGCCGCCTCGAGCACGGCACTGGACCTGACCCGACGTCGTTCGGCCGCAGTGGTGGCCTTACCGCCCAA
>JAHFUL010000049.1:0-15271 GCA_023265155.1 Acidobacteriota bacterium
CTCGACGAGCGCGTGCGCATTGGCAAGGAGCGAGTCGCTCGGGAACGAGGTCTTGCCGAGCGGCGCGTGAATGATGCCCGTCTTGTCCACCCGGAACTCAACCTTGCCGGCCTTGATTTCCCTGATGGCTTTCGCGATGTCGACGGTGACGGTGCCGGTCTTCGGGTTCGGCATCAGCCCCTTCGGACCGAGGACCTTGCCGAGCTTGCCGACCGCGCGCATCATGTCGGGGGTGGCCACGACCGCGTCGAAGTCCGTCCAGCCGCCCATGATCTTCTCCACGAGCTCTTCCCCGCCCACGATATCGGCGCCGGCTTCCTGCGCTTCTTTCTGTTTTTCGCCGCCGGCGATCGCGAGGACGCGCTTGGTCTTGCCCAGACCGTGCGGGAGCACCACGGTGCCGCGCACCATCTGATCGGCGTGCTTCGGATCGACGCCGAGCCGCAGCGTCAGTTCGACGGTCTCATCGAATGTGGCGTACTTGACCTTCTGCACGAGCGGGATGGCTTCCTCGATCGAATACGTGCGATCGGCGGCCACCTGCGCCCGGGCCGCGGTGTATTTCTTCCCGTGCTTGCGCATTCCATTACCTCCGTGGTGCAAACGCGCCTCGAGAGCGCTCCCACTCAATTTACAATTTACAATTAGGAATTAGGAATTCGTGATGCATTCCTGAATTTCCCATTCTGAATTGCGGAATTAGGAATTCGTGACGCATTCCTGATTTCCCATTCTGGATTTGGCGCGACGCATTCCTAATTTTGAATTCCTAATTGTAAATTCCCCGTCCTACCCGATGACGTCGATCCCCATCGATCGGGCCGTCCCTGCCACCGTCTTGATCGCCGATTCGAGCGAGTCGCAGTTCAGGTCGGGCATCTTCAGCTTCGCGATATCCTCGACCTGTTTCGCCGTAACCGTCCCGACCTTCGTCTTGTTCGGTTCAGCCGACCCCTTCGCGATGTTCGCCGCGCGCTTGAGCAGGACCGGCGCCGGGGGCGTTTTGGTGATGAAGGTATAGGACCGATCCGCGTAAATCGTGACGACGACCGGGATGATCAGCCCTTCGTCCTTCGTCGTCTTCGCGTTGAAGTTCTTGCAGAAGTCCATGATGTTCACGCCCTGAGGACCGAGGGCGGTGCCCACGGGGGGCGCCGGCGTCGCCTTGCCGGCGGCAATCTGGAGCTTCACCATTGCCTGAACTTTCTTCGCCATGTTCCTTGTCTTTCACCACGAAGCCACGAAGCTCACGAAGCCCGTTTGGCCTTCGTGTCCTTCGTGGTTCATGACTAGATTTTTTCCACCTGCAGAAAGTCGAGCTCGACGGGTGTCGCGCGGCCGAAGATCGTCACCATCACCTTCAACGTGTTCTTGTCGACATTGACCTCGTCGACCACGCCGTTGAAGCTGGTGAACGGCCCTTCGTTGATCCGCACCTGCTCACCTTTCTCGAACATGTATTTCGGCTTGGGCTTCTCCGCCGCCGTCTTGACCTGCGTCAGAATCTGCTCGACTTCGTCCTTGCTGAGCGGCGTCGGCTTGGCGCCCGCGCCCACGAACCCGGTCACCTTCGGCGTGTTCTTCACGACGTGCCACGCGTGGTCGGACATGTTCATCTCGACCAGGATGTAGCCCGGGAAAAACCGTTTCGCGGTCACCACTTTCCGGCCGCCGCGCATCTCGACCACGTCTTCGGTCGGAATCAGGACTTCGCCGATATCGCTCTGCAGCCCGTACGCCTTGACGCGCTCGGTGAGCGATTCGGCCACCTTCTTCTCGAAGCCGGAGTAGGTGTGGACGATGTACCAGCTCTTGGTGGCGACGTCCGTCATACCCCCGCACCAAACCGCCGGAAGAGCCACGCCACCGCGTTCAGGAGCACCTGGTCGAGCGCGAAGAGGTACAGCCCGATGGCCACAGCCGTCAGGATGACGACGATAGTCGTGGCGTACACTTCCTTCTGCGACGGCCAGGTGACGCGCTTCAGCTCGTTTCTGACCTCGCTGAGAAACAACCGCGCGCGCTCGAAGCGCCCACCGGCTGCATCCCGCATCGTCTCCATTGCCGTCGGGTTCGAACTGTTTGCCGCCATAAACGTCTACTTTCAAACTTCTGACTTCTTCCTTCTGACTTCCTACTGACTCGCGAAGGACTGGCAGGCCAGGAGGGAATCGAACCCCCAACCCCCGGTTTTGGAGACCGGTGCTCTGCCAATTGAGCTACTGGCCTACAGGGCAGGGATTGGGGATTAGGGAGTAGGGAGTAGACAAGGCGTTTTCTGCTCTTCTAATCCCCACTCCCTAATCCCCACTCCCTAATCCCTAATCCCCAATCCCTACTCCCTAATCCGTACTCCTACTTGGTCTCCTTGTGAGCCGTGTGCTTCCGGCAGAACCGGCAGAACTTGCTCATCTCGAGACGCTCGGTCGTCTTCTTCTTGTTCTTCGTCGTGCTGTAGTTGCGGCGCTTACATTCGCCGCACGCCAGCGCAATGATGTCTCTCATGGCTGAGGCCTCGTAGGGATCGGTGATTAGGGATTGGGGATTAGGGATTAGCTCATGCGGCCAATCCCGATTCCCCAATCCCCAATCACTGCTCCTACTCGATGATCTCCGTGATGGTGCCCGCCCCGACGGTGCGGCCGCCTTCGCGGATCGCGAACCGGGCGCCCTTCTCGAGCGCGACCGGCGTCATCAGCTCGCCGCTGATCGTCGTGTTGTCGCCTGGCATCACCATCTCGACGCCTTCGGGCAGATGCAGCGTGCCGGTGACATCGGTGGTCCGGATGTAGAACTGCGGACGATAGCCGTTGAAGAACGGCGTGTGACGGCCGCCCTCTTCCTTCGACAGGATGTAGACCTCGCCCTTGAACTTGGTGTGCGGCTTGATCGAACCGGGCTTGGCCAGCACCTGGCCGCGCTCGACGTCGGTCTTTTCCACGCCGCGCAGCAGCACACCGATGTTGTCGCCGGCTACGCCCGAATCGAGCAGCTTGCGGAACATCTCGACGCCGGTGACGACCTTCTTCTCGGTCGGCCTGAACCCGACGATCTCGACTTCCTCGCCGACCTTCACCTGACCGCGATCGACGCGGCCGGTGACGACGGTGCCGCGACCCGAAATCGAGAAGACGTCTTCGATCGGCATCATGAACGGCTTGTCGATCTCCCGCAGCGGAAGCGGCACGTAGCTGTCGAGCGCTTCCATCAGCTTGAGGACGCCCGCGACCCCTTCGGGATCGCCCTCCAATGCCTTGAGCGCCGAGACGCGGACAACCGGAACGTCGTCGCCCGGAAACTTGTAGGTCTTGAGCAGCTCGCGCACTTCCAGCTCGACGAGGTCGAGCAGTTCCGGGTCGTCGATCGCGTCCACTTTGTTGAGGGCCACGACGAGGCACGGCACATTGACCTGATACGCGAGCAGCACATGCTCGCGCGTCTGCGGCATCGGGCCGTCGACGGCGCTGACGACGAGAATGGCGCCGTCCATCTGCGCGGCGCCGGTAATCATGTTCTTGATGTAGTCGGCGTGACCGGGGCAGTCCACGTGCGCGTAGTGCCGTTTCGCCGTCGAATACTCGACGTGGCTGGTGGCGATCGTCATCACCTTCGACTCATCGCGGCGCCCCTGCGACTCGGACGCCTTGGCAACTTCGTCGTACGAGACGTACTTTGCCCAGCCCTTTTCGGAAGCGACCTTGGTGAGCGCCGCGGTGAGCGTCGTCTTGCCGTGGTCGATGTGGCCGATGGTGCCGACGTTCACGTGCGGCTTGCTGCGATCGAACTTTTCTTTGGCCATGTCGTCTCAGGTCCTCTTGTAACTATCGACGTCGTTGTCGTCCGCCTTCACACCTCAGGCTTTGGCGGACAAGTCGCCCTTGCGCTTGTCCGGTGGAGTCTCAGCTGGCTTGCCAGCCGTAGCCCGCCTTCGCTATCGCGCCGGCTGGCTTGCCGAGCCGGAGCCGCGCACACTCGATAGCTTCGGCGAGGCGAAGGCTGGAGCCGATGACCAGAATCGAACTGGTGACCTCGTCCTTACCAAGGACGCGCTCTGCCAACTGAGCTACATCGGCCCAATCTGGTCCTTGGTGCCTCGTCCTTACCCCTGAATTGCCAGCCGACGCTCGCCTTCGCGGAGCCAGAGTGCATCCGAGCTTGCCAGCCGTAGCTCGCGAAGCGAGCGAAGGCGCGCCGTCGGCGCTAGGGCGCGGCATCTCGCCATAGCGCGCCTGCCTACCTCGCGCGCGTCGGCGGATGGAGCGGGAGACGGGGATCGAACCCGCGACCAACAGCTTGGAAGGCTGTGACTCTACCACTGAGTTACTCCCGCTAATCACGTGGTGATGGAATGATGTGGTGGCGGTGCGATGCGTTCATCACGTCCCTACCCCACCCGTTCACCACGTCACCCCATCACCCCTTCCGAGTGGTGGCGAGGGAAGGACTCGAACCTTCGAAGCCGCTAGGGCGACAGATTTACAGTCTGCTGCGTTTGACCGCTTCGCTACCTCGCCAACTGTGTTATTTGGAATCTCGTGGCTTCGACGCTTTCCCTGCGGACCGATGCGCCAGTCGGTTGGAGCTGGCGAAGGGACTTGAACCCCCGACCTGCTGATTACAAATCAGCTGCTCTACCAACTGAGCTACGCCAGCCAGACAAAAGGTGAACTTTAGCACTTCCTGTGCCAGATGGGCAAGCTTCTGGCCATTCAAATCTTATGGTGTTTGCCCGGACTCGGCGGGGCCGGTGAACGGCTGACCTGGCTCACCCGGCTCCTCTGCCTGACGGCCTCAAAAAGGGCAATGCCGGCCGCGACCGAGACGTTGAGACTCTGCACGTGCCCGTGAAGAGGGATGGACACCATCCAATCGCAGCGCTCGCGAACGAGCCGTCGCAGGCCAGATCCCTCGGCCCCCAGGACAAGGGCGGTGGGCAGGGTCAGATCGACCTGATCGTATGGTTTTTGGACGTCGCCGGTGAGCCCCACGGTCCAGACCCCCGCCGCCTTCAGCTCCTCCAGCGCTCTCGCGATGTTGACCACCTCCGCAATCTTCACGTGCGCCACGGCACCCGCCGACGCCTTTGCCGCCGCGCCCCCGAGCGGCGCCGCCCGGCGCGACTGCCGGATCACGCCGTCCGCACCGGCGGCGTCGACGCTCCGCAGGATGGCGCCAACGTTGTGAGGATCCTCGATGCTGTCGAGCACGACGACAAGCGGCGCGCCTTTCGCGCCCGCGATCAGGTCACCGATGTCGAGGTTCGCGGGCTCCCGCAGCTCCGCGGCGACACTCTGGTGAACACCGCCGCGCGCCAGGCGATCGAGATCGCCGGCCGCCACGCGTCGGACCGCAATCCCCTCCCGGGCGGCCGCCTTCACGAGCTCCGCGACGCGCCCGCCCGCGCGATCGCTGACGCGCAGCTCCTTGACGCGTCCAGCGCGCAATGCTTCGAGAACGGGATTGACGCCGTAGATCAGCATACGGGCATCACGCCGTTAGACGCAGGGCCCGCGGAGACCGCAGAGTCATTTTGGTTTTCGTGTTTTCGTGTTTTCGTGGCGTCGTGTTTTCGTGGCCTCGTACTTCGTGGCCCGTGATTCCCCCAACCGACTCTGCGCTGTCCCGCGGCCTTCGCGTTGATCGTTGGCGGCTATCCAAGCGACTGCACAAACGCGGCCGCGCGCTCGCGGCAGCCGAGGATCTTCGGGAGCCCGGCGTCGGGCGGCAACTCCGCGCCGCGATCGATCGCGGGTATCGCCAGATCGAGCTCCGGCCCCTCGGTGCGCCCCGTCAACGCGACCCGAATCGGGTGAAACAAGGCCTTCCCCTTCTGCCCCGTCTTCGCCTTCACCTCATTCGCAGCGGCGCGGAACCCGTCGCGGTCGAGGCGGGGCGCGCCGGCGAGCACCTCGGCAAGCGCGTGCACGACCGAGCGCGCGCCTTCCGCACGCATTTCACCGCGCACGTGCTCGTCCGTCAGCGCCATCGCCGGGTCGTAGGCGAACAGGAACGAGAGTCGTGCGGGCACCTGGTCGAGGCGATCAACGACCCCGGAAGCGACCGGGACCACCGACGCCAGGAACTCCACGCCGATCGCGTCGGGCGCCATCTCGAACCCTGCCGCGCGAAAAAACGGGAGCGTCAGCTCCGCAAGCCGCGCGGGCTCCGCCATCTTCAGATAGTGGCGATTCACCCACGCGAGCTTTTCCTCGTCGAACACTCCCGCCGCCGACACGACGTCGGAGAGCGAAAAGCGCTTGGCCAGCTCGTGGATCGGGAGAAGCTCGTCACCGCCGCCCGGCGACCACCCAATGAGCGCGAGATAGTTGACGAGCGCTTCAGGGAGATATCCCTTGAGCCTGCGCTCCGCCACCGACGTCGCGCCATGACGCTTCGATAGCTTGGTGTGGTCGGGGCCCAGCACGATCGCCAGATGCGCGAACTCCGGCAGCGGAAACCCGAGCGCCTCGTACATCAGGATCTGTCTCGGGGTGTTCGAGATGTGATCCTCCCCCCGCACCACATGCGTCACCGCCATCAACGCATCGTCGATCACGACGGCGAAGTTGTACGCCGGCATGCCGCCGGGGCGCATGATGACCGGATCACCGATGACGTCGGTGTGGAACCGCACGTCACCGCGCACCACATCGGTGAAGACCACCTCCCGGTTTTCAGGCACACGGAAACGCACGGCGGCCGGTTGTCCGGCGTGGATGCGCGCTTCGGCCTCCCGGGGCGGAATCTGCCTGCACGTGCCCGCGTACAGCGCCGGCCGACCGGCGGCAACCGCCGCTCTTCGCTCCTCCTCGAGCCGCTCGGTCGAGCAGAAGCAGTAATAGGCGGCGCCGGCGTTCAGGAGCTCTGTCGCATATGACTGGTACAGGTGCAGCCGCTCGGACGCGCGGTACGGTCCGCGGGCGCCGCCGACATCGGGGCCCTCGTCCCAGTCGAGGCCCAGCCAGCGCATGTCGCGAAAGATCGTCGCCTCTGATTCGGGCGTCGATCGCTCGACGTCGGTATCTTCAATCCGCAGGATGAACGCTCCGCCCGAGCCCCGGGCGAGCAACCAGTTGAACAACGCCGTGCGTGCGTTGCCGACGTGAAGCTGACCCGAGGGGCTGGGAGCGAAGCGGACTCTCATCAGGGATTAGGGATTGGGGATTGGGGATTAGGGATTAGGGATTAGTTTTGGGGACTGAGATTAGAAGCGCCACGGCGTGTGCGACGATCGCCTCACCGCGACCGACGGCGTCAGCACCCTCATTGGTCTTCCCCTTGATGCTCACGCGATCCGGTTCGATTCCGAGCGCGGCGGAAACCGCCGCCCGCATCGCGTCGATGTGCTCCTTGATCCTCGGCCTCTCGAGGATCACGGTCACGTCGATATTGCCAATGCCGAAGCCGCGCTCGACGACCAGTGCCGAAGCGCGCGCCAGCAGATCGAGGCTCGATGCACCCTTCCAGCGCGAGTCGGTATCGGGAAAGTGCCGCCCGATGTCGCCCAGATTGCTCGCGCCAAGGATGGCATCGGTGACAGCGTGACAGACGACATCGGCGTCGGAGTGTCCCAGCGCGCCACGATCGGACGGAATCGTCACGCCCCCGAGGATGAGCGGACGGCCTGCGACGAGCGTGTGGAGATCGTAGCCCGTGCCCAGCCGCAGACCCGAGTCTGATGCCGCGCCCGCACGCGTCGAGCCCCCAGCGATCGCTTCCGCAAAGAGCAGATCCTCCGGCGTCGTGATCTTGATGTTCGTCCGCTCTCCCTCGACAATCCTGACTGCGTGCCCCGCACGCTCGGCAAGCGTGGCCTCGTCCGTGACGTCGGATGCGGTGTTCGCGAGAGCCAGCGCATCGCCGAGGACGTCGCGCCGAAACGCCTGGGGCGTCTGTGCCAGAAAGATGCGTTCGCGCGGCAGTGTCTCCCGTACGTAGCGCCGAGCTTCAGCCGGACCTTGCCCGTCAGTCGGACCGTTCGCCGGACCGCCTGCCGGACGATCTACCGGAATGGAGCGTCCGGCTTCAGCCGGATCGTCCACCGCCCTGATCTGCTTCACGGTATCCCCCGCGGCCAGTGCCGCCACGGCAGCGCCCGATTCAGCGGCTGCGGCAATCGTGCGCGAGACGAGGCTGGCTGTGGCGAACGGGCGCGCCGCGTCGTGCACGACAATCACGTCGGTTCGTTCACTCGCCGCTCGGAAGCCGTTCGTGACGGAATCCTGCCGCCGGTCGCCTCCGGCCACGATGCGCAACGGCTTGGAAACGGCCGTCAAGTACACCGGAGGATCTCTGACGAGCTCCGCGGGCAGCGCCACGATCACCTCGTCGATCTCCGGGTGCGTCACGAATACCGCGACGCTACGCTCGAGAAGCGCTCGCCCTCCAACGGTGACGAGCTGCTTGGGCAGCATGCCGCCGAACCGCTGACCGCGTCCCCCGGCCGCGATGATCGCTGTGACGTGTATCTTGGACAAACCCTGATTATAGCGTCGGGGTCTGGCGGGCCTCGACGGCCGCCAACACGATGTCGTGGACCTCGCGCGCCCACCGCTTCGCGTCCCGGACCGTGGGCGCCTCGATGACCGGAGCGGGGATCGGATCGTGGATCACGAGCGTGACGCGGGCAGGCTCGGTTTGCAGCCGTCCCTTGGGCATGACGCGGCGCGTCCCGGTGATGGCGAGCGGCACGATCGGCAGGCCCGCTTCGATGGCCAGCAGAAAGCTCCCGGCCCTGAAGCGCCCGACGTGTCCATCGGGGCTGCGCGTTCCCTCGGCGAAGATCATGAGCGACAGCCCCTCGGACACGAGCGACCGCCACCGCGCGAGGATCCCCGCGCGATCGGGCTTTCGGCGATCGACGAACAGATGCCGTCCGCGCTTCAGGTGCCAGCCGAGCACCGGGAACTTTGCGAGCGATTCCTTGGCGATGATTCGCAATTGGTACGGCAGCGATGCGAAAAGGACCGGCGTGTCGTAAATGCTTTGATGGTTCGACACGAAGACGTAGGTCGTCCCGGGCGTCAGCCGCTCGAGGCCTTCAACCGTGACACGAACGCCCGTGGTCCAGAGAATCAGCCACGACCAGGCACGGGCGCAGCGGTGGGCGAAGTAGCCGTACCGATCGAACAGGCTCGAGACGATTGACGCCGCGCCGAGGATGATGGTGTAGATGGTGATGGCGGGAATCAGGAAGAAAACGGTCCGCCACCAGTGATAGGGAGGCACGCGCGCAGCATTGTACGAGCACGATGGATAATCGGCCAACGACCGGTGGAGGGTGTCCAAACTCAGAAATTGAGAATGTACAATTGGAAATTGGGAATTCGTCGACGAATTCTCAATTCCTAATTCCTAATTGTAAATTCCCGGTTCAGGTCTGCTGCGACGAGACCGCCTGACGCAGGCGCGTCTTGCCGTTTTCTTCGGGCGCCCGTTCCGACGCGCCGGCGGGTGAAGACGAAGAAGGGGACGACGGTCCGGAGCTCGATTCCACATAGCGGCCGAAGATCATCTTTCCGGCCGTCGTCTGCAGCACGCTGGTGACGACGATGTCGATGGTCTTGCTGATCATCTTGCGGGCGTTGTCCACGACCACCATCGTGCCGTCGTCCAGATAGGCGACACCCTGGTTGTATTCCTTCCCCTCTTTCAGGATGAACACCTTCATCTGCTCGCCGGGCAGGACGACCGGTTTGAGCGAGTTGGCGAGCTCGTTGACATTCAGCACTTCGACGCCGCGCAGCTGCGCGACCTTGTTCAGGTTGAAGTCGTTCGTGACGATCTTGCCCTGAAGCGTGCGCGCCAGCTCAATCAGCTTGAGATCGACTTCCCGGACGTCGGGGAAATCGACGTCGGAGATGACGACCTCGAGCCCGCCCATTTTCTGAATCTTCTGAAGAATGTCGAGGCCACGCCGGCCGCGGTTCCGTTTCATCGAATCGGACGAATCCGCGACGAGCTGCAGTTCTTTGAGCACGAACTGTGGAATGACGAGCGTCCCGTCGATGAAGCCCGTTTCGCAGACGTCCGCGATGCGGCCGTCGATGATGACGCTGGTGTCGAGAATCCGATACCGGCGTGCGGGCCCGGTGGCCCGGAACAGCGTCACGAGGCGCGCCGGCTCGAGCCACTCGCCCTGCTTGGCCCCGATGACCACGCCGAGATACGGCAGGGCGATGAGCAGAAAACTGTGGAGGAACTCGACGCGGTGATCGCTGCTGTCGACCCAGAAGAGTCCAGCCTCGATCCCGCGCGCAATCGCGAGGCCGATCGCGAAACCGATGAGGGATCCAATGACGCGGGGGGTCGACGTTTCGCGCAGTCCGCGCTCGAAGAGCACCGCGAGTGCGCCGAGCACGAGGCCAAACCCCAGATTGGCGACGAGACCGATCGGCAGCGGCTGGAGCACGGCCGCCATGTAGGCGATGGCAGCCACGAACACCACCCGCACGAGCGCAAACCAGGTCATCTTACGACCCTAACCATACCATCAATAATATTGCCAATTTGCCCATTCGATTGATTGATCCCCGGCAGTCACGGGAACAGCAGGTCGAGCGCCTCCCCCACGGTGCTGACGCCCACGAGCTCGCAACCACCGTTCGATGAGCTCGGGGCGTCGATATTGGCTTCGGGCATGAGGCACCGGCTGAACCCCATTTGCGCCGCCTCGCGCACGCGGAGGGCGGCCTGCGTGATGCCGCGGACCTCGCCAGCCAGGCCGACCTCACCGAACATCGCGGTCGTACCGGGAATCACGCGGTTGCGCACACTCGAGGCAATCGCCGCCAGGATCCCGAGGTCGGCCGCGGGCTCGTCGATCGTCATCCCCCCGGCGATATTGACGAAGACATCGTCGCCCGCGAGATACAGACCGGCGCGCTTCTCGAGGACCGCGAGCAGCAGCGAGAGCCGTTGCTGATCGACGCCGCTGGTCATCCGCCGGGCACTGCCGTACATGCTGGTACTGACGAGCGCCTGTACTTCGACCAGAATCGGCCGCGACCCTTCGACCGAGCAGAGAACCGCGGATCCTGAAGCATTGGAGGGCCGCTCGGCCAGAAACAGCTTCGAGGGATTCGGGACCGGCCGGAGGCCGGCGGACGTCATCTCGAACACGCCAAGCTCGCTGACGGCGCCGAACCGGTTCTTCACCGCGCGAACGACCCGATGGGAATGGTGTCGTTCACCCTCGAAATACAGCACCGTGTCCACGACGTGCTCGAGCGCCTTCGGGCCCGCGAGACTGCCATCCTTCGTCACGTGACCGACGAGCAGCGTCGGCACGTTCTGTCCCTTTGCCGCAAACAGCAGTTGCGTCGCCGCCTCGCGCACCTGGCCAATGCTGCCGGGAGCCGACTGAAACTTCAAAGAGAAAACGGTTTGAATCGAGTCGACGATCACGAGCGCGGGCTTGATGCGGACGATCTCCTCGCGGATGCGCTCGAGGCAGGTTTCGGCGAGCAGATAGAGCGGCGCATCGCCGACCGAGAGACGCTCCCCACGCGACTTGATCTGGTGCTCGGATTCCTCGCCCGAGCTGTAGAGCACTGGTCCGATGCTCCGAGCCATGTTGGCGGCCGCCTGAAGAAGGAGCGTGGATTTGCCGATGCCCGGCTCGCCCCCGAGCAGCACCAGCGAACCCGGGACCACACCGCCGCCAAGCACGCGGTCGAACTCGCCGATGCCGGTCGACAGCCGTGCCTGCTGTGCGATCTGGACGTCGGCGTACAAGCGGGCGGAGCCCGAGGCACCGGGCAGCGCATACCGATGACTCCCTGCACCGCCGGCGCCAACCCCTCCGTTCTCCTCGGCGCGCTCCTCCACGAGCGAGCTCCACGCCCCACAGTCGGCGCAGCGGCCGAGCCACTTCGGCGACTGGGCACCGCATTCCTGACAGACAAAAACCGTTGAAGGACGCTTCGCCATACCTCTGATTCTCGAATTTTGTCATCTGGTCATCTCGTCATCTGGTCATTGATGGAGTCATCAATTCCGAATCAATGACCCAGCGGAAGGACCAGATGACCAAATGACTAGATGACCCAAGTCACGTATAGATCCGCTCTATCCGGGATCCAATTCGACAGAGCACTTCCCAGGGAATCGAACCAATCGTCGCGGCCATCTCGCGGACGTCGATGCGATCGGCGCCCTGCCGGCCGATGATCACCACCTCGTCGCCTGGCGACACGTCCAGGCCCGTGACATCGGCCGTGAGCATGTCCATGCACACCGAACCAACGACGGGCGCGCGATGTCCGCGAATGAGCACGGCGCCGCGACCGGCGAGCCGCAGATCCAGGCCATCGGCATACCCGGCGGGAATGACGGCGATCGTGCTTGGCCGACAAGCGGTGAACCGGCCCCCGTACCCGCTCACCTCTCCGGGCCGGAGTCCTTTCACCCCGACCACGCGGCTGCCAAGCGACATGACCGGCGCCAAATCGACGGCCGACGCGAGGGGCGGCGGCACGACGCCGTACAGCAGGAGACCTGGGCGGACGCGGTCGAACCAGACGCGCGCGTCGCGGAGCAGAGCCGCGCTGTTCGCGGCGTGGACATACGGGCGTGGACCACCGGAGATCGTAGAGCCTTTGCCTGTCAGTGCTCCGCCGCTCATCGCGTCGATTTGGGCCAGCGCGCGGTCGAAACGCTCGCGCTGCTCCCGGAACAGCACGCTGTCCACGTCTTCCGCCGTCGCAAAGTGCGTGTATACAGCGGCGAGCTCGAGATTCTCGCTCTTCAGCAGCTCCGGCAGCGTACGCCGGAGATTGTCGAAGCGAAACCCGAGGCGGTTCATCCCGGTGTCGATCTTCAGATGGTAGCCGAGGCGCTGACGGTACTTCGCCGCCGCCGCCTGGACGGCGCGGGCGGCTCCGGGTGTGGAGATCGTGGGCGTCAAACGGCAGTCGAACAGTCCGTCGAGGTCGCTGACGCTCAGCGCCCCGAACACGAGAATCTCGGCCTCCACGCCCGCAGCGCGAAGGGCGGTCCCTTCTTCGATGTCGGCGCAGGCGAGAAGATCGGCGCCAGCCGCCTCGAGCGCCTTCGCGACCTGCTCGGCCCCGTGCCCGTAGGCGTTCGCCTTGACGACCGGGAGGACACCGGGGTCAGACGGGGGTCTGACCCCAACAGGCAACTTGGGGTCAGACGGTCTGACCCCAACAAATTCCACAATGTGACGGTAGTTGGATTGGAGCGCCTTGAGATCGACCCGCGCGACGGTGGGACGAATCACGGACGACCCGGCGCGAGATTCTCGAACCGCGTGAACTCCCTGATGAACGCCAGCTTGACGACGCCGGTCGGCCCGTTGCGCTGCTTGCCGACGATGAGCTCGGCCACGCCCTGGGAATCGGGCGGTGGGGCGTTCTTGTCGGCATAGACATCCTCGCGGTAGATGAACATCACGACGTCGGCGTCCTGCTCCAGCGCGCCCGATTCGCGCAGGTCCGACAGCTGCGGCCGATGATCCGAGCGGGACTCCGGCGCGCGGCTGAGCTGCGACAGCACGACGACCGGTACGCCCAGCTCTTTGGCCAGCCCCTTCATCGAACGGGAAATGGACGCGACCTCGAGCGTGCGGTTCTCGAAGCGGCCGCGCCCCTGCATCAGTTGAATGTAGTCCACGATGACCAGGTGCAGCCCGTGCTCGGACTTCAGCCGCCGGCATTTTGCGCGCATTTCGAGGACGCCGATCGAAGGGCTGTCGTCGATGAAAATTCTCGCGTCGCTCAGCGTGCCAATCGCCTCCGACAGCCGGCCCCAGTCGCGCTCGCCGAGGAAGCCGCCGCGCAGCCGGTGCGCATCGATCCGCGCTTCTGCAGTCAGCATGCGAAGGAAGAGCTGTTCCTTCGACATTTCGAGGCTGAAGATGCCGACCGACCGGTCGGTCCTGGTGCCGACGTGCTGCGCCACGTTGAGCGCCAGACTGGTCTTGCCCATCGAAGGCCGCGCGGCGATGATCACCAGATCGGCCGGCTGCAGGCCGCACGTCATCTCGTCCAGATCGGTGAAGCCGGTCGGCACGCCGGTGATCAGCTCCTTCCGGGCGTGCAGCTTCTCGATCGTCTCGAGGCTCGACTGCGCCAGTTCGCGAAGCGACACGAACCCGTCACGCACCTGGTCGTCGGCAATCGCAAAAATGGCGCGCTCCGCCTGATCGAGGATGACCTCGGCCTCGTCTTCGCCGTCGTACGCCGTCGCGAGAATCTTGTTGGCGGAGAAGATCAGATTGCGGAGGGTGGCTTTCTCCTTGATGATGCGCGCGTAGTGCTCGACGTTGGTCGACCGCGGCACCCCGTCGAGCAGCGCGGCGATGTAGGCGGGGCCGCCGACTTCGTCGATCTCGCCCGATCGCGCCAGCTCCTCCTTGAGGGTGACAGGGTCGATCGCATCGCGGCGTTCCGCGAGCTGGACCATCTTGTCGAAGATCCGCCGATGCGCGTCGCGGAAAAAATCCCCGGAGTCGATGACCTCCGCCGCGAGGTTGAACGCGTCGTTGTGGAGCAGAATCGCGCCGAGCAC
Organism: Acidobacteriota bacterium; assembly: GCA_023265155.1. Taxonomy (GTDB): domain Bacteria; phylum Acidobacteriota; class Vicinamibacteria; order Vicinamibacterales; family CAVVIG01; genus JBGOTP01. The sequence goes on from JAHFUL010000049.1 coordinate 14,533, forward strand.
GGATCGCTCGGCTTCAAGGTTGTGCGGAAGCGTGCGTTCGGCGGTCGCGGTATTGGACATGAGGACGGGAAGAGGCAGAGTGTAGCGGAAAAAGTTCGAAGTAAAAAGTTAGAAGTCACAAATCGCGTGCGTCTGATCTCTGCCTTCTGCCTTCTGCCTTCTGCCTTCGTTGGACGAATTCCCAATTTCCAATAATTTCCAATTTCTAATTTTCAATTCCTACGCTTCCGGCACGACTTTCACTTTCACCGTCGCCGTCACGTCGCGGTGCAGTTTCACCGGCACGTCGACGTCACCGATCCTCTTGATGGAGTCGGCGAGCTGGAACTTGCGGCGATCGATCTCGAATCCCTGGGCCGCCAGCGCCTCAGCGATGTCGCCCGCCGTCACCGAGCCGTAGAGCGCTTCGGTCTCGCCGACCTTGCGCGCAATGACCACTTCGGCGCTGGCCAGCCTCGCGGCCATCGCTTCGGCAATCTTCCGCTCGTCGCTTTCCTTCGCGTCGAACTTTGCGCGCTCGCGCTCGACCTGCTTCCGGTTGCCTTCGGTCACCGGCAGCGCCAGCTTGCGCGGCAGGAGGTAGTTGCGCGCGTAGCCGTCGGCGACCTTCACGATGTCACCCCGGCGGCCGAGGTTGTCGACGTGTTCCCGCAGAATGATTTCCATCACACCCTCATGAGACTGCAGACCCGGAATCTGCAATCAGCTATCTGCTACCAGCTCTCAGCTACCAGCTCTC
>JAHFUL010000049.1:15371-19403 GCA_023265155.1 Acidobacteriota bacterium
CAGCTCTCGGCTCTCAGCTCTCTGGCATCTCTCGATTAGTCCGTTACGTACGGAATCAGCGCGAGCTGTCGCGCGCGCTTGATCGCCGTCTGCAGCTTGCGCTGGTGCATCGCGCAGGTGCCGGAGATGCGGCGCGGCAGAATCTTGCCGCGCTCGGGGACGAACGGGCCGAGCAGCTTGACGTCCTTGTAGTTGATGTCGTCGATCTTGTCCGCACAGAACTTGCAGACCTTGCGGCGGCGGAACATCGGGCGGCGCTGGCCCTTTTCCTTGTCTCCCGCCTTCTTGTCGGCGCCTCGGCCGCGACCGCCGCCGCCGCCCGAGCGTCCTTGTCCGAATGGCATGTCTAGACCTCCCCCACGTCAAATCGATCGTCGTCCATATCGTCAGGCTCCGTGCTGGACCGTCCCTCGCCCGGCTGACGGGTCGGCGGCAGCCCGCGTTTCACGCGGCGCCGCTCCGAGCTCGTCTGGCGTTTGGTTCGCGTCCGCTCGACGACTTTCTTTTCCGCGTCCGAGCGCACCACCAGGTGGCGAATCACCTGGTCGAGCACTTTCAGGCGGCGATCCAGCTCCTTCATGAGCTCGCCGGAGCCACTGATGACTTCGAGGACGTAGAAGCCCTCTTTGAGGGGGCCGATTTCGTACGCCAGCTTGCGCCGCCCCCACGGCTCGGTCTTCTCAATCTGTCCGTTCAGCCGGGTCACGTTGGCCGCGATGAGGTCGTGCACCTCGGCCACCTGCTGCTCGGTGCTGTCGGGGGGAAGAATGTAGACGAGCTCGTACTGTCTCACTGACATGTGCTGGCTCCTTCTGGACACGCTGACCCGGCAGACCTGAAGGTCTGCGCTACGACCGTCTCGCATCGCAGTCGTAGCGCAGGCCGTCAGGCCTGCCGTGACAACGCGGCCACCATTCGGTGGCAAGGGTTGTGCGCGCGTTCGCGCTATTCGGTTGTCGCTGAATCGCCGCCGTTGAACTCGTTCATCACCGCCTCGATTCCCGACGTGATGAACATCTCCGATGCCTCGGCCGCGCGCGTCGTCATGCGCTCGACCTCCGCCAGTTCGTCCTGCTCGAAGCGCGCGAGCACGTGGTCCGCGAGGCCGCGCCGTGAATCTCCGCGCCCGACCCCGGCGCGCAGCCTCGAAAAGTCGGTCCCCAGATACTCGATGATCGACTTCAGCCCGTTGTGTCCCCCGGCGGACCCGCGCGGTCTCGCGCGCAGTTTCGCGAGCGGCAGCTGCACCTCATCGACCACCACGAGCAGCTCGGCCGGCTCGATCTTGAAGTATCGCGTCAGCTCACCGACTGCCCGCCCGCTCTCGTTCATGAACGTGAGCGGTTTGGCCAGCAACACCGGCTCGGCGCCTCTGATCCTGGCGATCAGCGCGTCCACGGGCGCCGCCTCGAACTCGACTCCGGCGCGCCGCGCGACCTCCTCGACGATCGCGAAACCGATGTTGTGCCGCGTTCCTCGATACTTCGCGCCGGGATTGCCCAGTCCAACGATCAGCTTCACGCGGCAATCTGCATTCTGCAATCTGAAATCTGCACTCTCGGCGTCTTACTTCTTCTTCTCTTTCTCTTTCTCTTTCTCTTTGTCTTTGTCCTTCTCGACGGCCTCGTCCTCGTCTTTCTTGCCCTTCTTGATCACTTCGGGTTCCGCCACGGCCGTCGGAGCCGCAGCCGCCGCATCGGCGGGAGCCGCTACTTCCTCCGCCTTCGGCATGATGACGTGGACGAGCATCATGTCGAGATCGCTGATCGGCTTCCACTTCGGGTCGATCGCGATGTCGCGGACGCGCACGCCCTGATGCAGCATCAGCTCGGTGACGTCGACTTCGACGTTTTCCGGAATGTCGGCGGGCAGACACTCGATTTCGATCTCACGGCGGATGAATTCGAGGAGACCGCCCTGCTGCTTGACACCTTTCGCATCGCCCTTCACGATGACGGGGATGGTGACCTGAAGAACCTTGTCCATCGCCACGCGATAGAAGTCGGCGTGGAGGATCTGGTGAGTGATCGGGTCGAGCTGATACTCCTTCACCAGCACGCGCGCGTCGCCCACACCCGCCAGCTTGAGCGAGATCAGCGTGTTCGCACCCGACTCCGAGTGCAGGATCTTGCTCAGCGCTTTCGGGTCCACGCTGATGGGGGTGGCCGTCCGGCTGGCCTCCGCCCCCGCCGCCGCGCCGTACACAACGGCCGGCACCCGCCCCTCCCGACGCGTCCGCCGCCCTTCGTTCTTGCCGAACGTCGCACGCGCCGTGGCTTCGAGTATCGTTTCCATATCCGCTTCCTTTGGCTCTTGGCTCTCGGCTCTCAGCTTCCGATTTGCCGCCTCGCGCTGCCCTGCCTAAGGGCCGACAGCCCCGAGCTGACAGCTGACAGCTAGACAAACAAACTCGACACCGACGTCTCTTCGTGAATGCTCTTGATCGCCTGACCGAGCAGCCGCGCGACCGACAGCACGACGATCTTGCTGCACGCAGCCGCCGCCCTGGACTGCGGGATCGTGTTCGTCACGATCATCCTGTCAATCGGCGACTTCTCGATGCGCTCGACGGCCGGGCCCGACAGGACGCCGTGCACCGCGCACGCCAGCACGCGGGCCGCGCCGTTGTTCTTCAGCGCCGTTGCCGCTTTCGTGATGGTCCCCGCAGTGTCGACGATGTCGTCCTGAATGATGCAGGTGCGGCCTTCGACGTCTCCGATCACATTCATCACTTCCGCCGTCCCATCGTCGGTGCGCCGCTTGTCGATGACAGCGAGCTCGGCGTCCAGGCGCTTGGCGTAGGCGCGCGCACGTTCGGCGCCGCCGGCGTCGGGCGCGACCATCGTGAGATTGGGCGAATCCAGCCTGGCCAGGTACTCGATGATCACGGGCGCCGCGAACAGATGGTCGACCGGAATATCAAAGAACCCCTGAATCTGCGCCTTGTGCAAATCCATCGTCAGCACGCGATTGGTCCCTGCCGCGCTGAGCACGTTGGCGACCAGCTTCGCGGAAATCGGCACGCGCGGCTTGTCCTTCCGATCCTGGCGCGCGTAGCCGTAATAGGGCACCACCGCCGTGATGCGCGCTGCCGACGAGCGGCGAAACGCATCGGTCATGATCATCAGCTCCATCAGGTGCTGATCCACCGACACCGGACCGTTCGCGCAGGTCGGCTGCACGATGAACACGTCGGTGCCACGGATGTTCTCGTCAATCTGAAACGAGGTTTCCGTATCGGGAAAACGCCGCAGTCGCGCCTGGCCCGGTGTGACGCCGAGGACCGACGCGATTTCCCTGGTCAGATCGGGATGCGCGCTGCCCGAAAAGACCTTGAGCTCACCGAATCCCGTTGCCATGAAGGACACGTCTTTACTCTCGGCGCTCCCAGGAGCCCCCGGCCTTTGAACGTCGGACGTCATTCAAAGCTCAGGGAGCCTTCCAGCCGACGTCCGATCTCCGGAGTTGGCTGGGGCGGAAGGATTCGAACCTTCGAATACGGGATCCAAAGACCCGCGCCTTACCACTTGGCGACGCCCCACCGTCTTCCCGCTCCATTATCCGCGGGAGGTTGCTGGCCCGCTTGACACCGTGATCGTCTGCCGACGTCCTCTCGTGAACTGTTGGAGGAGCTGACCTCAGGAGTGAGCCTGACCACGTGGCGCGAAGCGTAAGTCTATACGATGGGCCGTTTGGGCGGCAAGCACCGGCGGATACAGGAGTAAGTCCGCGACACCGAAGGCAGGACTGAAGTCCTGCGCTACGAGTACGACGACCGATCACCGCTGAGATCGCAGAGACCAGAGACGGGCAGTGCAGCACTCGTAGCGCGGACCTTTAGGTCTGCCTGCGCTGCGAGTACAACGACCGATCTGCGCTGAGATCGCAGAGACCAGAGACGGGCAGTGCAGCACTCGTAGTGCGGACCTTTAGGTCTGCCTGCGCTGCGAGTACAACGACCGATCTGCGCTGAGATCGCAGAGACCAGAGACGGGCAGTGCAGCACTCGTAGTGCGGACCTTTAGGTCTGCC
>JAHFUL010000104.1 GCA_023265155.1 Acidobacteriota bacterium
CTCGATGCCGAAGAGCTCGGCCTCGAGCAAGGTCTCGACGAGCGCGGCACAGTTGATGGCGACAAACGGACCGCTGCGCCGCCGGCTCAGATCGTGGAGCTGGTGCGCCACGAGCTCCTTTCCCACGCCGCTCTCGCCCTCAAGCGATCGGTAGCAGAACCCTCGGCTTTGAAGTTGACCTCCCAGCCAACCACCTCGGACCGAAGCGCTGGCGCCGAGCATGAGCGCCTGCGATCTCCTGGACCGAGGAGTTCGGCGAGACCGATCCGGCCCCGACCCACGTCGTGTCGGACGGCCTCTGACTCGCGTGAGGGGGGCTGACGCGTCGACGTCATCGAACGTGAGGATGAGTCGGGCGAACGCCTTCGTGCTGAGCCGGGGGCATACCGCCCAGCCGGCAGCTTCTGCCCCCCTCAATCCCTGAGGCACGTGGGGGGCGCCAGCAGGTGCAGAAATGAGGACGGCCAGGTCAGGCACGGACAATCCCACAAGATCGCGACACCGCAAGAAATGCTCAGGAATTTGTAATTCGCCACCCACACGGCGAGAAGCCTGTCGGGCCTTTCGGACTCATCGCTGAACGCCTTTTCGTGCGTCCTCCAGCGGACGATCCTTCGGATTGCAGAGACTGCCGAGAGTGCCGGAGCCGCCGCAGTAGCCCACGTCCTGAATCTGGACGCGGATGTTGTCGGGATCCCATAGAAACACTTCCGGCGTCCTGCCTTCCCGCATTCTCAGATCCGCCTTGACACCGTTTTCGGCGAGTGTCTTCACCACGCGTTCGGCGTTGAAGCCCTCGATACCGACGCAAAAGTGGGTAATCGGAGACTGCGCGGTGAGAGACGGCGGCGCGACATACTTGCCGGTCCGATAGTCGCCGGGCGAGATCGCGAAGAACTGCGGCCGGGGACCGGAGGCGATCGAGAGAAGCGCCGTCTCTCCCTGGTAAGTCTGAATCGGCGTACCGAACAGGCCCTGGTAGAAATCGAGCGAGAGCTGAAAGTTCGAGACGCTGATGCCGAAGTAGTTAATCGTCCGCGCACGAAGCGGGGGGTTCGGCGGCGGCGACGTGGCCGACACTGAGGTCGGGAACGGACGCTCTTTCGGATCGCACACATTACCGAGACGGCCGGAGCCGCCACAATAGCTGACGTCCTGCACCTGAAACAGGATGCCGTCGGGATCGTAGTACAGGAGCTCGGGCGTCTGTCCCTCCCGCATCCGCACCCGGCCTCTGATATTGCGTTCCTTCAGGGCATTGGCGGCACGATCGGGATCAAACTTTTCGACCCCCAAACAAAAGTGGTTGATCGAGGGAGTAGTGCCGGCGCCCCGTCCGCCGCCGAGGACGAGGAATTGAGGACGAGGCCCCGGAATGCCCAGCATCGGGTACTCGCGGCCCGTCTCCGCTTCGCCTGGAGTCCGGTACGTTGGCGGCCCCTGGTATGTGAGCACCGAGAATCCGAAGAGCCGCTGGTAAAAGTCCACGGTCCGCTTGAAGTCGGCGACCGTGAGCGCCACGTGACTGATCGTGCTGACGGGAATCGGCGGGGTTGCCGGTTGCGCAGCCAGCTTGAGAACGGGCGCGAAGGCTATGGCGCCCAGCGACACCATCAGTTCCCTTCGCGTCATTTCGCCCTGCAGGTCCAGACCGCGCGCGCGCTCGATGAACTCGCTCATTGGCGGCTCCTTCAATTGACCGAATTGTCTGACTCCGCTCACGTGTGTCGCAGAACGTCCAGCGTGCTTCGAGCTGCCAGAATTTCTGCCAACTACCACTTAAGCTGTGCCGCCACACGTGGGAGCCGGCCTGTGAGAATCCTTAGAGGCAGCCCCAGTGTTGGCCCGAATTGATCAATCTCATCGAGGACTGGGGCCGCGTTCAACGCGTTGAACAGGTCAAACTGGCCGGTGAGTTGGAGCCTCCCAACCGTAAAGGTCTTGCGCACCCCGAGATCCAGCTGGGTCCGCCGATCCCAGTACCGGACCCCCGGTGGCGTCAGTTGTAATACCAGCGCCGGTTCGGTCATGTTCGGAATCACGAGGGCCCCGGGCGTGCACGCCCCCTTGCAGTTGGCGGCGTACCGCGTGGTGGGGGTGACACGCCACTTGACACTGTAGGGCCCGGGGCCAAACCCCGAAATCACCTGAGAGTTGGCAAAGCCGGGAATGCTGCTGAGTACGATCGTCGCGTCAAACCCCGCAGGCAGGGACTGCGTGCCTGCCACCTTGAACTCGTGCAGAAACGGGATGCTAACCGGGATGCCGCTTTGTCGGTCCACGCCTCCTTGGTTGCAGAACCGGAACGTGTTCGGGTCATCGACCGAGTTGCATGTGACATTCACGATCCGCTCCGCCGTCCACCCGCCGAACACCTTAGTGCCAAACGGCAGCCGGGCGTTGGCGCTCGTCTCGAACCCGGTATATTCGTTCCTTCGTAAGTCAGAGTCGGTGGAGTTGGTGTCGATGAGGTCCACAAGCCCGCGCTTGCGCGGGTCGAGGTTGTACGCCGTGATCGATGTGCCATCGAGGGGACTGTACACCGTCACCGGCGTCCAGTCATTGAGCGTACGCAGGAGATTGTACTGGGTCTCGAGGCGGTGGGATGTGCGCCGATACCACCTCGTGGCCACTCCCAACCCCCGCAGGATCTCATGATCGAAGCCGGCGGAGTACTCCAGGTTGTACTCTCGCCGAAGGTCCGGATCCGGGTTCCGTTGCGAGCGAATCCCGAACTGCGTGTTACTACTCGGCCCGATCTCGTTGTCCTGGGCGATGTCATCGCCGTTGGTCGGCAGATCCCGGCCCAACCGGTCGCGGTCAGTCCATGTGCGCGTGTCGTTTGCGAAGACCATCGGGTCGTACCGGTCGGCGACGCCCGTCGTCCATGCGTACATGAACTTGCTGAAGGTGACTTTCAGGGCTGTCCTACCCGTCCCAAACAGGTCGTAGGATGCCCCGAGCCGCGGGCTGACGTCGAACCAGTCGGGCCGATTGGCGATGCCCGCAAACTGGCGAGACGAGGCAAACCGCCCGGCGGCGGACGCCCCTGGCTCTGTCGACGCGTTGAACCACTCCAACCGGATGCCGACATTCGCCGTCAGGCGGGCGATCTTCCACATATCCTGGGCATAGAGGGCCAGGTCCCTGTTCAGACGGCTTTCGTTGATGACTGGCGTGTTGGAGATAAGGACAGAGGTCGGGACGCCTACTTGATACTGCTGCTGCAGATCCGCGTTCGCATCGAAGCCTTTCCCGTACGTCCCGAACATCCACTGCACGCCAGTCTTGACGTTGTGCGAGCCCGTGACATAGGACATCGCCCCCATCACAACGCGCCGTATGGGAGTTAGCCAATTCTCTGGGTCGACTGCATTCCACTGCGTCCCCAACGTCAGGTCACGCTTGGAGGCTTGCCGGTACCAAGGAGTCGACTGATCGTAAGCCGCTTCCCAGAAGCACGGGGTGGCGAGACAGGTGCGCACGCCCTCCGGCCGCGGCTGTTTAATTCCGGGCTGAGGTCGAATTGTATAACTTGTGGTGTTAGCGGAGTAGCCCGCCTCGAGGAGCAGACGGTTGGTCTTCGTCGATGTCCATTTGACCTGGCCGATGTAATAGTTGTTGCTAAGCCATTCGCCGGCTCCCGTCTCTGGATCCTGGAGCGGCGCTATATAGCCATATTTCAGGTACTTCTTGGCCCGGTCATAGAACACCGTGATCTTGTCCCGCCGGCTGGCCTGCCACGTCAGTCGAGACGAAAAGTTGTTGACAAAGTCGTTCGTCCGCGCCTGCTCGCCGTTGTCGAAGAACGTATTGGCAACAAGCAAGTCCGTACCCGTCCAGCGGGGCGACTCAAAAAACCATAGTTTGTCACGTATGATCGGACCCCCCAGCGCCAGCGTGACGTCATGGATTTCCGTGACGCTGCTGCCTATCGAGAGTCCGCGTTGTCGCAGTGCCGGCGTGACATTGTCGGACACCCAGTCCCCATCCGTTCTGCTCAGCCAAGCCGAGCCCCCAAACTTGTTGCCGCCGGAGCGCAGGATCATGCTGAAGACCGGGCCACCCGCCGACACCTCCGCGGAGGCCCCACCCATCTGGACCGTCGCCTCCTCGATGGTCGCGTTATTGGGGTAACTCTGCGTTCCCCCATCACCATGGAAGCCGTTCACCATGAACCCGTCCATCAGCGTGGTTGTGTGTTTCGCCCCGAGCCCTATCCCGGAGATTTGGGTCGTCGTCGTCTGGGCCGCGCCACCGACGTCTGGGATCATCTTGACGCCCAACACCAGCGATGCCATCGACCAAGGGGTCCGGGCGGTGGGGACCGCATCGAGGAGATCGCGCCGCAGTACCTGCGTCCGCTGGACGCTCTGCGCGTCGATGATAGGGCTTGCACCCGACACGACGATCGTCTCTTCGAGCGCGCCCAGGCGCAATTCCGCATTGATCGTCGCGGTAAAGTTACTGGGCAACTCCAGCCCTTCTCGACGAACGCCCGAGAACCCGGTGAGCGAGAACGACAGCGTGTACACGCCGGGCCGCAAGTCGATGATCGTGTACACCCCCTGGCCGTCCGTGACAGCGGTCCGACTGCCTTCGATGAGAGCCGCGCTGGCCGCCACCACCGTCACGCCGGGCAGTACACCGCCCGTGTCGTCGGACACCCGTCCCGTAATGGTGCTCTGGGCCGACACTACGGCCGGCAGTGCGGCGCCAAGTAACCACAGCCCCAGTAGCATGCGCGATGCATATTTCAGCCTCATCTCAAACTCCTCTCCGCCACCCGAAATCGTCCGATGTGAGGTCGTCGATGACAACGGATTGCGGTGCTGCTACGCCGCTTGACAGCAGACACGCCAGCCTGAAAGTTATCCTCACGGATTACCTCGCTTGATTCACTAAGAGCGAAGCAATCGGGAATACGCCGGACGTATGCGCGTTAACCGGACCCAGGGGACGGGCGCTAGCGCGGGTGACAGATGTTACCGAGGACGCCACGCCCGCCGCAATAGCTGACATCCTGGAGCTGGATCTCGACGTTCCCCTCCGGATCCGTCAGCAGAACCCCAGGGGTGACACCCTCTCTCATCCTCAGCCGCGCCGGCACGCCGTGCTCGGCGAGCCTCTTCATGATTTGCTCGGCGTCGAACCCTTTGATTCCAAAGCCGAAGTGTGGACGTGCATGTGACCCTGGGATGGCGCCGCTCCCCTCGGTCAGGGCGAAGTGTTGAGGTCCGTCTCCTATCTGGAGAATGGCCACTGGACCTCCTTCATACCCCGCGGTTCGCGGCCCCCCCTCGACCTCTTGGTACGTCACAAGCTTCATGTCGGTTAACTTCTGGTACCACGCGAGCGATCGCTTGAGATCTCGCACGACGTACTTCACAAGGTCATCGAGTACCTCAAGGAGGAGAATCGCGCGTTGCGCGAGCAACTCGGACCCGCCGCCGGCGTCTCCGGTGCCCAAGTACATCTCGTCGGGCGTTTGTCCCCGAAACGCCGAATGCGGAAGCACGCGATTGTGTTCGTCGACGTAGAAGGTCACGAGGCGACGGACAGTGGTGACGCT
>JAHFUL010000105.1 GCA_023265155.1 Acidobacteriota bacterium
TGCTCGCCTTGTGCGGCTGTCGTGGTGATGACGAGGTTCATGCCCTCCCACGTCGCCTTCGCTGTCGACGTGCCGCCTCGGCCCTCAATGGTGACCGGTGTGCCGTCGAACTTGTAGGTTTGCATTCCGATCGTAATCTCGGTCGCTGTCTGTGTGATGACGACAGGCCCGCCGCCGCCGCCGCCACGGCCGCCGCCGCCGCCGCCACCGCCGCCCGCTGCACCACCGCCGCCGCCGCCACCGCCGCGCGCCGGCGGCGGTTCGCTCTTGGCCGCGTCAAGAGTCCAGCTGCCTGCGAAGCTCGGCTTCGCCTGCGCGAATGCCGTATACGGCATCGCGAGAGCCGCCACGAGAGCAATTAACAACACGCGTTTCATCTTGCCTCCTTGAACGGAATTACTCCGAACGACAGGCTATCAGAAATGCGGAGACATGCCGACACGAGTCTGCGCCTGTCACAGATTTTTCATAGCCGAGTCGGATGAGCTGAAAAACATTATGGAAACATTACGAAAATCAGCTATCAGCTATCAGCTATCAGCTGCGAGCCGGGAGCCGAAAGCTGAGAGCCGAGAGGCTGAGAAGTTGGAGAAGCTGAAAGCTGAGAGTTGAAAGCTGAGAGATGCGAGCTGAAAGCTGAAAACTACGCGAGTCGCGCGGCCGCCTTCACTGGAACAGCTGAAGTGAGCGGAACGCCGTCGACTCCCGCTTCCACGAGTCGCCATGAAGCCGCTTCTTCGAGAATCTTCGCAGCGAACTCCGTGTGCAGCGCATGGCCCGCGCGATGCGCGACCAGGTGCCCGATCACCGGTCGGCCGACGAGGGCGAGATCGCCGACGGCATCGAGGATCTTGTGGCGCACGAATTCATCCTCGAACCGCAGCGCGTTGTTGAGCACACCGGTCTCGCCGAGCACGATCGCGTTTTCGAGGGAACCGCCGAGCGCCAATCCGTTCTGGCGCAGCATTTCGACATCCTTGAGAAACGTGAACGTCCGCGCGGGGGCGACTTCCTCGATGAACGATTCTTCGGTGATGCGGATCGTACGGGACTGGTGCCGCAGCAGCGGATGGTCGTAGCTGATACTGTAGGTCACCTTGAAGTGATCCGACGGATACAGCGCGATGCGCTTGTCGCCGCGCGACATCGCAATGGGCCTGACGATCTTGAGGTACTTGCGCGGGACCCCGAGCGCCTTCAGACCCGCTTCCTGAATCAGGTAGATGAACGGCGCCGCGCTGCCGTCCATGATCGGCACCTCCGGCGAATTCAGCTCGATCAGCACGTTGTCGACGCTCATGCTGACGAGCGCCGCCAGCAGGTGCTCGACCGTCTCGACCGAGACTTCGTTGCGTGCCAGTCCGGTCGCCAGCTGAAAGCCCGCCAAATGGGAAACCGTCGCCGGGACCTCGTGATCGCCGAGGTCGGTGCGGCGAAACCGAATCCCGAACTCCGCGGGAGCCGGTTTCAGTAAAAGCGTGACCTTCTTGCCGGAGTGCAGACCTATTCCGGCGCAGGAGATTTGTCGTCGAAGCGTACGCTGTGCGTCCATTGACCTCTCAGGCAAGGGGGGGACGATCACAACGACCTGAGCAAAGACAATGCCCGAGGCCTCAGAACGTGGCCTTTCTCTGTAAGTTGCTTATCTGACCGTAGGTTACTCGAGGTGGGAGCATCTGATTGGGCTTCCGGTCACATGCAGTTGTGGTCGTAGCACCACATGATTGCTCGATGCAATTGTGGTGATTCTACCACAGGGACTAGACCGCCTCAGGCCGGATCCCGCGTCCGCGCTCGATCGTCAGCAGATTGGCGAGGAACCTCCCCGTGGCGGAAACCTCGCTGCCGGCTACTTCCTCGGGCGACCCTTCGGCGACGATCCGGCCCCCGCCCGCCCCCCCTTCAGGTCCCAGATCGATCACGTAGTCGGCCGACTTGACGACATCGAGATTGTGCTCGATCACGACGATGGTGTTGCCCTGGTCGACGAGCTTGTTGAGCACGTCCAGCAGTTTTCGGGTGTCTTCGAAGTGCAGGCCCGTCGTCGGCTCATCGAGGATGTAGAGCGTCCGCCCGGTGCCGCGCTTGGAGAGCTCCTTGGCGAGCTTCACGCGCTGCGCCTCCCCGCCCGAGAGGGTCGTCGCCGACTGGCCCAGCTCGATGTATCCGAGCCCGACATCTTGAAGCGTCCGCAGCTTGTTGGCGATGCCCGGGAAATTCTCGAGGAGGGGCAGTGCCTGACCGACGGTGAGGTCCAGCACGTCGGCGATCGACTTGCCGCGATACTTGATCTCGAGCGTCTCCCGGTTGTACCGGCGTCCCTTGCACTGCTCACAGGTGACGTAGACGTCGGGCAGGAAGTGCATCTCGATGGCGATGACGCCGTCGCCCTGGCACGCCTCACACCGCCCGCCCTTCACGTTGAACGAGAACCGACCCGCACGAAAGCCGCGCGACTTCGCCTCGGGCATCATCGCGAAGAGATCGCGGATGAACGTGAAGAGCCCGGTATATGTGGCGGGATTGGACCGCGGCGTGCGGCCGATGGGCGACTGATCGATCTCGATGACCTTGTCGAGCTCGGCGACGCCGTCGATCCGGTCGTGCGCGCCGGGTTCGTCCGCCGCTTTGTAGAGCGTTCTGGCCAGGGAGCGGTAGAGAATGTCGTTGACCAGCGTGGACTTGCCTGATCCGCTGACGCCGGTCACCGCCGTCAGCACACCGAGCGGGATTCTCACGTCGATGTTCTTGAGGTTGTTGGCCCGCGCGCCGCGGATCGCCAGCTCGCCTTTCAACTGAAGACGCCGCACCTTCGGCGTCGCGATGGCCCGGGCGCCGGTCAGATACGCGCCCGTCACCGAATGCTCGTCCCGCATGAGATCCGCAGGCGTTCCCTGAAAAATCACGTGCCCGCCGTGCTCGCCGGCGCCAGGACCCAAATCGATCACGTAGTCGGCGGTGCGGATCGTTTCCTCGTCGTGCTCCACGACGATGACGGTGTTGCCGAGGTCGCGCAGCCGGCCGAGCGTGGCGAGCAGCTTGCGATTGTCTCGCTGGTGCAGCCCGATGGACGGCTCATCGAGGACATACAGCACACCGGTCAGGTTGGCGCCGATCTGCGTCGCAAGACGGATACGCTGCCCTTCTCCACCTGACAGCGTCGCGGCACTCCGGCCGACGGTGAGATAGCCGACGCCCACATCGTTCAGGAACCGCAGGCGGTCCTGAATCTCCCGCAGAATGCGCTCCGCGATGATGGCCTCCCGGTCGGTGAGCTGCAGCGCGTCGAACAGGGCGACGGCTTCCGAAATGGGCAGATCGACGTAGTCCGCGATCGTGCGGCCCTTCACTTTGACCGACAGGCTCTGCGCCTTCAGCCGTTGCCCGCCGCAGGCCGGACACGGCCGCAGCGATCGGTACGGCTCCAGTTCGGCCTGCTCCGTCCAGGTGCCGTCCTCGTAGCGCCGGCGCAGATTCGGCAGGATGCCCTCGAACCTGCTCGCGCGCGAACCCGCTCCCGCACCGAACAGCAGCACCTCCCGGTGTTTGCGCGGCAACCTGCTGAAGGGCATGCTCAGGTCGATGCCGAAGTCCCGGCTGAGCGATTGGAGCGCTTCGCGGACGAGCTTCCGATCACCCCGCGCCCACGGCGCGATCGCACCCTCGGTCAGCGACTTCGATTCGTCCGGCACGACCCGTTGCGGGTCCATGTCCACCCTCGCTCCCAGCCCCTGACACTCGGCGCACGCGCCGTGCGGCGAGTTGAACGAGAAGGCGCGCGGCGTCATTTCCGGCATGCTCAAACCGCAGTCGACGCACGCCAGCCGCCTCGAGAACAACCGATCGGCCGCATCGAACGAATTGATGACCACGATGTCGTCCGCCAGGTTGAGCGCCGTGTCGATCGAGTCGGCGAGGCGGCGCTCGATGCCGCCCCGGATGATGACGCGATCGACCAGGACCTCGATCGCGTGATTCCGGCGCCGATCGAGCGTGATCTCTTCTTCGAGCGATCGGAACTGCCCGTCGATCCGCGCTTTGGTGAAGCCGCGGCTGCGCAGCCCCGCGAGCTCCTTCTTGAATTCCCCCTTGCGGCCGCGCACAATCGGCGCCAGCACGTTGATGCGCGCATCCTGCGGGTAGAGCATCACCATGTCGACGATGCGCTCGAGCGACTGGCTCGTGATCTCCTTGCCGCAGTTCGAACAATGGGGCACACCGATGCTCGCGAAGAGCAGCCTCAGGTAGTCGTAGATCTCGGTGACGGTGCCGACCGTCGATCGGGGATTGGAGCCGGTGGTCTTCTGTTCGATCGAAATCGCCGGGGACAGCCCGTCGATCAGATCGACATCCGGCTTCTCCATCTGCTCGAGGAACTGCCGCGCGTACGCAGACAGCGATTCGACATAGCGGCGCTGGCCTTCGGCGTAGACGGTATCGAACGCCAGCGATGACTTGCCGGAGCCCGACAGACCGGTGATGACCACCAGCCGATGCCGTGGAATGTCGACGTCGATGTTCTTGAGGTTGTGGACGCGGGCGCCCCGCACCGCAATCCAGTCGTGCGCCATAGGACGAGGATTCGTGAAACGGGCCGAAACGGTCCATGCTAGCACGGACCAGGCGAACGACGTCTCCGCCCTGCTTTCTTCTGAACTCCATCATCACCCCGGTATAATCCGCCGTCATCCCGGCCATGCTGCAGCAACTCTTCCGGACAAAGAGCCTCGACGCCATCCTCTCGGAGACAGAGGCGACTCAGCACCGGCTCAAGCGGACGCTCGGCGCGTTCGACGTCGTCATGCTCGGCATCGGGGCCATCATCGGCGCCGGCATCTTCGCGACGATCGGGACCGCGGCGGCCGGCGACGCCGCCCGGCCCGGGGCCGGCCCGGCGCTCATCCTCTCGTTCGTCGTCACGGGGATCGCGTGCGGATTCGCGGCGCTCTGCTACGCGGAATTCGCCGCGATGGTGCCCATCTCCGGAAGTGCCTACACCTACTCGTACGCGACGCTCGGCGAGCTGGTGGCGTGGATCATCGGCTGGGATCTGATCATCGAGTACGCGGTCGGCAACGTCGCGGTCGCGATCAGCTGGGGCAACTACTTCAAGACGTTCGTGGGCGGCTTCGGCATCGTCATTCCCGACTGGCTGTCGACCGACTACCGTACGGCGGCCAGGATTCCCGGACTGTTCGAGAGCGCGCCACACCTGTTTGGCGTACCGATCGTCTTCAACATCCTCGCCATCGGCATCGTGGCCGCCATCACCGTGATTCTCGTCGTCGGCATCCGCGAGAGCGCAACGCTGAATGCCGGGATGGTCATCCTCAAGCTGCTGGTCCTCGGCCTCTTCGTCACGGTGGGCTGGCAGTTCACGAGCGGAGCGAACTGGCAGCCGTTCGCGCCCAACGGCTGGGCGGGCGTGCAGGCCGGCGCCGCCGTCGTGTT
>JAHFUL010000050.1:0-6997 GCA_023265155.1 Acidobacteriota bacterium
GGATTCTCACCCAGCCCGTGCCCACACACCTGGCGGCTGCCCTGCCTATCCTGTCCCGCTGCCCCGCCCGCCTGCCCTATTTCTGCAGCCGGTAGAACGCGATCAGGTCCATGCTTTTGGCCGGTTGGGCGCCGAGCTGCCGGAGCATCGTCGTCACCTGTCCGCGGTGATAGCTGCCGTGGTTCACGACGTGCTGAAGCATCTGCCAGAAGACCGTGGCCCCGGGCCGGCCGTCGAGCATCTTGTACTCGAAGACCCGCGTAATCCCTGCCTCGCCCAGGCCTTCCACGAACGCACGCATCTTGCTCTCGTGATCGAGCCACGGTGCTCGCAGCGTGGGGACATCGGGGAATTCCTGCGGGGAGAGCATCTCTGTCGGGAAGATGCCCTGACAGCGTGAGTACCAGTTCCACTCCGCGGAATAGAGGTGGACCAGTGTGTCGCGGACCGAGCGGAAGCTGCTGCCCAGATCCCGAGTGTATTGCTCCGGCGTCAATGCGCTGGCCGCTTCGAGCACGCGATCTCTTGCCCAGTAGTGATAGTCGAGGAGGGTCCGCATGTCCTGCAGATTCATGCGGTGATTATAGAAGCAGGGCGGGTCCTATCTGGACCCGCCCCACAGTCCGGAGGCGGGGAAGCTGCCGCCCCCGGGTCGCGCCGCTTATGAAGGTCGCACGGTGATGAAGAGGTCCTTGCCCTCACGGTTGACCAGCAGGAGCGCGGGACGATCCGACGAGCGTCGAACAGCCGCCCGCAGGTCTTCAACGCTCTGCACCGGCTGGCGATTGACCTGCTGAATCACGTCGCCGGCGCGAACACCGGCTGCGGCTGCGCGGCTGTCGGGGTTCACCTCCTGCACGAGGAGGCCCTTGACACCCTTCGGAATGTCCGCGCGCTCCGCCAACTCCGGTGTCAGCGGTGCGACCGTCACGCCAAGAGCGGTCTTGTCCTCGCTGCTGGAGCCGGTCGTGCTCGACGCCGACCTGGGCGCCGCCAGTTCATCCAGCTTGACCGTCAGTGTCCGCTCGCTTCCATCGCGAATCACGACGACCGTCGCATTCGAACCAGGCGTGCTTTCGGCCACGCGATTACGCAGCGCGTTGGTATCCTCCACCGGCTGTCCGTTGAACGACTTGATGACGTCGCCCTGCTTCATGCCGGCCCGGTCGGCCGCACTGCCGGGAGTCACCCCGCTCACAATCGCGCCGCTCACCTGCTTCAGGCCCAGGCTCTCCGCCAGATCCGACGTCACGCCCTGGATGGTGACGCCGAGCTGCGCGCGCCGCACCTTGCCGCCGTCCCTCAGATCGTCCATGACGCGCTTCGCCATGTTCGTGGGGATGGCGAACCCGATGCCGATGTTGCCGTCGGACACCGAGGCAATCTGCGAGTTGATCCCGATGAGCTCGCCTTTCGTGCTCACCAGTGCACCGCCGGAATTGCCGTGGTTGATCGGCGCGTCGGTCTGCAGGAAGTCCTCGTAGGCCTGGTTGTCGGTCGAACGTCCCTTGGCACTGATGATGCCCATCGTCACGGTCTGGCCGAGGCCGAGCGGGTTGCCCACGGCGAGCACCACGTCGCCGATTTCAACGGCGTCGGAGTTCCCGAACGCGAGCGGACGGAGATCGCTGGCTTCGATCTTGAGAACAGCCAGGTCGCTCGGCTGATCGGATCCGACCAGCTTCGCGTCGAACGTGCGGCCATCGGTCAGACTCACCTTGATCACGTCGGCGTTGTCGATCACGTGATGGTTCGTCAGGATGTAACCGTCAGCGCTGACGATGACGCCCGAGCCGAGACCCGATTGCCGCGGCGCCTGTCGTGGCATCTGCGGCGTCCGCGGACTGCCCCGCTGCGGACCGGGGAACTGATCGCCGAAGAACTGGCGGAAGAGATCCTCGTTTGGAGCCTGGAATCCGGTCGGCGCCACACGCATCCGACCTTCCGTGCGGACTGTCACCACCGCCGGCGCGACGATCTTCACGATGTCGGCGTACGAGTCGCGGCCACCGGCAATGGCTCGCGAGATGGTCGGTGTCTGAGCTGTCCCCTGCACGGCAGCCGCGGTGTTGACCGGGCCGCCGGAGGCGAAGCTGTGCCAGGTCACGCCCGTGATCAGGACCGCAGCCGTCAGCGCGACGAGTCCTGCGCGGATCCCCCGATCCCCGAAATTGATACGAGTGTTCATACTTGCTCCCCTTTTCAAAAGGCAGGCTTCACGCCTGCACTCGACCCTTGTTGTGGTGTGGACCTCGGGGTCCCGTTCACACCTGATTAGACGTGACGAGGCCTTTCGAGACGGTTACGGGACCATTACATCGGTGAAAGGTTGTGGTACGGCTTGGCGCCTCAACCGGGGAGCCCCGCACTATTGGGGTCAGACCCCCGACTGACCCGACTGATGCCTTTGGGGTCAGACCCCGTCTGACCCCGGTGGTGGAGTGCCCGGGGGGCCGCCACCGTGGTGTCCACGGGCAGAGAGACGATGAACGTTGAGCCAAGGCCGGGCTCGCTCGTGACCTTGACCGAGCCCCCGTGCGCCTCGACAACGGCCTTCACCAAGCTGAGACCCAGGCCGAGGCCCCGCTCGGCGCGGCTCCGATCGCCACGAAACAACCGGTCCCAGATTCGGGGCAGTTCATCAGGCGGGATCCCGGCGCCCGTATCGTGGACGCGCAGGATCGCGCGCCCATTCTCCCGGTGCAGCTCGACCGAGACCTGTCCGCCGCGCGGCGTGTACTTCACCGCGTTGTCAATGAGATTGGCGGCAACCTGCTCGAGGCGCACGCGATCTCCGGGGACGACGATCACGGCGACGTCGGCCTTCGCGTTGGCGACGAGCGCCACGCCCTTCGAGTCGGCGAGATCGTGGTACAAGTCGACGGCGCGTTCCACCACATCGGCCAGAGAAATCGGTTCTCGCTGGAGCGGCATGGCGCCGCTCTCGGCCTCCGTGATGTCCATCAACGTGTTGAGCATCGTCAGGACGCGATCGGTCTCCTCCACGCAGTCGGCCAGCGCTTCACGATAGCGATCGAGATCCGCCGGCGCCGCCAGGGCCATTTCGGCCGTGCCACGCAGGCGCGTGAGCGGCGTCCGGAGGTCGTGGGACACATTGTCGAGCGCACCGCGCATCCCGTTGACGAGGCCCTCGATCTTGTCCAGCATCGCGTTGAACAACTGGGTGAGCTCGTTGATCGCGTCGTCGTGCGGGGCGACAGGCACCCGTTCGTCGGTGCGCCCGGTCCTGATGATCCGCTGGACAGCCGCGGCCAGCCGGCGAATGGGCTGGAGCGCCGACTGCGTCGCCAGCCAGCCGCCGGAAAGCGCAATCGCGACGATCAACAGCGTGACCAGACCGAGCGTGGCGCGGAACCGCGCGAGCAGGTCCAGGCGCGCCTCGATGCTCTTCCCGACCTGGACGAGCGTGCCATCCGGAAAAACACGCGAGGCGATCTCGAGCGTGGACTGATCCCAGCCTTCGCGCAGGCTGAGGACGCGCGCCTCGGAGCCGCGATCCACGACGCGGACGAACAGCGACTCTGGAGCTGTTCGCTGTTCGATCCGCACCACATCGCTGAGCGCCCGAAGCCCGCCGCGTGCGTAGACGGCGGCATACTCCTCGAGCTTCTGCTGGATGATCTGGTTGTCGCGCTGAGCGAGCGACGCGGCCGTCAGCCAGTACGTGACGAAGACGATGGCGATCGCTCCGGTGACGAACAGCGTCGCGTACCAGAGTCCCAGACGCAGGCCGAACTGCCGGAAAGGCGGCGACTGCGGCTTATCCGAGGACATAACCCACCCCTCGAACGGTGCGAAGCAGCTTGGTTTCGAACGGGCGATCGATCTTGTCGCGCAGCCGGCTCACCAGCACATCCACGATGTTGGTCTGTGGATCGAAGTTGTATTCCCAGACGCGCGAGAGAATCATCGTCTTCGAGACGACCTTGCCGGCATTGCGCAACAGGTATTCGAGGAGGGCGAACTCGCGCGGCCGCAGGTCAATCGCGACACCCGCGCGGGTGACCTTGCGGGTGAGCAGGTCGAGCGACAGGTCGCCGACCAAGAGCGTTGTTGGCTCGGGCGCACGGGAGGCGCGCCGGACGAGCGCCTGCACGCGGGCCAGCAGCTCGGAAAAGGCAAACGGCTTGGTCAGGTAATCGTCGCCTCCCGCCTGCAGGCCGCGTACGCGGTCGTCGACCGATCGACGGGCGCTCAGAATCAGCACCGGCGTCGACTTGCCGCGGCGTCGCAGCTCGTCGATCACCGACAAACCGTCCCGTTTGGGCAGCATCAGATCGACGATGGCGACGTCGTGGATCTGGTGAAGCGCCGCCTCGAGGCCGGCCTCTCCGTCCGGCGCGTGATCGACTGCGAAACCCGATTCACGCAGACCTCGCGCCACGAAGTCGGCGATGGTCTGATCGTCCTCGATGATCAGGGCGCGCACCTCTGCATGATAGCGCGCCCACCTCGGCCGTCTTGCTGACGTGCCTGCAGTACGGACAGCTTCGCGCGTTCGGGGCCGGAAGACCGATCGATCTGCGGGATGGCCAGACGCTCGAGAAGATCGACTTCGCGCTCCCGCGCGGCGCGGTTATCACAGGCCGGATTCTAGACGAGCTGGGCGAACCCGTCGTGGACGCCCAGGTCTCTGCGCTGCGCCATCAGTTCGTTCAGGGTCGCCGGCGTCTGGCCCCCTAGTACCCACTGCGGTGACCGTTCGTCGTACTCGTAGCGCAGGACTTCAGTCCTGCATCAGGTAAACGTCGCGACGACCGGCGCATGGTCGCTCGTGCCGACGTCCTTCTGCACGGGGCACGACGCGGCGCGGCCCGCCAGGCTCGCACTCGCCAGCACGTAGTCCAGGCGCCAGCCGATATTGCGCTCTCGCAGGTTCCGCCACGGCGCCCACCAGGTGAACAGGCCGTCATTGTCTGGATCGAGTGCGCGGCCGACGTCGACGAGGCCGTTCCCGATGATCTGTTCGAGGAGCGCACGCTCTTCCGGAAGCTGGCCGATCGCTCTTGGCTTGCGTTCTTTCGGATGGACGTCCCGCTCAGCGCGCGCGACGTTCAGGTCGCCACAAAGGACGAGCGTCCGGCCGGCGTCCGCAAACCTGCCCGCATAGGCTGCCATCGCCTCGAGAAACCGCACCTTGGCGGGGAAGTCCTTCCCGCCGTTCGGCACATAGATGGACGCCACGGTGATGTCGGCGATTTCAATCGCCAGGGCGCGGTTCTCGTAGTCGAAAGCGGGATGGAAGAAGAGGGGTCTCTCGGGCGCGATCGTCTTGCTGACGTGGAGTCCGACGCCGGAATAGCCCTTCCCCCCATGCCAGACGCACCAGTAGCCTTCCATCTCGCAGAGGGCCTGCGGCACCTGTTCCGATGTGGCTTTGATTTCCTGCAGGCAGACAACGTCTGGGCGCTCACGCTCGATCCATTCCTGGACCTGTGCTTGACGCGCCCGGATACCGTTGACGTTCCAGGTCGCGACTTTCATGAAGTCAGCTTGCAGCTATCCGCTCTCAGCTTTCGGCTGTCAGCTTGCAGCGCTCACCGAGATGCTGGTCGCGCCAACTGCTGGCTGCTGGCTGACGGCTGAAAGCTGAAAGCTGAGAGTTAGTGTGTGGCGTGTGCGGCCTGCCGTTCGGCCGCCGGGATCGCCATCAGCTCCGGATGCGAATCGACGTGCGCCTTGACGATCGCTTCGGCCTGAGCCATGGTATCGGGATCGCCGTTGCGGTAGATCGTGTTGGCTTCGATCAAATCTTTTTGATGCGACGGTGTCGCGTCGTGGCTCTCGTAGATGGCCGCCACCGGGCACGCCGGCACGCACGCCCCGCAGTCGATGCACTCTTCCGGATGGATATAGAGCATCGTCATCTGCTCGAACTCGGGCTCGTCCTTGCGCGGGTGAATGCAATCCACCGGGCAGACGTCGACGCACGCGGTGTCCTTGGTTTCGATACACGGATCCGTAATGACAAATGGCATGCTCGCGGGTCTCCGTCGCGATTCTGATGTGGGTGACGTCCGGCCCGGGCCGGACACACGTGCCGGAACCCGGGGATTATACCTTGATGGTGAGCGGGATCAATGGCGACCGAGCGGGGTCCGATTCGGCGTGAATTCCTGAGTGTTCCGCGCATTTCGCGCGGCCTGACGCGCCGGCTGGTGCTCCGCGGCCGCGGGCTATACTGACGCCATGGCACAGACAACCGAGGCGCGACGTGGACCCGATCCGCCCGACCTCAGTGAAAAGGGAGGCGTCAAGAACGGTGAGCCACAGCGATCCGACGATCGCCTCTTCATGCAGTTTCTGGCCTTTGGGGGCTGTCCTGACGCGGCGCCGCTCGGCAACGCGCTGACCGATTCAGCAATGGCCGGCGTCCTGTACGAGGACGTGAACGATCCGCGGGGGATTGGCCTGCTGACGTTCAGTCAGGATCCGGGAACGTTCGTGGGCCGCGTACGGACGCTGCTCAATACGGCGCCCTTTGCCGCGGTCATTCAAAAGCCCGAGTACACGATGCTCGGCCGGACGTACTCGATCGGGTACGAGCCGGATCTGAAGGAAATCCTGCTCGATCGTCCCCGTCGCACGGTGCTCAATCCGGCCTGGACATGGGCGATCTGGTATCCGCTCCGGCGGAGCGGACGTTTCGCCCAGCTCCCACCAGACGAGCAGCGCGTGATTCTCGCGGAGCACGGCGCCGTCGGCATGTCATTCGGTGCCGGCGACTACGCGCACGACGTGCGACTCGCCTGCTACGGGCTCGACAAAGAGGACAACGATTTCGTCATCGGCCTGATTGGCAAAGATCTCTATCCGCTCTCCGCCATCGTGCAGATGATGAGGAAGACTCAGCAGACGTCGCTGTATCTCGAGAAGCTCGGACCGTTCTTCGTGGGGCGGGCGGTGTGGCAGAGTCCGGCGACAGCCTTGTGACGCTCTGCGGGCTTTGTCTCTTGACGCCCGACCTGAAGGTCGG
>JAHFUL010000050.1:7097-18930 GCA_023265155.1 Acidobacteriota bacterium
CTTGACGCCCGACCTGAAGGTCGGGCCTACGAGTGTCCGTCAGCGTCCTTCGTGGCGAACAGCGGACGCAGCCTGTTCGATGAAGGCCTCGATGTCAGCTGCCGGCCGCGCCCCTGACGTGCGTGCGACTTCCCGGCCACCCGCGAAGACCGCCATCGTTGGAATGGATCGAATGGCGAACCGCTCCCCGAGATCCGACAGCAGGTCCGTGTTCACCTTGACGATGAGAAACCGGCCGGCGGTGCGCGCCGCGACCTTTGCGAGCTCGGGCGCGACCATGCGGCACGGGCCGCACCACGGTGCCCAGTAGTCGGCCACAACCGGTATGGACGACGTGGCAATCAGGCGATCGAAGTCCACCGTGCTCGTGATCTCAATCGGCAGGGACGGGGCTGACAGGGTACCTTTGCACTGGCCGCATCGGACGGTGTCTCCGAGTCGTGCGTAGGCGAGCCGATTGTTTTGTCCGCATTCCCCGCACGCGACGACGATTCCCCGATCATCCAGCTCCGCATTCGCCATATCGCCCCTATTGAATCTGATCTGCGAGAAGCCCGACGCCGAGCGCATAGGGATGCGCGCAGTTGTAGTCGAGCAGCACGTCGTAGTTGTGATAGACGAGAAAGTGGCGCGTCTTGCCGGAGACGAGCGCCGCCGGCTGCTCGCTCACCGGGAGCGGTCGGCCGTTGGCGGCCAGCACACCCATCCGGCGCCACTCCGACAGCGGCAAACTGATGGTCATGTCGCGCTTGGCCTGACATCGTCCCGCCTCGCTCCGCCGCGGGACTTCCGAGGCGACTGCGCCTGTGAGCTTGACCTCGCGACCCCAGAGCTGTCCGTTGATCCAGCCGTAGCCCTTCAGGTAGTTGGCGATGGACGCGAACACATCGGCTGGCGATCCCCAGATGTCGCGCCGCCCGTCGCCGTCGAAGTCCTCGGCGTACTGCAGATAGCTCGACGGCATGAACTGCACCTGACCCATCGCGCCGGCCCACGATCCGCGCATCTTCGTGATTTCGATGTCCCCACGGTTGAGGATTTCGAGCGCGCTGAACAGTTCGGCCCGGAACAAGGTCGAACGCCGCGGGTCCCAGGCCAGCGTCGCCAGTGCGTCCACCGTCGGGCGGACGCCAGTGAACCTGCCGAAGTTCGATTCGGCGCCCCAGATGCTGACGATCATGCGAGAGGGGATCTGATATCTGTCGGCCACGCGGTCAAGCAGCGCTCGATGCTTCGCATACATCTGCCGGGCAGTCTTCACGCGCGCGCCGAGATTTCTCGCGATGTAGGTTTCGAGCGGCAGGACGGCTTCCGCCTGAGCACGGTCGCGCTCGATCACGACAGGGAGCGGTTCGGTGACGTTGGCCAGCGCGAGATCGACGACGCTCTGCTGGATGCCCCGGGAGAGGGCTTCGGTGCGGACACCCGCGATCCAATCACTGAATGACGGCTGCGCGGCCTGGTCGGGCGGGGCGGGGCTTTGCGCGGTGCGCACACTCAGGCTCGCGACAAGCAGCAGGGCGAGCGTGAGGAGCATCCGATCGCGCATGAGGCAGTGTACACCCGGAGGTTGAAGGGCTAAGGGCTGCCACGGTGGGCTGGCAGGGAAGGGTATGGCAAGGCTAAATTGACAACGCTGGATGGCCTCGCTAAATATCGGAGCGTGACAGAAGGGTTGGAAGGCGTCGTGGCCACATCGACGCGACTCAGCCATGTTGATGGGGAAGCCGGGCGTCTGACCCTCGCCGGTTACACCGTCGAGGATCTGGCTCCGCAGGCGAGCTTCGAGGAAGTGGCTCATCTGCTCCTGCATGGTCGTCTGCCGGAACCAGTGGAGCGCGCCCGGTTCGCGAAGGATCTCGCCGGACGGCGTCCGGTGTCTCCCCTTGCCATTGCAGTCCTTCGCGAAGCGGCCGCCGCGAAGGCACCGCCCATGGACGCCTTGCGCATGACCGCACCCCTTCTGAGCCTCGGCCACGAGGAGAACCCGCTGGAAGACGCGATGAATGCGATCGCGTCCTTCCCGACGATCGTGGGGGCCTACTGGCGGCTTCGCCACGGTGAGGCGCCCGTCCCGGTTCGTTTTGATCTCCCGCACGCGGCCCACTATCTCCATCAACTGTTCGGCGCCGAACCATCAGCCGAACGGGCACGCGCTCTGGAAACGTATCTCAATACCGTCTGCGATCACGGTCTCAACGCCTCCACATTTGCGGCACGAGTCATCATCTCCACGCGATCCGATCTCATTTCAGCGATCACCGGCGCAGTGGGTGCGCTCAAAGGCCCCTTGCACGGCGGCGCACCCGGTCCAGCGCTCGACATGGTGTTCGAGATCGGCACGCCCGATCGCGCGGAAACCGTCATCCGCGCCAAATTGGATCGGAGCGAGCGCCTCATGGGATTCGGACATCGCATCTACCGAGTGCGCGACCCACGCGCGGATGTCCTTGCCCAGGCCGCCGAACGCTTCTACTCGACCGGCGGCGATCAGTCCCTCTACGACCTTGCGCGAAAAGTCGAAGCCACGGCGCTTCGCCTGCTCCATGAACACAAACCAGAGCGTCGACTCGACACCAATGTCGAGTTCTACACCGCACTGCTGCTACATGGGCTGGGCTTCCCGGCAGACTTGTTCACGCCGACCTTCGCGGTCGGACGCGTCCTCGGCTGGTCGGCGCATTGCCTGGAACAGCTTCGCGACGGGAGACTCATCCGGCCGCAATCGGCCTACATCGGCCCGACAGACCTTCACTATGACAGCGGTCCCGGAAGGGCGATGGTCTAGAAGCAGGTATGCTTTGTGGCTGTACGCGCTCATGGTACGGCTGGAGCAACTCAAGGCTGAAGAGGGACCACGACTGCGGGCGATTCGCCTGCGCGCTCTTCTGGACGCGCCTGACGCATTTGGCAGCACATTCGAGGAGACCGTCGCTCGGCCAGCAGAAAGTTGGTCGAAGCAGCTGCTGGACCTGCCAACGTTTGTTGCGGTCAGGGACGGCCTCGATGTCGGCGTCGTCCGGTGTGCGCGAGACGACGCCAGGATCGAGACGGCGTGGCTGATCTCCATGTGGGTCGCGCCTGAGGTGCGGCGCGGGGGCGTGGGTGGAGCCCTGGTCGACGCCATCATCAAGTGGGCACGCTCGAGCGGCGTGAACCGGCTGCTTCTGGATGTGGCGGACAACAATGCACCGGCGATCGCCCTCTACACGCGGAAAGGCTTCGCGCCAACCGGTGTGGTAAGCACGTTGCCGCTCCCGCGGGAACATATCCGCGAGCACCAGCGGGAGCTGAGACTCTCGTGATGTGGGACCCACTTCTCTTGCGTGTACGACTGACCGCCGAGGCCCGCCTGCCGGCGGTCCAACGGCGCTATCTCGTCTGCGGGAGATTCGCTGCGATCCTGGTGGCCGCGGGCGAGCACGTCGGGTGGCCCCATCCGTGCGCGCTGACGCCGGGCATTTGTCCTGGTTGGGGAGTGATGTCGTACACGATATTGTCCTTGCGAGTTGGGTCGTCGCCGACGCCTGCCGGCACGTAATCAAGATTGAGGGCGTTGCGCGTCCGCCACGCGATGTTGTGATCCGCGCACGATGAGTCGCCGCTGACGCCGATGCCGCCGACGAGACCCCCTCCTGCCTTGTAGAGGGCCAGACCACCGCCGAACACGTTCACCCCGCCGATGCGCGCGCCCACCATTGGATCGTTGCCGCGGCCGTAGTTGGACGGATTCCCGCCATACGCGACTCCAGTGTCGACGGGATTGCTTTCCTGGAGCCCGAAGAGACTCCCCCCGGGTTGTACCGCGGAGTAGAGATTCGCCGTCGACAACGCGAGACCCGGCAAGCTGAACGCGTTGGCGGTATTGGCCTTCTGTGCGGAGATGACGCGGCTCCCCGGCCACTGATCGCCCCGGTCGTTGCCAGTAAAGGCGACCCCGCACACGACGCCGTCGCGGTTCACGACCGTCGCCCACATCTGCAGCCCGAAGCCGCCGTTCGGTAGCGACTGCGCGTCTTCGAGCGCGCCGCGCAGTGCGGACTGAGCGGGGAGACTCCTGCATGGCGCCGAGCGGTCGTCATCGGATGCACGTGGCGCGCTTGCGCCAAGAATCAGGAAGCCTGCCAGAACCGCACTCGTCGCGAAGCGTACGTTCGTGCTCATCTCGCTCTCCATTCCGCAGCGTCAAAGGAGCAAGCGCTCGAGCGCGCTGCGCAGCGGCTGAAGGTATGGCCTCTGGCGCGTCGAAGTCAAAACAAATTTCGCACTGTCCGATTCCGCCTGCTGGCGCGCGAGCTGCTCCGCGATCCGTACTTCCCGCTTCGTGCCGCGCGTGAACTTGGACACGCCGCGTCGTGGCCGTCCCAGTATCTGCGCGCGGCGCCGTCGGGCGCGCCGCCGCGCAATCCCCGACCGCGCGGTACTCGTAGCGCCGGACGTTAATCCCTGCCGTGCGTACTCGTAGCGCGGGACGTTAGTCCCTGCCGTGCGTACTCGTAGCGCCGGACGTTAATCCCTGCCGTGCGTACTCGTAGCGCCGGACGTTAGTCCCTGCCGTGCGTACTCGTAGCGCGGGACTTTAGTCCTGCCGTCTCGACGTGATTTTGCTCATCGCTTCGTGATACACAGTCGCCATGAGCGACGTCCTCGAACGCTTCCTGCGCTACGTCCGGTACGACACCCAGGCCGACGAGCGATCGACCACGTATCCCAGCACGCCTGGCCAGCTCGTCCTCCTGCGCGATCTGGCGAACGAACTGCGGGCGATCGGTCTCGCGGATGTGACGATGGACGAGCACGGCTGTGTCATGGCCACGATCCCGTCGACCACAGCCAGGCAGGTGCCGACAATCGGCTTCATCGCCCACGTCGACACGTCGCCCGAGATGAGCGGGGCGAACGTGAAGCCGATCGTGCATCGTGCGTACGACGGCCGCGACCTCGTGCTTCCCGACGACCCCACTCTGGTGTTGCGCCTCGCCGACAACCCCGATCTCGCCGAACAGCTCGGACACGACATTGTCACAGCCTCTGGCCTCACGCTCCTCGGCGCAGACGACAAGGCGGGCGTCGCCGAGATTGTCACGGCCGCCGCCTACCTCGTCCAGCACCACGAGATCCCGCATGGAGCGATCCGGATCGGGTTCACGCCGGACGAGGAAGTCGGCCGCGGCACGCTCCATTTCGACGTGGCGCGCTTCGGCGCCGCGTGCGCGTACACGCTGGATGGCGGGAGCCGTGGCGAGGTCGAGAGCGAGAGCTTCTCCGCCGATGCCATGACGGTGACGTTCCACGGCTTCAACACGCATCCTGGTTACGCGAAGGGGCGCATGGTCAACGCAATCAAGCTGGCGGCCGAGTTCATCACCCGATTGCCGGCGGATTCACTGTCACCGGAAACGACAGCCGGCAGAGAGGGGTTCGTGCACCCCTACGTCCTGCAGGCGGGTGTCGACCGGACGGCTGTGCGATTGTTGATTCGAGATTTCGATCGACAGGGACTGCTGGACAAAGAAGCCTTCCTGGAAGGTCTGGCCCGCGCCGTGGTGGAACAGCACCCCGCGTCGCGCGTCGATCTCGCGATTGAGGAATCGTATCGGAACATGCGGGAGGTGCTCGATCGCCAGCCTGAAATCGCCGGGCTCGCCGCTGAAGCCGTGCGCCGTGCAGGCCTGCAGGTTCGCACGAAGCCGATTCGCGGTGGCACCGACGGATCGAAGCTGTCCTTCATGGGGCTGCCGACGCCCAATCTCTTTGCAGGCGAGCACAACTTCCACTCGAGGCTGGAGTGGGTATCGGTTCAGGATATGGAGAAGGCGGCAGAAGTGATCGTCCATCTCTGCCGCGTGTGGGCCGAGGAACGCTAGTAGTGGTATTCTGGAGACGACAGACCTCAGAAATGGAAGACGCCACCTCCTCTCCAGAGCAGCCCTTTCTCTTTCAGGACTTCCGTCCCGAACCGCCGGAAGTCCAGCCGGAGGAGCCGCGGGCCGTGGAGGCTGCCAGCCCAGCCATCTTCGAGACCGCTGATGTGAGCAGCGGCGACGTGGACGCCGAGCCCGAACGGCGGCCGCGGCCGTGGCGCCGCATTGGACAGGAGATTGTCGCCACGGTGCAAACGCTGTTGTCGGCCGCGGTGTACGCCACCCTCATCGTGACCTTCGGCTTCCAGGTGGCGCGAGTGGACGGCCTCAGCATGGAGCCGACACTGGAAGATCGCGATCGGCTCATCGTGAGCAAGCTTGTCTACGAGCTGGGCGATCCGCGACCGGGCGACATCGTCATGCTCTATTACCCGCCCAATCCCGAGAAGATGTTCGTCAAGCGGGTCATTGCCAAGGAAGGCGACACCGTTCACATCATCTCCGGCCGTATCTACATCAACGACAACCCTGTGGCGGACGACTACCTGACCGACGAGTGGCGCAGCCACGACGACTACGGGCCCGAGGTGGTGCAGCCGGGGTACTACTTCGTCATGGGAGACAATCGCAACAACAGCTCCGACAGCCGGAGCTGGGGTCCCGTGCCGAAGAAGTACATTGTCGGCAAGGTGAAGTTCCGCTGGTGGCCCATCCAGGACGCCAAGATCTTCTAGACGTCAGGCAGGCGCCCGAGCTGAAGCTCGGGCTTACAAGCTCGGGCCTACGACCGACTTCAAGAGCGCTTCGTGCTCCTCGCGAAGCTTGTACTTCTGAATCTTTCCTGAGGCGGTCATCGGGAATTCCGACACGAACCGGACGTATTTGGGCACCTTGAAGCGCGCCAGGCGATCCGCGCACCAGCCGACCAGTTCTTCGCCCGCCGTGTGGGCGCCGGGCGCCAGACGCACCGCGGCCGCCACGACTTCGCCGAAATAGTCGTCCGCGAGCCCGTACACGTAGGCGTCCGCCACCGCGCGGTGCTCCCGCAGGCAATCCTCGATCTCTTTCGGCGAAATGTTCTCGCCGCCGCGAATGATCAGGTCCTTGATGCGACCCGTGATGCGGACCAGTCCGTCCGCGTCGATGCTGGCCTCGTCGCCGGTGTGCAGCCAGCCGCCGGCATCGATCGCCGCCCGCGTGGCGTCGGCATTGTTGTAGTACCCCTTCATCACGTTGTAACCACGCACGCAGAGCTCTCCACGCTCACCCACCGCGCGAGCGGCGCCGGTCGCCGGATCGACGATCTTCACCTCGAGCTCCGGCAGGACGACCCCGACCGTCTGGCAGCGCCGCTCGATGGACGCGTCGCGAGGCGTCATCGTGATGCCGGGCGAAGATTCGGTCATGCCGTAGGCGATGGTCAGCTCACCGAGGTGCATGTCCGACAGCACCCGGCGCATCAGCGGCTCCGGGCACAGCGCGCCGGCCATGACGCCCGTCCGGAGGGAGGTCAGATCGAATCGCGCAAACTCCTTGTGTTCGAGCTCCGCCAGAAACATCGTGGGGACGCCGTAGAGCGCGGTGCAGCGTTCGCGCTCGATCGTGTCGAGCACACGGAGCGGATCGAACGTCTCGATCGGGCAGAGGCAGGCGCCGTGCGTGTAGGCGCCGAGCACGCCGATGACGCACCCGAAACAGTGGAACAACGGCACGCACAGACAGAGGCGGTCGTCTGGCGTGAACCCGAGTCCCTCGCCGAGCGCGTAACCGTTGTTCACGATGTTCCGGCTCGACAGCATCACCCCCTTGGGAAACCCTGTCGTGCCGGAGGTGTACTGCATGTTGATCACATCGTCGACGCCGACGGCGGCCGCGCGCTGGTCGAGCGCGGCGTCCGATGTCTCCTCGGCCGCGGATCGCAGGTCCTCATATGGGACGAAGCCCTCCGGCGCGTCTTCTCCGATGAAGATGAGGCGCTGCAGTCCCGGAATGGCGCCGCGCGCGGCGCCGATCGCGTCGAGCGCCGCCACATAGTCCACGTCTTTCACGCCGCGTATCGTGATGAGCGTCGCGGCCTCGCTCTGCCTGATGAGATAGTCGATGTCCCGCGCGCGCAGGGCGGTATTGGCCGTGACGAGGATGGCGCCGATCTTCGCCAGCGCGAACTGCAGCACCACCCACTCCGGCACGTTCGTCGCCCACACGATGACGCGCTCCCCCGGGACCACACCGCGGGCCATCAGACCGCGGGCGATGGTTCGTGCGTCCTCGTCGAGATCGGAGAAGGTCTGACGCGGTCCTGCGTGATAGAGAAGCGCGGGATGGTGCGGCAGCACCGTCGCCAGGTGCGTCAGCAGGTCGCCGACCGTGACATCACGAAACGGCAATTGCATATACTTACTCCGTGCCTCCTTCGTGTACCGTTTTGATCGCCGCGCCCGATCTGCTGAACGCGCTGAAACACCGCACGGACACTGGCGGCGGCGACCTGCTCGCGTTCAGCGACACCGACGCGTTGCGCGCGCTCGAGGTCATCATCGAGCGGCGTCCGGACGTCGTTGCGCTCGAGCGTCTGTTCGCGGCCACGCCGCGCGGCGCCGCGCTCATCAAGCGGATCAAGGCCGATCCGTCGTTGAGCGAGTCCGAGATCCGTGTGGTATCGCACGACGCCGACGCCCGCATGTCGCCGCGGCTGCCATCGCATGGCGGCGGCACGACGACCGTTGCCGCTCCGGTCCAGACCGACGAGGCGCCGCTCGATCAGAGCGGCACGCGCCGCTCGCCGCGGCACAAAGTCGACGTCGAGGTGCTCGTTGACGCCAATCTGGCATCGGTCGTGGACCTGTCAACTGACGGTGCACAGGTGGTCACGGCGATCGTGCTCAAACCGAACCAGCGGGTCCGCGTGACGCTGTCGGATGATCAATGCGTGTTGCGACTCAATTCCTCTGTCGCGTGGGCATCCTTTGAAATCCCGCCCAACGGCGACCCCCGCTATCGAGCCGGCCTCCAATTCCACGACGCCAACAGCGCGGCTGTCGACGCCTACGCTCTTCGACACCGAGCACCCTGACCACGCCGATCCCGGCAGCGCAGTGACAGCACGCCGTTCACGCGGGTACGCGACGGTCCGGAATCTGGAACCTCTGATCGTCCCTCACGATGGTGTGCTCGCGCTCGGATCCGGTGGAGACGATAGCCGCGGGCACACCGGAGATTTCCTCCAGTCTCGCGATGTACCGGCGCGCGTTCTCCGGCAGCTCCGAAAAGCGGCGGATGCCGCGGGTCGGGGTCGACCACCCGGGAAGCGATTCGTAGATCGGCTCGCACGACGACAGCTGCCCCACATCCGAGGGAAACTCGGTGAGCCTCCGGGAGCCGCACCGGTACGAGGTGCAGACGTCGATACGATCGAGGCCATCGAGCACGTCGAGCTTGGTGAGGGCGAGGGCATCCAGGCCGTTGATCCGCACGCCGTAGCGCACCGCCACGGCGTCGTACCAGCCGCAGCGCCGCGGCCGACCGGTGACGGCACCGTACTCGTTTCCGCTGTCGCGAAGACGGTTCCCCATCTCGCCGACGAGCTCGGTCGGAAGCGGCCCCTCCCCGACCCGCGTGGTGTAGGCCTTCGCCACACCGAGCACGCCGCCGATCGCCCGCGGCCCGATGCCGAGCCCCGTGCAGACGCCGCCGATCGAGGCGTTGGACGAAGTGACGTAGGGATACGTGCCGTGATCGATGTCGAGCAAGGTTCCCTGGGCGCCCTCGAACAGGATGCACCGGCCGTCGCTCATGGCGTCGTTGAGCATGAGGGAGATATCGCGCACCCACGGCTGCAAACGGGCGGCATGCGCCAGCAGCTGGTCGAACACGGGCTTCCAGTCCATCGTCGAGTCGTGCACCAGCCGGTTTCTGGCCAGCACGTTGTCCCGCACGTTCTGCTCGAGCGCGTCGGGATCGGCCAGATCGCCGACGCGGATCCCACGGCGGGCGATCTTATCCTCGTAGGCAGGCCCGATTCCGCGTGAGGTTGTCCCGATCTTGCGCTCGCCGCGCCGCGCCTCCGCGAGCAGGTCGAGATCGCGATGGTATGGGAGGATGAGATGGGCTTTATCGCTGACGACGAGCCGGTCGCCGACATCGATGCCGTTTCTGCTGAGCTCGTCCACTTCGGCAAACAGGGCCTCGGGGTCCACGACAACACCGTTGCCGATGACGCAGGTGATCCCCGGGTGCAACATGCCCGACGGAATCAGCCGCAGCACGAATTTCGTCCCGTTGACGAAGACGGTATGTCCCGCGTTGTGTCCGCCCTGGTAGCGAGCGACAATGTCGAACCGCGGCGTGAGCAGGTCGACGATTTTCCCCTTGCCTTCGTCGCCCCATTGAGCGCCAAGCACAGCCAGATTCATGATCGTCCGGTGAGATTCTACTCGACTCGCGCGTCAACTGCGATCACACAGCGTCGATCGGACGGCGCGAAAGTCAATGAACCCGGACTCGGTCGTAGTCAAGGGAAAAATAAAATTTATTTCGATTGACAAGCTTCACGCCGCTTTCTAAGTTCTACTCTTCGCCGGCGGCTCCAACTCCGGCATTCATCATCATGCTGACGCCTCGCACCACTCTCTCACGCCGCGTGCTCGCGGCACTCGATGCGTCGCCGTCGCGGATTCCGGTCCTTCTTGGCGGGTGCGGCACGGGCCGCACGATTCTCCTGCACCAAGTGCGCGACCGGATCGGCCGGACCGCTGCGCAGTATGTCGACGTCGAGCGGACCGCGACGACGCCCGAGCGCTTTCTCCGCGCGGTGGTGGGGCAATCGCCGTTCCCGCCGACCGAGTCCGGCGGCCCCGGAGCGCGCGCGGCATTCGATGAGATGCTGGCGTTCTTCAACCGCGCGCGGCCCGGCAGCAGCGAGCCCGCGTCGTTCCTCCTCGATGAGTTTCTCGAGCTTCGCACGTTCGAGAGCTTCCCCGGGCTCCGGCGGGTGCTCCACGAGCTCGTGGTCGGCCTCTCGGGCAGCAGCAACCGGTTCGTGCTGACCAGCCGCTACACAGCCAGGGCCCTGCGGCTGCTCCGGGACCGGTCCGCCCGGTTCGAGGTCATCCACATGCCCGCGCTGTCGGCTGAGGACACGCTCGACATTCTTGGGCCCTCGGTCGCGTCGGGCGACGCGCACGACGCCGAGTACGTGGCCCGGACCATTCATGCCCTCACCGACGGCCGGCCGTCGTACGTGCGCGCCCTCACAGACGAGCTGACGGCGACCCGCGAGCACGGCGGTCCGGGCGGGAGCGACGCGATCAGCGCGCTCGTCGCGCTCATGGCTCCGGACGGCCGTCTAGCGAAGCGGTGCAACTTCTCCTACGAGCTGCGTCTCCACCGCGCCCGCGGGTACGGCGCGCTGAAGGCCATTCTCGAAATCCTCGCGGAAGACGAAGGGCTCACCCTGACCGAGATTTCGCAGCGCCTGCGTCGCACGCCGGGATCGACCAAGGACTATCTCTCCTGGCTCGAGGACGTGGACCTCGTCACGGCGCGCAAGAAGCGCTACAGCTACACCGATCCCCTGCTGCGCGTCTGGGTCCGCCTGCACTGCCGGGTCTCGCCGCCGACCGAAGACGACGTCGCGCGCGAAATCCATCGGTACGCGATGCCGCGATTGCCGCAGGTCGAGCGTAGGCCGGCGCCGTCGCTCGTCATGGCCACGGCGGGCGGTGTCTCGGGTGAAGAAGAGAAAAAGCCGTGGGGCATCATCGAAATCGACTAGCTATAGCAGATGGGCTTGGACTGGTCGAAGAACTGCTTCGTGGCGGTATCCACGGCTTTGTTGTACTGACGTGCCGCTTCGGTCCAACGCGCCTTCTGCGCCTCGTCGAGCTTGAGCACGGTCGGCGCGCCACTCAAACAAAGCTGGCCCGTCGAGAGGCCCTCGCAGAACACTTCACGCTCGGGCGCCTTTTGTG
>JAHFUL010000051.1:0-5619 GCA_023265155.1 Acidobacteriota bacterium
TACCTCACCGCGTCTGGCGTGATGCGCGATCCCTGGCTGGCGACCGCTGCCCTTCCCACGCAGTCGGAGGCGGAGTACCGGGTGGCGTTGAACGTGTTCGGCTTCTTTGCGGTCGCCTTCCTAAGCGGCTCGCTGGCCAACAGCGTCCGATCCGCCGGCGCCCGGCTGGCGCAGGCGTCCACGGAGATCGCCGACCTGCAGGCGCTCAATCAGCACGTCATCGACAGCCTCCCGAGCGGGCTGGCGACCACCGACCGCGAGCAGCGGATTCTCACGTTCAACCATGCGGCCGAGATGATCACCGGGCTATCGTCGGCCGATGCCGTGGGCCGTCCGATCACCGAGGTGCTCCGCCTGCCGCCGCCGCTGGTCGCCGCGGTGAACGCCGGCTTGAGCCGCGCCGCTGGCGCGCGCCGCCTCGAGTTCAAATTTCACTCCGCCCGGGGCCTCATCGATATCGGGTTGAGCGCCACCCATCTGGAAACGCCAGGCGGCCGCGCTGGCATCCTCATCACGTTTCAGGACGTCACCGAGATCAAGAAGCTGGAGCACAACGCCCTGATCCAACAACGCCTGGCGGCGGTGGGAGAGATGGCCGCGGGCATCGCGCACGAGATTCGCAATCCGCTCGCGTCCATGTCGGGATCGATTCAGATCCTGCGCCAGGAGCTGCCGCTCAGCACGGAGCAGGAACAACTGATGGACATCGTGCTTCGAGAATCGGAGCGGCTCAACACGACGATTTCTTCGTTCCTCGCGTACGCCAGGCCGCAGCGCTTCGCCATCGCGCGGCTCGACCTGCGGCGCGCGCTGAACGACACCGCGCTCCTGCTGCGCAACAGCGCGCAAGTCTGCGACGGCCACACCATCGACGTCGATCTGCCGGCGGAGGAGCTGTGGTACGAAGCCGATGAAGGCCAGATGAAACAGATCGTGTGGAACCTCGCGACCAATGGCCTTCGCGCGATGCCCAACGGAGGACGCCTGCGACTCAAGGCCTCGGTGGAACCGTCGGCCGACGGCGTCGCGATCACCGTTCAGGACGACGGCATCGGTATCCCGGCCGAGGCCCTCGACGGTCTCTTTCAGCCGTTTCAGGGCACCTTCGCGAGGGGCACCGGCCTGGGGCTCGCGATCGTGTACCGGATCGTGACCGACTATCACGGCGAAATTCAGGTCAGCTCGAAGCCCGGCGCCGGCACGACGGTGTCCGTGCGGCTTCCGGTCCGATCGGAAATCACAGTATGAACGCGACCGATCCCACGAGTCGGGCGGCCGCCGACCGCCGTCCCCCGCGCATCCTCGTCGTCGACGATGAGCGGTCGATGCGGGAGCTGCTGGCGATCGTGCTGCGGCGCGAGGGCTATGAGGTGCTGCTCGCCGAGAATGGACGGGAAGCCGTCGAAGCGCTCGAGCGGGAGCCCGTCGATCTCCTCATCTCCGACATCAAGATGCCCGACATGAGCGGCGTGGACGTGCTGAGAGCCGCCAAGCGGGTCGACCGGGACGTCCTCGGAATCATGATCACGGCGTTCGCGTCGACCGAGACCGCGGTCGAAGCCATGCGCCTCGGCGCGTGCGACTACCTGAGCAAGCCGTTCGACATCGATCTCCTGAAAATGAAAGTCCGCGAAAAAATCGAGAACCGGCAGTTGCGGCAGGAGAATGTGCTGCTCAAGCGGACGCTCGGCCTGTCGCACCAGTTCTCGAACATCATCGGCCGGAGCGAGGCGATGCTCGAGGTCTTCAAGATGACCGAGACGGTGGCCCGCACCAACAGCACCATTCTGCTGACCGGCGAGTCGGGCACCGGCAAGGGTCTCGTCGCCCAGGCGATCCATTTCCACTCGCTGAGGCGTGAGAAGCCGATGGTCTCGCTCAACTGCGGCGCCATGCCGGAGAATCTTCTCGAGTCGGAGATGTTCGGGCATATGCGGGGGTCTTTCACGGGAGCCGACACCAACAAGAAAGGGCTTCTGGAGGTCGCGGAGAAAGGCACGATCTTCCTGGACGAGATCGGGGAGATGAGCGCCGTGATGCAGGTCAAGCTGCTGCGGGTGTTGCAGGAACGGCGGTTCCGGCGCGTGGGCGGGCTGGAAGAGGTGCAGGCCGACATCCGGGTGATTGCGGCGACCAATCAGGATCTCACCAAAGCCGTGGCCGAAGGGCGCTTTCGGGAAGACTTGTACTACCGCATCAACGTCATACCGATCACCCTGCCGCCGCTCCGGGATCGGCGCGAGGACATTCCGCTCCTGGCGGAACACTTCCTGTCGAAATATGCGGAGCAGATGGGGAAGGACGTATCGGGGATCTCGCACGAAGTCATGGAATTGCTCGTGAGACACGAGTGGCCAGGCAATATTCGGGAGCTCGAAAACGTCATCGAGCGCGCCGTGGCGCTCGAGGCGACCCCGGCCATTCTGGTCGAGAGTCTGCCTTCGGCCATTCGGGGCAGCGCGCCGCGCAGCGGATCGGCGTCGACCGACACCCTTCCCGACGGCGGCTTCGACCTCGAGGCCCACGTGAAGGAAATCGAGCGTGGATACATTGCTGAGGCACTCAAGCGAGCTGGAGGCGTTCAGGTGAAGGCGGCCGACCTGCTGGGGATGAGCTTTCGCTCCTTCCGCTACTACGTGAAGAAATACAATCTACGTTGACACTTTATGTCGGCACAGCCGACGCTAATTGTCAGTTTCTGCTGGCGCTCGTTGGTTTCGGTCGATGACAGGCATGTAAGTCATAGATTATAATATGCTTACTGTTCAGCCCTCCAACTGTGAGCCATGGCACAGGCGTTGCTCTAGAGCTTCGCACGAACCAAAATCCAGAGTAACCCGGTCGTAATAGACCAAGCGTTTCAAGGAGTTCAGTCTGATGACGAAGAGAATGCGCGACAACAAAGGTTTCACCCTCATCGAGCTGCTGATCGTCGTGGCGATCATCGGTATCATCGCAGCGATCGCCATCCCCGGCCTGCTCCGCGCCCGTATGGCGGGCAATGAGGCGTCGGCCATCGGATCGCTCCGCGCCATCAACAGCGGCGAAGCGGCGTTCTCCTCGAGCTGCGCGGGCGGCGGTTACGCGACGACGCTGGGGCAGTTGTACGCAGCGCCGGCGGGCAGCACGGGCTTCATCAGTCCGGACCTGAGTGTCGACCCAACGATCAAGAGCGGTTACACGGTGACCCTGGCCGTCGGTTCCACCGCTACAGTCGTGATGCTTGCGGCTAAAACCTGCAACACCAACGCGGACGCGGTGGCGACGTATTTCGCGAAAGCGTCTCCGGTGACGTTCTCGGGCACGGGCAGCCGTCACTTCGGCACCGACGAGCGCGGCACCATCTTCCAGGACACCACCAACACCGCTCTGACGGCTGCGACGCTGGCCATCGCCGGCACCATCAACCCGGTTCAGTAACACCCGGCCATCATCGGCTCTTTTCCTTCCCGGCTCTGGTTTCGTGCCAGAGCCGGGATTTTGCTGTGTGGGACCGCTTGACGCCGGACGCTGCCTCAGTTACAACTCGTACCATCCATGAGCAAGAAGGCTGCGGCGACGTCGTTGTTCTTCGCCCTGCTGGGCCTGACCGTTTCGGTGCTCGCCACCTACACGCACTACCGGATGCTTCGCGATCCGCTGTACGTGAGCTTCTGCGACGTCAGCGCCACGGTGAGCTGCACCCAGGTCTATGCGAGCCGCTTCTCGACGTTCCAGGGGATCCCGGTCGCCGTCTTCGGCGCCATCTGGTTTGCGACAGCGGCCCTGCTTTCCCTGGTGGGCCTGCTCGGACGGCCGCCAGCCCGCGAGAGCGCGCCGGGCTACCTGTTTGCCGGCTCGACCCTTGCGCTGTCGTTCTCCCTGTATCTCGCCTACAGGTCCTTCGTGAATCTGAGAGTTGTCTGTCCACTGTGCCTGCTCACTTATGCCGCGGTGATCGGGCTGTTCGTCGTGTCCGGCTCTGCCACCACTTTCCCCATGATGTCATTACCACGCCGTGTGTCGAGCGATCTCAAAGCCTTGTTCGCGAGCCCCCTGGCGATCGTGCTGGCCGTGCTGCTCGCCGGCGCCTCGGTGTCCGCCCTGGCCTTCTTCCCGCGTGAAACGCCCGCGAGCGCCGAGGCAACACCCGCACAGCTGCAGGATCAGCGCTCCGAGCTCGAGCGCTTCATGGCGACCGAGCCCCGCGTCCCCATGGTCATTCCGACGCTCGGGGCGAAGGTACTGATCGTGAAGTTCAACGACTATCAGTGCCCGGCCTGCGGCCAGTCCTATCTGGCGTACAAACCGGTGCTGGCGAAATACGAAGCCTCGCATCCGGGAGCCGTTCGCCTCGTCCTGCGGGACTTCCCCCTGAATCCCAACTGCAACGACACGATGAAGTCGATGCTCCACGCCGGAGCCTGCGATGCGGCCGTGGCCGTGCGGCTCGCGCGCCAGAAAAGTCGCGGCGAGGCCATGGAGGAGTGGCTCTATACGCACCAGGAGGAGATGACTCCACAAACAGTCCGTCAGGCAGCGCGAGAGATCGGACAGGTGACCGACTTCGAGGCGAAGTATGCCTCGACGTTGGAGCAGGTCAAGGCGGACGTGGCGCTCGGGAAGCAGCTGCAGATCTCGTCAACGCCGACGTTTTTCATCAACGGAGTCAAGTTCAACGGCGCCATCGCGCCGCAGTTCTTTGATCAGGCGATCGCGTATGAGCTGCAGCGCGCCGAATCGAAGTAGCGCTGCCAGACCATGCCGGCCTTGGCCACCGACGAGCTGACGAAAGATTATGCCGTTGGCTTCTGGCGCAAACGGCCATACCGCGCGCTCGATCGGCTGACTCTCACCGTTGAACCGGGGGAGGTCTTCGGATTCCTCGGACCGAACGGCGCCGGCAAGACCACCACGCTGAAACTGCTCATGCAGCTCGTGTATCCTTCGTCGGGTCGGGCCGAGCTCCTCGGCCGGCCCGCCGGCGACGTGGGCGTGAAGCGTCGCATCGGCTACCTGCCCGAGAACCCCTATTTCTACGATCACCTGACGGCCGAAGAACTGCTGACCTATTTCGCCGCACTCTTCGGATATGGCGCCGCCGACCGGAAGGCCCGCGTCGACCGTCTGCTGGACGACGTCGGCATCGGCCCCGAGCGACGCCTGCAGCTGAGAAAGTTCTCGAAGGGCATGCTGCAGCGTGTCGGCATCGCCCAGGCGCTCGTCAACGATCCCGAACTGGTGATCTTCGACGAGCCGATGTCGGGGCTGGATCCGCTCGGCCGTCGCGACCTGCGATCGCTGATTCTCCGGCTGCGCGATCGAGGCTGCACCGTCTTCTTCAGCTCGCACGTTCTGAGCGATGCGGAAGCGTTGTGCAGCCGCGTGGCAATCCTTGCGAAAGGCCGGCTCGTCACCGAAGGGCGCCTCGCCGACATGCTCGCGTTCCAGGTGCGCGGCTGGGAACTGGTCGTGTCGAATCTTTCGGACTCGCGTGCTCACGCGCTCGAGTCGCGCGCCCGCCGCATCGTCCGCATCAGCGACGGCCGGTACGGCATCGAGCTGCCCCTCGATTTCCCTCCCGAGCGCGTCCTGGCCGAGCTGACGGCCGAGAGTGCGACGATCGTGTCGCTCAATCCG
>JAHFUL010000051.1:5719-17379 GCA_023265155.1 Acidobacteriota bacterium
ACGGGGTTCACGCGGAGAACGGGGTTCACGCGGAGAACGGGCGTGAGGGCCATCGGGTGGATCGCGGTGAATGTGTTCCGCGAGTCGATCCGGGACAAGGTCTTCTACAACCTCGTCTTCTTTGCGATTCTGCTGACGGGCGCGTCCTATCTCATCGGGCAGCTCACGGCCGGGCAGGACCTGAAGATGATCAAGGACCTCGGCCTGGCGGCGACGTCGGTGTTCGGCCTGTTCATTGCCGTGTTCATCGGCATCGGCCTCGTGTCCAAGGAAGTCGAGAGGCGGAGCATCTACAGCCTCCTGGCCAAGCCGGTCGATCGCTATCAGATCGTCCTCGGCAAATACGCCGGTCTCGTGCTGACGCTCGCCGTGAACGTCGCGATCATGACCGTCGCGCTGTACGTCGTCCTGGCCTACATGGGCTGGAAGCTCGGCGCGGTGTCCATGTCGTGGGAGGCGCCCGCACTCGATCCGGCGCTCTTGAAGGCCCTGGCCCTGACGTTCGTCGAGCTCTGCCTCGTCACCGCGCTTGCGCTGTTCTTCTCGACCTTTTCAACGCCTCTTCTGTCGGCGGCGCTCACGTTCGGATTCTTCGTTGCCGGGCGACTGAGCAACGATCTCCGGAACTTCGACGAAGTGATGCGGTCGTCAGCGGGCGGACGGGTGGCTGAGGCAGTGTATTGGATCCTGCCGCATCTGGCGGCCTTCGATGTCCGCGCCCAGGTCGTGCACGGTCAATACGTGCCGGCCGCGTACATGGCGCTGACGGCCGGCTACGGGGTCCTGTACATCACTGCGCTGCTCGTTCCCGCAACGGTCATTTTTTCGCGGCGTGATTTCAAGTAGTGCCTCGCCGATCCCTTGCCCCCGTTGTGCTGACCGTGATCGCCGTGGGCGTGCTGATGGCTGCCGCCGCCCGGCTCCAGCTCCTTCGCGAGCGCACGTCGCCGCTGCCGGAGCGGAACGAGGCGACGTTGTACCTCACCTCCGGAAACGCACTGCGGCGGATGACAATCGGCTACAGCGCGCTGGCGGCGGACGTGTACTGGATTCGCGCGATCCAGCATTTCGGCGACAAGAGGCTCGGTCGCGCCGCGGCACCGGGTGGAGCGGAACGCGACTTTCCACTTCTGTACCCGCTGCTCGATCTGACGACGACCCTGGATCCCCGGTTCAATATCGCCTATCGATTCGGCGCCATCTTCCTTGCCGAGCCGGTCCCCGGCGGGGCCGGCCGCCCGGATCTTGCCATTGCCCTGCTCGAGAAAGGACTGCGCGAAGCACCCGACAAGTGGGAGTACGTCGTCGATGTTGGCTTCGTGCATTACTGGTGGCTTCACAATTACCGTGAGGCGGCTGGGTGGTTCGATCGCGCGAGTCACCTGCCCCACGCTCCGTCGTGGCTCGGCGCGATGGCAGCGACGACCCTGGCGCAAGGCGGCGATCGCACCTCTTCGCGCCAGATGTGGCAGGCCCTGCGCGAGTCGGCGGACAACGACTGGCTGCGCGGTTCCGCGGAGCGCGCACTGATGCAGCTAGGCGCCCTCGATGAGATCGACGAGCTCCAGCAGATCGTGGATCGCGCCGCGAAAGAGGATGGAGCGCCGCCAGTCGGTGGACGTGTGGTCCAGATCAACGGGCGCGTGATTGTCGACCCGACCGGGGTGCCGTATGAAGTGGACGCGGAGGGTCGCGTCCATCTTGGTCAAAAGTCATCGTTGTTCCCGCTGCCCGATCAGCCCGCGCATCTTTCATGATGGGGCCACCGTTCGCCATGGTTGTAGCGGGGTGCTTCGGAGCGCTCATCGGAAGCTTTCTGAACGTCTGCATCTACCGGCTGCCGCTCGGGAAGTCGATTGTCTGGC
This sequence comes from Acidobacteriota bacterium, assembly GCA_023265155.1. Lineage (GTDB taxonomy): Bacteria > Acidobacteriota > Vicinamibacteria > Vicinamibacterales > CAVVIG01 > JBGOTP01. Next base: position 7,585 of record JAHFUL010000051.1, read on the forward strand.
CCTCGTCGGCATGTCCCGTCTGTCGGCGTCCCCTTGCGTGGTTTGAAAACATTCCGGTGCTGAGCTATCTGCTGCTCGGCGGACGCTGCCGCACCTGCCGGGCGCCGATCTCGATCAGATACCCCCTGGTCGAGACGCTCACTGCGCTGCTGCTTGCCGGGTCGTGGTGGTACTTCGGCCCCGGCCTGCTGTTCGCGTCGCGCGTCGTGCTGGGGTCGGTGCTCATCGTGCTCTTCGCGATCGATCTCGAGCTTCATCTTCTGCCGAACAGCATCACGCTTCCGGGCATTGTCGTGGGCTTTGCGTTCAGCCTCGTCACCGAACCGGGCTGGCAGGCGTCGCTCTTGGGCATTCTCCTGGGAGGGGGCATTCTGTACGCTATCGCCGAGGTGTATTTCCGCGTCCGCCACGAAGAAGGGCTCGGCATGGGGGACGTGAAGATGCTTGCCATGGTTGGAGCGTTCCTCGGATGGAAGCTGACGATCGTCACGCTCATGATGGCGTCGTTTTCCGGATCGCTCATCGGGATCGTGATGATCATCATGCGGCGCGGCGACATGAAATACGCGCTACCCTTCGGGACCTTCCTGGCGCTGGGAGCTGCCCTGGCCGCGACGGTCGGTTCGCGGCTGCTGGAGTGGTACCTGCGTTTCTGGTGAGAACCCGCCATGCCACAAGGTTCAAGTGCGTACGCCCTGCTCGGGCTGATGGCGGTCGTCGGTGCGCTGGCCGCCGCACTGGCGTTCGCGATTCTGCGGTTTGCGGCCGCCGTCCGCGACACGCGCCGGCATCTGCGCGGCGGCGCCGACACGGCGCTCCTGTCGGCGGCGCTGGAAGAGGCCGTCACGAAGCTGAAGGCTCAGGAGCGCGCGACCGCGGCGCGCGCGGACGCCTCGGAGCGGCTGAGTGAAGAAATCATCGCCAGCCTGACGGCGGGCCTCCTCGTCGTCGGTCTGGAGGGGGAGCTGCGCATCCTCAATCCCGCCGGGCGCCGCATGCTCCAGATCCCGGAGTCGTCCACCGAGCAGGTGTATCGCGACTACCGGCGACTCCTCGGTAAGACGGCGCTTCCCCAGGTCATCGACGAGTGCCTGACCAGCCGCGTCGCCGTCGTCAGGCGGCCAGTCCAGATCATCGGGGCCGACCACAGCACCACGCATCTTGGCGTGACGGTCTCACCACTCTTCGACGACCAGGCGGCCCTGCATGGCGCGATCTGCCTCTTCACGGATCTGACCGCCATCAAGGAGCTCGAGGAGCAGCTTCACCTCAAAGAAAGCCTGGCCACGGTCGGTGAGCTCACCGCCGGCATCGCGCACGAGTTTCGAAACGGCCTCGCGACCATCCTGGGGTACAGCAAGCTCGTCGATCTGAAAACGCTGCCGGAGACCTATCGCAAGTACGTGGAAGCCATCCGCAATGAGGCCGAGGCGCTGGGGAAGGTCGTCACCAACTTCCTGAGCTTTGCGACGCCTGCAAAGTTGACGCTGTCGCGGATCGATCTTCGCGCCATCTGCGAACGGGCGGCCGAAGAGGTCAGAGCAGAGGCGCGGTCGCTCGGAGGAGACGTGACGGTGCGTGGAGAATACGGCGCGCTCGATGGAGACGAAGTGCTGCTGCGTCAGGCTTTCAGCAATCTCCTGAGGAATGCCGTCGAAGCCTGCGCCAATGCTTCGCTCGCCCCGGTCGTTGTGATTCGATCCGAGGTGAATCGCGCACAGGGCGTCTCACACGTCATCGTCGAAGACAACGGGCCGGGAATCGCCCCGGCCGAACGCGATCGCGTCTTCCGGCCGTTCGTGACCTCGAAGCGCGACGGCACCGGCCTGGGTCTCGCCCTCGTCCAGAAGATCATCGTCTTTCACAACGGCCGCATTTCGGCCGGCACCTCTCCTCTGGGCGGCGCCAGCTTCCAGATTGTCCTTCCCATTGCCATCTAGAATCGGTGATCGATCGGCGTACTCGCAGCGCGGGACTTCAGTCCTGCCGTCGCAGCGTCGCTGGATGAAGATTCTGCTGATCGCCGCAAGTGGCGTTGTGGCAACCAGTGCACGACCTGCTGCGCCGAGCGGCCGCGAACGTGGGATTGCGGCCGGTTTCCTGCTGTTTGGGCGTTCCTCCGACATGGACTCCCGATTGCACCTTGCCGTTCGCTGTGAAGGCCGAAACCGGGTTTTCTTTGCTCGAGACGCTCGTGGCGGTCACCCTTCTCAGCATCGGTGTCGGCGCCCTTGCCCAACTCTCGGTGATCTCCGCCGATGCCAACCGAAGGGCGAGGGCCATCACGACGGCCTCAGTACTGGCGCAGCAGAAGATGGAGCAGTTGCGCGCGCTCACCTGGCGATTCGATCCGCTCGGGCTTCGCGTCAGCGACGAGACGAGCGACACGAGCGTCACCCCCGAAGCGCCGACAGGGGGCACGGGTTTGAGCGTGTCGCCTGCTGCATCTCTGGCAACGAACACCCCTGGCTACTGCGACTTCGTTGACCCGTCGGGCCGTCTGCTTGGCGACGGCGGTGGCGGATCGGAGGTTCCCGCGAACGCGCTGTACATCCGCCGGTGGTCGATCGCAGGAGTGCCCGCCGATCCCGAGAACACGATTGCGATTCAGGTGCTCGTCACCACGACCGGAGCGCAACACTCGGGGGAGTCGGCACGTCTCGTCAGCGTGAGAACGAGAAGGGGCGTCTAGAGTGGTTGCCAGGTGCGGTAGCGCGGCCCCAACAGGGCGTCCGCGGGGCTGTAGCGCGGCCCTTTCAGGGGCGCGTCCGCGGGGCTGTAGCGCGGCCCTTTCAGGGGCGCGTCCGCGGGGCCGGAGAGCCCCGCGCTACGAGGGATCGCACGACGGATTCTCGCTGCTGGAGGTCGTCGTGTCGACGGCGCTGATGCTCATTGTGACCGCCGCGGTGTTCACGCTCACCGATCCCGCACGTGGCATGTCCCTGGTCCAGCTCGAGAACACAGACATGCAGCAGCACCTTCGCGTGGCCAGTGACGCGCTCGTCAGGGATTTGGCCATGGCGGGGGCGGGGCCGTACTCGGGCGGGCAATCGGGATCGCTGACCTACTGGCTCGCGCCCGTGAGGCCCCACCGTCTGGGGGCAGTCGGCGCCGACCGGCCGGGGGCTTACAAGTCCGACACGATCACGTTGTTGTACCTGCCTGCGACTTCCGCGCAGACGACCCTGAGCGCCGAACTGGCGCCCGGTCAGCTGACGTTGCGTGTCAATTTGGAGAGCGGCTGCCCGCTGAATCAGGTTCTCTGCGGCTTCATGCCGGGGATGACGCTCCTTGTGTACGACGGCTATGGCAACGCCGACACGTTTGCGCTGATGAGCACGACGGGCACCTCAGGACAGTTGGCCGTCAACGCCCCTGGCGGCATGCTGCAGATGCGCTATCCGATCGGATCGCACGTCGCGCAGATTGTGCAGCGCACCTACTATCTGAAAGCAAACGCCGTTCAGGGCATCGACCAGCTGGTGTACTACGACGGCTCGACGAACGGCGATGTGGCCGTCACGGACCACGTCGTCGGGCTCGAGTTCGAGTACTACGGCGATCCCCAGCCGCCTGCGCTCACCCGGCCGGCGGACGACCCGGTCGGTCCGTGGACGACGTACGGACCACGGCCACCAGCACCTGGCCAGACGCCAACGGCATATCCCGCCGGCGAGAACTGCACATTCGCGGCAGACCCAGGCAGTGGCAGTCATGTCGCGCGTCTCGCTGTCATCGGCGGAGATCCGGCACGCCGTTCGCTCATCAGGCTGTCGGCTGCGGAGCTGGGCGATGGCGACGTGTGGTGTCCCGACGTCCACGCGACCGCTCGTTTCGACGCGGACCTGCTCCGCATCCGCAAGGTGGCGGTCACGCTTCGCATCGAATCCGCGATCGACGCGCTGCGGGGCCCGGCCGGTGCGCTGTTCAAACGTGGCGGCACCTCGCGAGATGCCCGCCGGCTTCTTCCCGACCGTGAAGTGCGTTTTCAGGTGGCGCCACCGAACTTGAATGCCGGGCTCTCACCATGAGGAACACCGAAACGGGCATGGCGCTCATCGTCTGCACGCTCGCGATGTTGTTGCTGATGGCACTCGGTGCCGCGCTAGTACTGGCGACATCGACCGAAACGCTGATCGCGGGCAATTTTCGAACCGCCCACGAAGGCCGATACGCGGCGGCCGCTGCGCTCGAGCGGGCGATCGCCGATCTTCCCGCCGTCCCGGACTGGAGCCTGATCCTCGATGGGCGCGCACAGTCGGGATTTGTCGATGGCCCTCCACGCGGCGTGCGGACGCTTGCCGATGGCCGAGCGCTCGATCTCACGCAGATCGTGAACCTGGCGAACTGCGGAAGGGTCACGGTCTGCACCGATGGTCAGATGGACGGGGTGACCATCGAGAGGCCCTGGGGAGCGAACAACCCTCGATGGCGACTGTACGCCTACGGACCGCTCGGCGCGTTGCTGGCGCCGGGCGTCATCACCTCCCTTCAGTACGTCCTCGTCCTGGTCGCGGACGATCAGGCGGAGACCGATGGGAACCCGCTCGTCGATGGTTCGGACCAACGCAATCCAGGAAGCGGGGTGGTCGTTCTGCGTGGGGAATCGTTCGGCCCCAAGGGTGCGCATCGCGGCTTCGAGGCGACGGTCGCGCGAGGGTTGCTGGCGACGCGCGTCGTGTCCTGGCGCGACCTCTCACCGCCCTGACCATGCCTAACAGCCCGCCCCTTTCTTTTGCGCGTGTAGAAAATGGGTCTGACCCCTTCTTTCGGGCGGTAACTCACTTGCGCCACGGACTGCCAAGGCCTCACGCACCATCGAATTGGAGCCGATATTCCCGAAGACACCTCATGCGTCTCTGTTTGTCCGCCCTTCTCGTTCCGCTGATACTCGCCAGCTTCTGGATGCCCGTAAGGGCCCAGTCATTGGGTGACCTTGCAAAGCGGGAGGCAGAACGGCGCAAGAATGTGAAGGACGATGGGAAGGTCCTGACGAACAAGGACGTTCCGCGCGTGGTTCCGTCCGAGGCACCGGCCGTTCCGAGCCCGGCGACCGAACTGAGCAAGGCTCCGAGCGATGCCGGCAAGACGAGCGCCGCCGCGTCTGCAGACAAAGCCGTCGACGCCACCCAGACCGATGCGAAGGACGCGGTGGAGGCGCCCAAGGATCAAAAGTACTGGAGCGAGCGCCAGAGACTGCTGCACGAGCAGCTCGACCGCGATGAGCTATACCTTCAGGCTCTGCAAACACGCGTGAACGTGCTGACGACAGACTTCGTCAACCGCGACGATCCCGCCCAGCGCAGCGTCATCGGCGTTGAGCGTCAGAAGGCTCTTGAAGAGCTCACTCGGCTCTCCGTCGCAGTTTCTGCTCAGAAGACAGCCGTCACGGACTTCGAAGAAGAAGCCCGTCGCGCTGGTGTCCCGCCGGGCTGGCTCCGGTAGTGGCCCGTCCCTCAACTGATTCTCCGATCCTGCTCGTCGAGGACAAGGACTCCCTGCGCGCGATGTTGCGCCATGCGCTGGAGAGTCAGGGCCACGCGGTAATCGAGGCGCGCGATCACACCGAAGCGGTCCAGGCGCTGCGTGATGCACGTTTTGGCGTGGTCTTATCGGACCTGCGGCTGCCAGCGGGCGACGGACTGGGAGTGCTGCGCGCGGCGAAGGAGCTCGATCCGGAGCTGCCGGTCATCATGATGACGGCGTTTGGCAGTATTCAGGACGCGGTGGCCGCCATGAAGGAGGGGGCGCTCGATTTTCTGGCCAAGCCGGTGGACCCCGATCACCTGCTGCTCCTCGTCGAGCGCGCCCTGTCGCAGCGGCGGCTCGCGACCGAGAACATTTTGCTCAAAGAAGAGCTCGCGCAGCGCCGGGGAGCCCCGCAGATCGTTGGCGAGGACGCCAAACTGAAGCAGGTGACCGTCGCGCTCCAACGCGCGGCGGCGAGCGATGCCACGGTGCTCCTGGAAGGGGAGAGCGGAACCGGCAAGGAGCTGTTCGCGCGCGCGCTGCACGTTCTGAGCGCGCGGGCGGACGGACCCTTCGTGGCGATCAACTGCGCTGCCATCCCCGAGAACCTGCTGGAGACCGAGCTCTTCGGCCACGAGAAGGGAGCGTTCACCGGCGCCACCGGGCGCAAGCCGGGCAAGTTCGAGCTGGCACACCGGGGCACGCTGTTTCTCGACGAGATCGGCGACCTCCCGATCCTGCTGCAGGCCAAGATTCTGCGTGCGCTCGAGACCAAGCGCTTCGAGCGGCTGGGCGGAACGGCCACGATTCAGGTTGATGTCCGTGTCGTTGCCGCGACCAACCGCAACCTGAAGGCGGCGGTCGCCGCGCGGCAGTACCGGGAGGATCTGTATTTCCGCCTGTCGGTGTTTCCGATCACCATTCCGCCGTTGCGCGATCGGGCCGACGACATTCCGATGCTCGCGAAGTACTTCGTCGAGCGCTTCTGCCGCGACCTGAACAAGAAACCGCTCGTGCTGGCGCAGTCGGCGCTGGAGGCGCTCGCCGCCTATCGGTGGCCGGGGAACGTTCGCGAGCTCCAGAACTGCATCGAGCGGGCCGTCATACTCACTGACGGCGATACGATTCACGCCAGGCATCTCAGCTTGTCGTTTCGGGACTCGGTGCCGGCCGCGTCGCTGCCCGACGGCGCCTGGGCACCGCTGGATTTGTCCGGCACGCTCGCGGACGCGTCGCGGCGGGCGATGGCGGATTTCGAACGGCGAAAGATCGAGCAGACGATGAAGGAAGCAGGAGGCGATCGGGGCCGGGCGGCGGAGCTGCTGCAGATCGGTTACAGGGTTCTTGCCGCGAAGCTCAAGGAATACGGCCTGGACTCCTAGGCTCTGAAGCCGACGCGCTTCAACGACGCCTTCAATTCCTTTCGCGTCACATCGTCCACGATCGCGGTGGCGCCGATGGCCGTGGGCAGCACGAAGTGGAGCCGGCCGGCGATGACCTTCTTGTCATGCTGCATGGCCTCGAGGATCTGTGCCGTCGAGAGGTCCCCGATGGGCGGCAGCGGGCCGAGGCTGGTGATCAGATCCGCCAGCGCCGTTCGCTCGCGATCGGCGAGCGCCCCGCGCGCGACCGCGACATCGGCCGCCACCAGCATTCCATACGCCACCGCCTCGCCGTGGCGATAGCGCCGGTACTTCGTGACGGCTTCGAGGGCGTGTCCGGCCGTGTGGCCGAAATTCAGGATCCGCCGCAATCCCGCTTCGCGTTCGTCGGCCGACACGACCGCGGCTTTGATCCGGCAGGACTCGGCGATGACAGCGGCGAGCACGTCGGGCTTGCGGGCGAAAATCTCCGTGCGCTCGCGAGCGATCCGATCGAACAGGCCAGGGCTGGAGGTCATGCCGTACTTGATGACCTCGTACAGCCCGGCCCGGAACTCACGCCGCGGCAGCGTGCCGAGCACAGACGGGTCAACGATGACTGCGTGCGGTTGATGGAACGCTCCGATGAGATTCTTCCCGAGGACGTGGTTCACGCCGACCTTGCCCCCGATTGCGCTGTCGACCTGTGCCAGCAGCGTCGTTGGCACATGGACGAGCGCGATGCCACGCAGGTACGTGGCGGCGGCGAAGCCGGCCATGTCCCCGATGACGCCACCGCCGAAGGTGATGAGCGTGGAGGCGCGATCAGCGGCGGCGCGGATGAGCGTCTCGTACACGCGGGACACGGTCTGTAGCTGCTTGAACCGCTCCCCGTCGGGGACCAGGATGGGTTCCGCGTCGGACACACCCGATATTCGAGAGCCGTGCAGGCGCCAGATGGGCGGGCTCGACACGACAAAACGCTTCGCGGGCGCGTGCGCCTCGTCCAGCACGCGCTCGAGACGACCAAGGACGCCGTCACCGAGCGTGATGGTGTAACGGCGCGATGGCGTGTCGACGTCGAGGCGAACCGGCTCCATTGAAGCTCTAGTGGCCTGTCCTCGTCATTTGTCGCGCGCCTTTCGGGCGGGGCATCCCGGCTGGCTGCGTTGCTCCTCGCCAAATACTCCCGGTATTCTCGATCGTCGCGCCTTGCCATCCGGGCGCCGCGCTCCGAAATCCGCACGACAACTGACGAGGACTGACCACTAGGATAACATTCGAACGATTGGCCCGATTGACGACCGCCCTCACAGACTCCTTCGATTTCCTGATTGTTGGCGGCGGCATCGCCGGCCTTCGTGCTGCGGTCGCGCTCGCACCGGCGGGCCGCGTCCTGATCCTGACCAAGGCCGACGCAACAGAAAGCAACACCGGCTATGCGCAGGGTGGCATCGCGGCGGCGATTGGCCGTGATGATTCTGCGGCGCTGCATGGAGCGGACACCATGCGGGCCGGCGATGGGCTCTGCGACGAGGCGGCCGTGAGAGTCCTCGTCGAGGAAGGCCCGCGATATGTCCAGGAACTGATGGAGTGGGGCGTCCGCTTCGATCGCAACGCCGACCGAACGCCTGCGTTGGGACTCGAGGCGGCGCACAGCGTGCGGCGTGTACTGCATGCGGGTGACGCGACCGGCCGCGAGATCGGCCGGGCCATGTGGAAGCACGTTGTCACGCTGCAGGCGGTGTGCACGGTCAATCATGCGCTGGTCTCCGATCTGATCGTCGAGGAGGGCGCGGTCGGGGGTGTGCGGTACTTCGACCACGCGGGAGGCCGCCACGAAGTTCGCGGGCGCGCCGTTCTCCTGGCGACGGGGGGCGCGGGGCAGGTGTTCACCGACACGACCAATCCCGCCGTTGCGACCGGAGACGGCGTGGCGCTCGCCTACCACGCCGGCGCCCGGGTCGCCGACCTGGAGTTCGTTCAGTTTCACCCCACGGCGCTCAACCGAACCGGCGCGCCGCGCTTTCTCATGTCCGAAGCGCTCAGAGGGGAAGGGGCACGCCTCGTGAACGCGTCCGGCGAGCCGTTCATGGCGCGGTATCACCGTGACGGAGACCTGGCGCCGCGCGATGTCGTCGCGCGCGCGATCGTGCTGGAGGCTCGAGCGACTCCGGGACCTGTGTTTCTCACGCTGGCCCATCTCGATCCCGGGCGTGTGCGCGCGCGATTTCCCACCATCGCCGAGATGTGCGGTCAGCTCGGCTTGGATCTCGCCAAAGACCCCATCCCCGTTGGTCCGGCCGCGCACTATCTGATGGGCGGGATCGACACGGACGTCTGGGGCCGCTCGTCAGTCACCGGGCTTTTCGCCGCGGGTGAGACGGCCTGCACGGGCGTGCATGGCGCCAATCGCCTGGCCAGCAACTCGCTTCTCGAAGGACTGGTCTTCGGCGCGCGTGCGGCCGACGCGATGCTGCTGGCCCCGCAAGCCGCGGCGTTGAAGCCCGATCGAAGAGAGGTTGGAGTCGCGGCTGCAGATCGGAGATCGGAGACTGAAGGAAGCTCTGCGTCTTTTCACAGGCCTCCAGCCTCCCATCTCACGAGACAGGGCATTCGGGAACTGATGTGGCGGGATGTCGGGCTGTTTCGAACGCGAGAGCGACTCCAGCGAGCGATCGCCGAGCTCGATAGCGCCTATGCCTTCGAGGCTCTCGCGATGGACGCCGCGCTGGCGTCGGACGCAGATGCGTGGCGACACTTCAATCTGCTGACGGTCGCGCGGCTGATCGCTCGAGCAGCCCTGGGTCGCGAAGAGAGCCGCGGTGGACATTTCCGGGAGGATTACCCGGCACGCGACGACGGGCGCTGGAAGTTCCACGCCATCGATCGTCGCGACGCCCACTAGAAGCTATCTCACAAACACGGCGCAGCCACGAACGCACGAAATCACGAAATAGAACAT
>JAHFUL010000051.1:17479-18923 GCA_023265155.1 Acidobacteriota bacterium
CAAGACACCGAGACACGAAGGACACCAACGGAAAGACCAGCTAGAATCAACCCTCTGTGCTCCCGGTGTCCGTGGCGACACCTCAGGTGAAACAGGTCCGATGTCCAAAAAGCCCGAAGCCGATTCGTTCGTGACCGAAATCACCCCGCGTTCGCAGGACTTCTCCCAGTGGTACCTCGATGTCGTCCGTCGGGCGGAGCTGGCCGACTACTCGCCTGTCAAAGGCTGCATGGTCATCCGGCCCTACGGATACGCCATCTGGGAACTGATTCAGCAGGCCTTCGATCGCGAGCTCAAGCGTACCGGTCACGTCAACGCGTACTTCCCGCTCTTCATTCCTGAATCCCTTCTGAACAAGGAGGCGGAACACGTCGAGGGGTTCGCCCCCCAGGTGGCCTACGTGACGCATGGAGGAGGTGAGGAGCTTCAGGAGAAGCTGGTGGTCAGGCCGACGTCGGAAGCCATCTTCGGGACGATGTACGCCAAGTGGATCCAGTCGTGGCGCGATCTGCCGATCCTCATCAATCAGTGGGCGAACGTCGTGCGGTGGGAGAAGGTCACCCGGCCGTTCCTGCGCACGACTGAATTTCTCTGGCAGGAAGGCCACACGGCGCACGAGACCTACGAGGAGGCCGAGGGCGAGACGCTGATGATTCTCGATCTCTACGCCAGCGTTTCCGAGCGTGTGCTCGCGATGCCGGTGATCAAGGGACAGAAGAGCGAAAGTGAGAAATTTGCCGGGGCGCTGCGCACCTATTCGATCGAGGCGTTGATGGGGGACGGCCGCGCGCTTCAAGCCGGCACCTCCCACAACCTGGGCCAGAACTTCGCGAAGGCGTTCGACATCACCTTTCAGGCGCGCGACAAGTCGGTGCAGCATGTGTGGGGCACGTCCTGGGGCGTGTCCACGCGGCTGGTCGGCGCCGTCATCATGGTGCACGGCGACGACAGCGGCCTCATCCTGCCGCCTCTGATTGCGCCGCATCAGGTCGTGATCGTCCCGATCGGCCGGGAGAACTGGCGCGAGACCGTCCTCCCGCGCGCGCAGGAGATTCAGAAGGATCTCTCGGCCGCGGGGATTCGCGTAACGCTCGACGAGCGCGATGAGCGGCCCGGCTGGAAGTTCTCGGAATGGGAGCTCCGCGGCGTTCCCCTGCGTCTCGAGATCGGCCCCAGGGACATCGAGAAGTCGCAGGTACTGATGTGCCGGCGCGACACGCGCGAGAAAATCGGCGTGCCGATGGCGGATCTCGCCACGCGCGTGGAGGAGCTCCTGTCCGACGTGCAGCGCTCGCTGATCGCCCGGGCCGTGAGCTTCCGCGATGAGCACACGCAGCGGGTCGAGAGCTATGAGGCGTTCAAGCAGGTGATGGAGGGGCGTCCCGGCTTCGTGATTGCCTCCTGGTGCGGGGAGAACGACTGCGAAGCGGAGATCAAGACGGAC
>JAHFUL010000052.1:0-4157 GCA_023265155.1 Acidobacteriota bacterium
CCACGGCAGGGCTGAAGTCCTGCGCTACGAGTACCTGCAACCGCCACGGCAGGACTGAAGTCCTGCGCTACGAGTACCTGCAACCGCCGCGGCAGGGCTAAAGTCCTGCGCTACGAGTACCTGCAACCGACACGGCAGGACTGAAGTCCTGCGCTACGAGCACCTGCAACCGCCACGGCAGGGCTGAAGTCCTGCGCGACGAGTACCTGCAACCGCCACGGCAGGGCTAAAGTCCTGCGCTACGAGTACCTGCAACCGCCACGGCAGGACTAAAGTCCTGCGCTACGAGTACTCCGCTACGAGTACGTCCAATGCGTCCAATCACGGACGTCGATCGCGCAGCGAGCTACGGGCCCGCAGTCGGGACAACCGCATGAGCGGACGACGCCGACACCGCGTACAACTGCGTCCACCCTTCGAACTGCGGCGCGCGCGTGAGGGTCGCCGGCGTGGCCGGGCTATCGGGGCGACTCCATGTCGACACGTGCAGAACCGACCCGTCAACGAGCTGATGATGCTCTTCGTCAGCCCGGAACTGCTCCGGGGCAGCGGGATCCGGCTCCTGAATGAGGAGCAGCCAGGCCGCCCCCGGGCCACCGGTTGGAGTCCCGACATAGTTGATGAACCGGCCGTCGCCTAGCACGCGCCATGCGTAGCGCGGTCCCTTGAGGGCCGGATTCACCGCGAACGGCTCAATGCCGTCCGAGGCCAGCGCATCGGCGGTCGGCCAGTGGCCGCTCGTCGATCGAACCGTTTCCGCTTCGAGAAGACCGACCTGGAGCTCACGGAACATGCGCTGCTCGTCAACCGGACGATCGCGCACGAATGCCTGATATGGCAGCAGCGCGCGCCGTGAGACATCGAGGCCCGATGCGGCGAACGGGCTGTTGGCGAGATACAGCCAGACGCCGAATGTGATCGCCATCGCGACGCGAACCACGGTGAGCAGCTCGTGGCGCACCGAGGGCGGTGCAATCACGACGTCGCGGATACCCGCTGTCGTATGCCGCTTCGTCATCGCCCGGTCTGCTGCTGTTTCCGTCGAAGAAGGGCGCTGCCCGCGAGCGTCACGAAGAAGATCGCGGTCGCAGCAAGGACCACGGCTCCGCCCGTCGGCACCAGCAGCTTCGTCGAGATGCCCAGCCCGCCGGCGCTCGCCAGGAACGCCACGGTGATGCTCCAGAGAAAGTAGGAGCGCGCGCTGCCGGCCAGGTTGCGCGCTGCGGCCGCCGGCACGACGACGAGCGCCTCGACGAGCAGCGCACCAATCACCTTGAGGCTCACGACAATCGACAGCGTCAGGATCATGGCAAAAAGGTATTCGAGGAACGCGGATTGGGCCCCGGCGACAGTCGCAATCGGCGGACTCAGGCTGTCGAGCAGGAGGCTGTTGTATTGGCGGAACACGAGTACCGCGACGATCACGGCGACCCCGACCAGCAGCAGAAGGTCCGCGTCGGTCACCGTCAGCAGACTTCCGAAGAGCACCGATTCCACCTGGTGCACGTTGAACTGCCGCGCGAGGGCGACGAGCAGGCACAGCCCCAGGCCGAGACTGAGCGCGTGGAACACGCCAATGAGCGTGTCGGGCGGCAGCGCCGAGTGGCGCTTCACATAGACCATTCCGAGCGTTGTCAGCAGACAGAACCCGAACATGCCGCCGTACGGGGCGTTGAGCGGCTCCCCGAGCAGCAGGCCGATCGCCACTCCGGTGATCGCAGCCTGCCCGAGTGCGGCGCTGAAGAAGGCCATCCGGCGAGTGACGACCAGGTGACTCAGCCCGCCAAGAAGGGGCGAGAGGATGAGCACGCAGAGAAACCCTCGCGTCAGGAACGGATACTGGAAGTCCGCCGGCAGCCAGCCGCTCGCCGCGAGCGCGCCCACCCATCCGTAGAAGGTATTCATCCCCTCGCCCGCCGGTTTCGTTCCGACGGCAGGAGCGCCAGCACCCGGTCGAGCGCAAGCGCCTCCTCCGCGGATCCTTGGGTGACAATCGATCGGTCGAGCACGGTGACGTGATCGGCGATACGGCGCACCTGGTCGAGATCGTGCGACACCATCAACACCGTCGTGCCGCCCGATCGCAGCGTCTGGAGCAGTTCTTCCAGCTGACGCACGCCACCTTCGTCGAGGCCGCTGGCGGGCTCATCCAGGACGAGCAGCTCTGGAATGGGATCGAGCGCGTGCGCCAGCAGGACGCGACGGAGCTCGCCGCCCGAGAGGACGGACAGCGGCCGGCGCTCGAGACCCTGCAGGCCGACCTCGTGGAGAAGCTCCGTCACCCGGCGCCGCGCGGAGGCGGTCAGCCCCAGACACACCGGACGGCGCTGGCGTGTCAGCGCGAGAAAATCCTGAACCGTGACCGGGAGGCTTGGATCGACGGCGAAACTCTGCGGCACGTAGCCAATCTCGCCGCTGCCGCGCCAGTGGGCGATGATCTGTCCGTCAAACACCACCAGCGCGAGCAGCGACGCCAGCAGCGTGGTCTTCCCCGCGCCATTGGGCCCCACGATGAGATGGATGGACTTCGGGGCAACGCTCATCGATACGCCCGTCAGCAGATGCTCTCCACGGACGCGAACCGAGACGTCGACGAGCTCGATGAGCGGCGGCTCGTCGTTCATGGCTCTGTGACGAGCGCCCGGATCATCGTCTCCACGTTGGCCTGCATCTCGCGCTCGAAGCGGTCCGTGGTGAAGGGACCCGAGGCGATGTGACTGATGAGGTACACCTTCACGCCTGCTTCGTCACGGAGCACCTTCAGCAGCGGCGCCGGAAATGTCTCTTCGCTGAAGACGACCTTGATCTTCTCGCGCTGGAGCAGACGCACCATGTCGGTCAGCTCTGCCGCCGACGGCGTAAGGCCGTGCGCGGGCTGCACGACACCCGCGACTTCGAGGCCGAACTCCTGCAAGAGGTAGCCGTAGCCGTCATGAACCGTCACGACCCGCGTGATTTTGGCCTCGGCAAGCCGCGCGGCGGCCTGTGACTTGATGACGCGAAGCCGCCGCGTGTACTCCGCCGCGTTCTGCTGCAGCGCCGTCGCGTCGCGCGGCCGAAGCGCGGCGAGCGCCTTCTCGATCGCGTAGGTCTGCTGAATCGCGTTGGTGAACGAAATGAACGTGTGCGAGTTGACGGCTCCGCCCCGGACCGCCCGAATCTGCGGCGTCGCATCGTTGGGGCGGATGACAACGGCGCGCGTATTGCCCGACGATTTGATCATCGGGAAGATGAAATCATCATGGCCGATGCCGTTGACGACAATGGCCCCGAGGTCCACCAGCTTCTTGATGTCCTCGGGCCGGGGCTGATAGTCGCCGGCATCGATCTCGCCCGGCAGAATCGGCCGCACTTCGTAGCCCGGCAGTGTTCCGACGACATTCTTCGTCCAGGAATAGTACGGATGGAGCGTGACGCCGATCTTGAGGGTCTGTGTCTGTGTCGACTGCGCCGCTCGGGGGGGTCCGCTGACGAGCACAAGACTCCACAATGCGATGGTTCCGATCACGCGCGTGCGCAGGCTCTTGTTCGTTCCACTCATGTTCGTCTCACTTCTTCGATGACACGATGGGGTTGAGAGGGGCGGTCAGCAGCTGCGTCCAGCCGGCGGTCTCCGGCTTGATGAAGAAATCGGGCGTGACCTGGCCTCCAAATCGATGGGTCCAAATGGAGACGTGCAGCACCGTTCGGTCCGGCAGGCGATGATGCTCCTCGTCGTTCGGAGCCGAATCGGTCGGCGTTGCAGGATCAGGCTCCTGAATCCGCAGCAGCCAGGCAGGTGCCGACACGTCCCCCTCGGGCAGCCCGAGATAGTTGACAACGAAGTTCCGCTGGGTGCGCGCCCATTTGTAGGCCGAGGCATCTGCGGAAGCTCCTGACACGGGCAGCGCACTCACGGCCGCGGCCTCCGGCCATCGGCCCGTCTGCGCTCGAGCCGACTCCGCTTCCAGCAGGCTCTCGCGGAGGCGAGTGAAGTCGGTCTGATCGGCGCTCACGAGATCGCGAACGAGCATCTGATAAGGCATCAAAGTACCGTTCGCTCCGCGGTCGAGTACCGAGGACCTCAGGCCGAGATAGAGCGCGACCAGCGTTGCGACACCAACGGCCAGACCGATGATGATGGAACGTTCGCGGGTTTCTGAGCGCCGCACCACACT
>JAHFUL010000052.1:4257-18892 GCA_023265155.1 Acidobacteriota bacterium
TCCATGGCCCGGTCTCCCGGGTCAATGGCCCGGTCTCCCGGGTCGATTTGGTCCTTCACCGACCAGCCCCTGCCCGCGCGCCGAAAAGCGTGCCGCGAGAGCGAGCAGCACCAGGCTCAGAACGGCCAGAAACGCGGGCCAGTCGGCCATCGCCGCCGGGCTGGCCCTCCCTCCGGTGTCAATGAGCAGCTGGCCGTTGTTCTGGACCCTGTGCAGTGCGGTGTGCAGCGGCACCAGCGAGAGGAGCACCGTCACGGCACGCTCTGGCAGAGGCAGCCTGTGGAACATGCCAAGAAACGCGCGGAGGAAGGGAACGAACACGAAGGTCCCGGCGGCACCCGTTCCGAGAAACAGCACCAGGCTCAGAAACCCATGGGAGCCGCCGAGCGGCAACACGTCCCTGCCGTCGATGCCCACACCGACGCCGCTCGCGACGCCGAAGATGAGGCAGACAACCCGCACCCATGCCTCACGCGGCACCGCCACGTTCTGAAGAGCCGCCATCACCAGCGCGATCGACGCGGTCAGCTGACTCAGGAGCTCGAGCCGAACCCCAGGCGGCGACGGCGCGATCGAGACCAGAACGCCCGTCGTGACGTACGCAGCCAGCGTCATGCCGACGCCAGTCAGGAGCAAGGATGCCGTCCGGAGCGGAATGGCCAGGCAGACCAGAAGCAGCAGCAACTCGCGCTCGTCCAGCAGCCGCTCGGCGCCGAGCTTCAGGAACATCGCCGCCGCGTCGAGGCCGGAGGGTTCGAACGACACGCGGCGCGGCGCGCCCACAATCCTCAGCCGGCGCTCATCTCCGGATGCCGGGAGATACGTGACCTCGGTCGGGAGGAATTCGCCGCCGGAGCGCTGGCCATTGAAGCGAACGGACACGCGGGGCGCCGGCGACGACAGGGGGTAATCGAGCTTCAAATCGACGAAGCCCTCGTTCGCGCCAATCTCGGTGTCGACCGGGAGCGGCGGCCCGGCGAAGTGCGCGGCGGCGGTCTGATAGGAGGCGAACGACGCGTCGTCCTTGGTGGAAACGACCCAGGTGACGGCCGACGCCCTCAAGGGCCGATCGCCGTCCATGATGTCCGCGCTCTTCACGAAGTCCGCCGCAGCGGCGTCGAACGTCGGGCGAATCACCCCGAGATCCAGCGTTCCGCGCACGCTGAGCGGCACCCGGGCGTCGGCGAGCGTCGCCATCGGGAGCCGGACCAGAACGCGCAAGGACGTGCCTTCCACTTTGAAATACGCGACGGTCTGGAGCGGGAGGGTGTGCGCCGCCACCGGCACGATCGCCACCGCGGCGAACAGCACGGCCAGAGAAGCGACAAGGAGGCGTGAACCGTCTCTCACAGCGTCTCAAAGATTACCACCCGGTCGATGTCGGGTGATGATGTCGAGTAATATCGGCCCGCGCCCGAGCGACAACGGCCTCTCTGCGGCCGAGGAGCTTCACCTCGTGATCGATGAACGGTATCTGAAGAAGCTGTGTGTGCCGCCCGGCCGGACAGTGCGGGTGAAGGACTACGACACGGGCTGGCCCGAGAGCCGCGAACTGAAGAAGCGCGGGGAAGAGGCAGCCAGATCACGCGCCGAACAGGCGCTCGCCGCGAGCCGCGAGCAGCTGAAGAAGGCGCAGGATCTGTTGTACGCGGGCGATCGGTACTCGGTGCTCATCGTGCTCCAGGCCATGGACGCCGCGGGCAAGGACGGCACGATCCGCCACGTGATGTCGGGGGTCAATCCGCAGGGCTGTCAGGTGTTCAGCTTCAAGCAGCCGTCCACGGAGGAGCTCGATCACGATTTCCTCTGGCGCTGTACGAAGAGCCTGCCGGAGCGCGGCCGGATCGGCATCTTCAACCGCTCCTACTACGAAGAAGTGGTCGTGGTGAAGGTCCACGAGGAGTGGCTCGACCGCCAGCGGCTGCCCACGAGGCGCTACGACGGGAAGTTCTGGCGGCAGCGCTATGAAGACATCAACGCGTTCGAGCGTCACCTGGTGCGCAACGGCACGGTGATCCTCAAGTTCTTTCTCAACGTCTCGAAGGAAGAACAGAAGAAGCGCTTTCTCGAGCGGCTCGACAACCCGAAGAAGCACTGGAAGTTTTCCGCCGCCGATCTTGCCGAGCGTCAGCTCTGGAACCAGTACATGAACGCGTACGGCGAAGCCTTCAGCGCCACGAGCACCAGGTGGGCGCCCTGGTACATCATTCCAGGCGACTATAAGTGGTCGGCCCGTGCGATGATCGCCGACATCGTGGCGAGAACGATTCGATCGCTCGACCTGCGATACCCGGAACTGTCGAGGGAGACCCGCCGGGCCCTCAAATCCGCGAGGCGCCAGCTTGAACGCGAATAATCCGAACGACAGCTTGACCGCGAATCCTTTCGAGGCCGATGCCGTCCCCCACAGGCCGAGCACGCTGCTGAGCCTCTTCGGAGACGTCCGCGAGCACGAAGGCCTCACCGTGCTGCTGCTCCTTGCCAACCTGTTCGTCATGCTTGCCGGGTATTACGTCTGCAAGACCGTGCGGGAGCCGCTCATTCTCACGGGCGGCGGCGCCGAGATGAAATCCTACGCCGCGGCGGGGCAGGCGCTGCTCCTCATGGGGTTCGTCCCCCTCTACGGGTGGTTTGCCTCGCGGGTGGACCGCATCCGTCTGCTGCTCGGCGTCTCGCTCTTCTTCATCGTCAACCTGGAGCTGTTCTGGCTCGCCGGCCGGGCGGGCGTCCCGTACCTCGGCATCGCCTTCTTCATCTGGGTCGGCATCTTCAACAATGCGGTGATCGCGCAGTTCTGGTCGTACGGCAACGATCTGTTCGACAAGCCCGCTGGCGAGCGCCTGTTCCCGATCATCGGCATCGGCGCGACACTCGGCAGCCCGGTGGGGGCGTGGTTCGCCGGAGAGCTCTTCAAGCGCGGCGCAAACCCGTTCAGCCTGCTGCAGGTGGCCGTTGCCTTCCTGAGCGTGTCGATGCTGCTCTACTGGCTCATCGATCGCCGGGAAGGACGTCGCCGGTCACAGCCGGGTGCCCGGTTGGATCGCGGACAGCATGGCTTTGCGCTGCTCCTCAACAGCCCTTACCTCGGCATGATCTGCCTGCTGCTGCTCGTGTTGAATCTCGTCAACACGACGGGTGAGTACATCCTCTCCAGCTCGGTCGTTCAGCATGCGGACCAGCTTGGCGCGGCTGATCCGGCGTTCAACAAAGGGGCCTACATCGGCGCGTTCTACGGCAACTACTTCTTCTGGGTGAACATTCTGGCGGTCGTGCTTCAGAGTGTCGTCGCCTCGCGCCTCGTGAAGTACTTCGGAATGGGCGGCGCGTTGTTCGCCCTGCCGTTCGTGGCCCTCGGCGCCTACGGCGTGCTCGCCGCCGGGGCCGGACTTGCAGTGGCGCGCGTGGCCAAGACCGCCGAGAACGCGACCGACTACTCGATCATGAACGTCGCGCGGCAGATGCTGTGGCTGCCGACCTCGCGCGAGGAAAAGTACAAAGCCAAGCAGGCAGCCGATACCTTCATCGTCCGCTCCGGGGACGTTCTCTCGGCGGTGCTCGTCTGGGTCGGAACAGTTGTATTGGGCGTGGGGTATCGGGAGTTTGCTTTCGCCAACGTGATGCTGGTCGCGATGTGGATCGGCCTTTCCTACATCCTTCTGAGGGAGTACCGCCGCCGTTCAGACAGGGGTCTGACCCCTGTCTGACCCCCAACTAGGGCTCGAGCCGGCCAGGCACCTCGAGACGCTCGCGCCGCGGCGATTGCATGTAGGTGGTGAGCAGCGCCAGCGCGGTCACGACGATGATCGGGCCGAGGACCAGTCCCAGCAGTCCGAATGCGGCCATCCCACCGAGCAGGCTGACGAAGATCACCAGCCCATTCATGTTCGCTCCGCCGCTGAGCATCATGGGGCGCAGGAAGTTGTCGACCCCGCTGACAATGCCGATGCCCAGACCGGTGAGAATCAGCGCGCGGGTCACGTCCCCGTTGACAGCCAGCATGACGGCCGCCGGCATCCAGATGACCCACGCCCCGAACGGCAGCAGGCAGCAGAACGCCATCACCACGCCCCAGAAGATCGGGGCATTGAGGCCAAGCACGGCAAACACAATCCCGCCCAGCAATCCCTGAATGGCGGCGACCACCAGCGACGACACGACACCAACCGAAATGAGCTCCCGCGTCCGCACGATGAGCTCTTCTCGTTCCGAATGATCCATGGGCAGGAGCCGCCGCACCCCGCGCATGATGGCATCGGCGTCCCGGAGCAGGAAGAACGTCGCGAACAACGCGATCGCGAGATCCACCACGAAGCCGACGATGTTGCGCGCAATCTGCCCGGACTGGGTGACGATGAAGGCTCCCGCAACCCGCACCGCGTCAGTCGCGAACGTCGTCACATCCGCTCGCCAGGCGAGCGGCAGCCGGGCCTGGATCCCGCGCCAGATCGCATCGATCCGCGAGGAGCCTCCGCCGGCAAAGGTCTCCTGCAGGTTCGCGACAGCCTGAAGCGCTTCCTGGGCGAAGTTCGTCACGAGCAAGACCATCGGCGCAATGAGCAGAACGGCCACGAGAAGCGTGGTCGCCGCCGCCGACGTGGCCGGACCCCACTTGGCTGCGATCCTTGCATGCCATGGATAGAAGAGGATCGCGAACACGGAGGCCCATCCGAGCGGCACAAAAAACGGCGCCACAACCAAATAGACGAGGTAGACGAGAAATGCCAGGCCGCCCCAGGCCAAAGCGAGTCCGAAAAGGTCGGCGGGCTGACGCGGCATGCAGGCCTCCTCGATCGGCGCCGTGAGAATAAACCAGTAAGACTGTATACCGTGGAGGACCCATGCGTTGGCAAACCGGCGACCGGAGCAACATCGAGGACCTGAGAGGGCGGAGGGTCATGCGCGGGGGAACGCTCGGCGTCGGCGGAATTCTGCTCGTGGCCGCGCTCAGTTATTTCACCGGAATCGATTTCTCGTCAGTGCTCAACGACGTGAGTGGGCCCGCGCAGAGCGAGGTCGCCCCCGGTCAGCTGAAGACAAGCCCTCAGGAAGAGCGCATGGTGGATTTCGTCGACGCCGTCGCCAGGGACACGCAGGACACCTGGGAGCGGTTGCTCGGGGCTCGTTACCAGCGGACGCAGGTAAGGCTGTTCACAGACGTGGTGGAATCAGCGTGCGGCATGGCCGAGTCGGCGACTGGGCCCTTCTACTGTCCCGGCGATCAGAAGGTCTACCTGGACATTGGCTTCTTTGCCGAGCTGTCGCAGCGGTTCGGCGCATCCGGCGAGTTCGCGCTGGCATACGTGATCGCGCACGAATTCGGTCATCACGTGCAGAACCTGCAGGGGACGAACAAGCGCCTGGCCGAAGATCCGCGGCCGGGTCTCAACAGCGCGTCGGTCGCGCTGGAACTGCAGGCCGACTGCTACGCCGGCGTCTGGGGACACGCCGCGGCGCAAGGACGATCCAAGATCCAACTCGACCCCGGCGACGCTGAAGACGGTCTGCGGGCGGCGGCGGCCATCGGCGACGACCGGCTCCAGAAGATGGCGACCGGACGTGTCGCCCCGGAGCGCTTCACGCACGGATCCTCCGCACAGCGGATGGAGTGGTTCCGCCGGGGGATGGAAACGGGCGATCCCGCTCGATGCAACACCTTCGGCAGACCCTGATATGCGTCCAACGTTTTGGTACCGAGACTGTTCCCGATTGAACAGCATGGGTTCAAGGGATGACAAACGATACGGGAGTGTCGACCATGATGATTCCCGGTCAATGGGAGCCCCGTCCCTCGAGGGCGGTCGTCGTGGCGCCAGGACCGGGAGCGCTCCCCTCGCTGGTGGTTGCCGTCGCTCCGGTTCACGCCCCAGAGCCGTCTCTGAGCACAGTCCGGCCCGAGCCACGGAGTTGGTTGGGGTTGTCGATGCTCGCGCTGCTCGTCGTGGCCATGCTGCTGGCGATGTGGGCGCGCTGATCGCGGCGTGCGGCTATGCCAATCCCTGGCGACGCTCCGCACTCGATCCCAGCAGTTCTCGCGTCTTGGTGAGGAGGATCTGCGCGGTAAACGGTTTCTCGAGCAGGTGTACGCCCGGGAGTTGAAAGCCTTCTTCGGTGCGCAACGCCGTGGCATAGCCGGACATGAACAGCACCGGCGTGTCCGGGTGCGCTTTGTTCACCAGCCGGGCCAGCTCGCGCCCACCCATGCAAGGAAGCACGACGTCGGTCAGCAGAAGATCGATCGGCATGTCGAGGCTGTCGAGGAGTCTCAGAGCCGTCTCGGCGCTCTCCGCTTCCAACACGCGATATCCGAACCGCTGCAGGGCAATCTTTGCAAAGGCGCGCACACCGCCCTCGTCTTCGACGAGCAGCACCGTCTCCGCCCCAACCGGACTGCTCTGACGGGAGTGAGTCGTCAACGCCGGCGTTTCGATCGAGGCCCGAGGGAAGTGGCTCGTGAACGTGGAGCCGTGTCCAGGCTGGCTGTCAACCGAGATGTAGCCGCCGTGCTGCTTCACGGTCCCGTAGCCGGCGGCCAGTCCGAGGCCGGTGCCTCGTCCAGGCTCTTTCGTCGTGAAGAACGGCTCGAAGATTCGCCGCAATACCTCGGGCGGCATGCCCGTGCCGGTATCGGTGACCGACAGCGCGGCGTACGCACCTTCCACGGCGCCGGGATGCGCCGCGACGAACGCCCGATCGAGCGTGATGTTGGCCGTCGCGATCGTCAGCGCACCGCCGCCCGGCATCGCATCACGCGCATTCACCGAGAGATTGATGAGGAGATGTTCGAGCTGCGCGGCATCTGCCATCACCAGATGCAGATCGTCGGCGAGCACACAGTCGATCCGGATGGACTCCGGCAACAGACGCCGCAGCATGGGCTCCAGATTGCGGACGAGCGCGGAAAGGTCGATCGGCGTCACCGCGATGACCTGCTTGCGGCTGAACGCGAGAAGCTGCTGGGTCAAGGCTGCGGCCCGCTCGGCCGCGATGCGGATCTCCCGCAGATCGCGGCCAATCGCCTTGTCGGGTCCAATCTGATCGGTGAGGAGCTCGGCGTATCCCAGAATCGCCGTCAGCATGTTGTTGAAGTCGTGCGCGATACCGCCCGCCAGCTGGCCGACCGCTTCCATCTTCTGAGCCTGCCGCAACTGCTCGCGAAGCCGGTGCTGGTCGGTGATGTCCTCGACAATCACCTCGAACACCGGAAGCTCCGACGCGGGATCCTGCGTGAGGCGTCCGCTCAACCGAACCCGGACGTGGTCGCCGTTCTTCCGTCTCCACAGCGCTTCGGTCCCGGCGAGATACCCCTGCCAGCGGCTCCGCCTGAAGAATTCCAGGCCGACCTCTGGCGTCACGAACAGGTTCGCCATGCCGGCGTCGATCAAGTCGTCCGCGCAGTCGTATCCGAGCATCGCCACCAGCGAACGATTCAGGGTCAGAAACCGACCATCGACCGTGGCCCGGTAGATGCCGAACACCGCATGATCGACGAGCGAACGGTACTGGGCTTCCGATGCGCGCAGCGCCTCCTCCGCGCGGCGGCGTTCGCGCCGCTGCCGGTGGTCCCCCATCTCGCGTTCGATCGCCGGAATCAGCCGCGCAAGGCGATCCTTGACCAGAAAGTCGTGCGCGCCGGCCTTCAATGCCGCAACCGCCGTTTCCTCCCCGATGGTCCCGGTAATGATGATGAACGGGAGATCGGCGCCGGTGGACTGCAGAAGCTCCAGCGCGGCGGGGGCCGAAAAGTTCGGTAAGCGGTAATCGGAAAGGACGACATCCCACCGGGCGCGCCCAAGCGCGTCGCGCATCGCTTCCGCCGTCTGAACACGTTCGTACACGACGGCAAAACCGCCGCGCTCCAGCTCGCGAACGATCAGCTCCGCTTCTTCCGGCGAGTCCTCCACGATCAGCGCATGCAGGGGTCGGGACACGGGATCTGCGGCTGCTGACGGCACCGTCTGGCCGCGCGCGATCACGGCTGTGTACCGCGCGTCCATGTCACGTGGCGGCATGACACACGGTGCCTTCCGCCCGGATCCGGCCACGATGAAAACGCTTGACACACCCCGTATCGTGGACAGCGGCCATCACTTCTGTTGTTTCGGCACGGCGCGGAGGAGACGTCAGGTCTACGGCGAGCCCGGCTCGACTGGCGTTAAATGAGTATGCAGTCCGCGGAAAAAGTGCCCCGCTCGCAGGCCCGAGCTTTGGTTTAGCTGGGGCGCCGACGCCCGACCTGAAGGAGCTGTTCGTGGGTCCTTGGTACTTGGCCGTGCTGCGTCTCGCCCTGTCTCGCGCATTCAAAGTGACCAAGAACAAAGGACGCAGGACGACCAAGGACGAAGGGCACTCGCGAAGAGAGACGCGGAGGACGGCCTACGTCGCTCGTGATTCGAGCAGCTGCCGCGTCTTCGTGAGGAGCTTCTGGACGCTGAACGGCTTCTCCAGAAGCTGCACGCCGGGCTCGAGAAAGCCCTGCGCCGTGGTCATCTGAGCGGAATAACCCGACATGAACAGCACCTTGATCACCGGGCGCTTGAGCACGACCTGTTCTGCGAGCTCGCGGCCGGGCATTCGGGGCAGGACGACGTCGGTGAGCAGCAGGTGAACTGGGGCGTCGAGTTGTTCGAGCACCGCCAGCGCGGCCTCCGCGCTGTCCGCTTCGAGGACGCGATAGCCGAATCGCTGGAGCGCGGTCTTGATGAACGCGCGGACTCCCCGTTCGTCTTCCACGATCAGAATGGTCTCTCTGCCGATTCGCGACGCCACCGACGGAGGGGCCGCCAGGGCCTGCACGGCGACCGCCGTCGCGGGCAGCGCCACCCGGAACGTCGTGCCCTGCCCGACCACGCTCTCGACGTCAATGGAACCGTTCAACTGCATCACGATGCCATGCACGGCGGCGAGGCCAAGGCCGGTGCCTTTGCCAAGCTCTTTGGTGGTGAAGAAGGGCTCGAAGATCTGCGCCCGCACGGCTGGGGACATCCCTGTCCCGGTGTCGGTCACGCTCAGGACGACGTGCCCCTCGCGTACCGCTCGATCGGTGCTCGAGTCGTCTCCCAACCGCGTGCTGATCGTCAGGGTGCCGCCTTCCGGCATCGCATCCCGCGCATTCAGCGCAAGGTTCAGCAGCACCTGATCGAGCTGCGTGGCGTCGGCCATTACGGCGGGAAGGCCGTCGGCGAGCGAGGTTTGGACCCTGATGTGCTCACCCAGGAGGCGCCTGAGCATCACTTCAATCCGGCCGACCGCCTGATTCAGATCCAGCGCCGCCAGATTCAGCACCTGTTTGCGGCTGAACGCGAGCAGCTGGCGCGTCAGTCCGGCGGCGCGTTCGGCGGCGGCCATGACCTCGCGCAGGTCGCGGCCGACCGGCTTGTCGGCCCCGATCTGATCCGTCAGCAGTTCGCAGTACCCCAGGATGGCGGTCAGGAGGTTGTTGAAATCGTGTGCGATGCCGCCGGCGAGCTGTCCAACCGCTTCCATCTTCTGCGCCTGCCGCAGCCGCTCCTCGAGCAGCTGATGCGCGCGCTCGGCCTCCCGTCGCAGCTCGACCTCGCGCAGTTCACGGTCAATCGCCGGCCCGAGCCGGGCCAACCGGCCCTTGACGACAAAGTCGCACGCCCCCGCTTTGAGCGCGGTGACCGCCGCCTCCTCCCCAATGGTGTCGGAAATGATGATGAAGGGCAGATCCAGCGTCGTTTCCCGCAGGACCGCCAGCGCGGCGGGCGCGCTGAAGGTTGGGAGACTGAAGTCGGACAGCACGACCTGCCACGACCTCGAACGCAGGGCCGCGCGCATGCCATCGGCGGTCTCGACGCGCGCCCACGTCACAGCAAAGCCATCGTCGGCGAGCTGATGGAGCAGCACCTCGGCGTCTGGCTCCGAATCTTCCACCAGAAGGACGCGCAGCGGCTTGTTCATGGGAAATCATCGTGGGCCGGCTCGACGTTTCGTCTCTCACCTCACTATACGCGTTCATCCGCTCATCCCATACGTCGGAAAAAGGCCGAGTCGCTGCACGCCTTGACAGGCCCTCCTGCGCGGCAACGATAATCAGGCCAGTCACGAAGCGTCGCCTCAAACCGTCGAGTGACGAAAGGAGCAGCCGGGACGGCGAACCTTCGTTACTAGGCGGCCGCTGTGCGGCCGCAGCTAACTAAGACAGCTTCTACAGCCGCGCGGTCGAAGACCTGCTTCATTGGCGAAGACAACGGCGTTAGAAGATGTCTGGTGTGATGATGATGGTGTCGCCTCGGCCCGCCGCTCACCTCCGGCGCGCCGGACTCGCACTCGGTTTCGCGCTTCTCCTCACCCGCCTGGCGACGCTGCACACGCAGACGCCGGCGATCTCCGAAGCGACGATTCGCTCCCACATGGAATTCCTCGCCGGCGATGCCATGAAGGGCCGCGGCAGCGGCACGGAGGACGAATGGCGCGCCGCGGCGTATATCGGCTCGCAGCTTCGACGCTGGGGCATCGAGCCGCTCGGGGACGAAGGCGGATTCGTCCAGCGCATCGAGACCGGCCGGTCGCAAGTGACGGCCCCGCCGATGTTGTCCTTCGGGGACTCGCGGTTCACGCATGGGAAAGAGATCCTCGTCCAGGCGGTGGGACGCGGCACCATCGCGGGCCCGATCGTGAAGTACGCGAGAGGCGCGCTGGTCCCGGACGGCGCCTTCCTGCTCCTGCCCGACGGAGTCATGCCGGACGCGTCGATGTCTCGGGCAGCAGCCATTCTCACCGCTGAAACGCCCCAGGCTCGTGCGGCGTGGGAAACCACCGGCGCACGTCTCCCGGGCGCTCAGCCGCAGCGCAGCGCGGGCGGCGGAGCGCAGCAGCTGCGCATCGCCCTCTCCTGGGACGCGTACGGCAGGGTTGCCACCCTTCCCGACGGCGAAAACTTCAGCTTCACCGCAGACATCAAGCCTGGGTACACGTGGAATGCCATCGGCCAGCTGACGGGCTCGGACAGGTCGCAGGGAACCGAAGTGATCCTCCTCACCGCGCACCTCGATCACCTCGGCGTGCGCGGCAATGGGCCAGACACGATCTACAACGGGGCCGACGACGATGCGTCGGGAACGACGGCGGTGCTGGCACTGGCGGAGGCGATTGCCGGCGGCAAACGGCCCAAGCGCACGGTGATGTTCGTGTGGTTCGGGAGTGAAGAGGCCGGCGGCGTCGGCGCGCGGCACTTCCTCAATGCCCCGCCGGTGCCGCTCGATGGCATCGTCGCCAACATCGAGTTCGAGATGATCGGACGGCCGGATTCCCTCGTGGCGCCGCACACGCTCTGGCTCACCGGCTACGAGCGATCGAACCTCGGACCGGAGCTCGCCAGGCAGGGAGCGCGAGTGGTCGCGGATCCCCATCCGGACCAGCGCTTCTTCACGCGGTCGGACAACATTCAGCTTGCGTGCGAGGGAGTTGTCGCCCAGACGATCTCGAGTTTCGGGCTGCACAAGGAATACCATACGGCCGCCGACGACCTCGCACACATCGACTTCGCGCATATGACGGAGGCGATCGCGTCGATGCTGGCTCCTGTGCTGTGGATCAGCAATTCGAGGTTCAAGCCGGCCTGGCTGCCCGGCCAGAAGCCGGTGCCAGGGAATCCGTGCCCACCGGGCCGGGGCTAGGGATTGGGGATTGGGGACTGGGGATTGGGGATTGGGGATTGGGGATTGGGGATTGGGGATTGGGGATTGGGGATTGGGATGACGCGAACCAGACGACTGCTGTGGCTCACGGTGCTCGCGCTCCTGCTGCTCGCGACGTTCGGGACAGGCTGGATCGTCGGCCGCACCGGCATCGGTTCGGTCGTCGATCCGGCCTCTCTGACGGATCTCGAACGGCAGTTCGCCGAGCGGTTGAGCGGATCGGCGCTGGTCGGCTCGTTCACGGTTGACGGCCGTAACAGCCGTCCAGCCAGCCCGGATCGCTACGACCTTTCGAGCGTTGAAAAAGTCGGCGACGATCTGTGGCGCTTCAGTGTGCGCATGCGCCACAGCGATGTCGATGTGACATTGCCGGTCACGGTGCCGATGCGGTGGGTCGGCGACACGCCGGTCATCGAGCTCACCGACTACAGCATCCCGTCACTCGGAACATTCACCGCGCGAGTCTTCTTCTACGATGACCGATACGCCGGCACGTGGCAGCACGGGCAGCAGATCGGGGGACACCTGTTCGGGCGCATAGAGAAACCGTAGGCTGCCGGGTTCCTCCCCACACCGTCAAGTAGGCCTTTTTCGCATGGATGCCTTCGAGGATTTCAAAGCCGCGCAGCGGACCCGTTGGGTTCACTTCGCTCCCCTTCAATCCATCACGACGCCCGCCGCGGCGCGCCTCGTGAAACATGCACGCATTCAGCGCGGCATGCGGGTCCTCGACGTGGCGTGCGGAACGGGAGTGGTCGCCATCACTGCGGCCCGACTGGGCGCCAGCGTCACCGGCCTCGACCTCACCCCTGAACTGCTGGCCGCGGCGCGCGACAACGCGCGCACGGCCGGCCTGGATGTCGAGTGGCATGAAGGCGACGTCGAGCAGCTGCCCTTCGAAGCGGCTACCTTTGACACGGTCGTGAGTCAGTTCGGACACATGTTCGCGCCCAGGCCCGAAGTGGCCATCGGCGAAATGCTGCGCGTCCTGAAACCTGGAGGCACGATCGCCTTCTCCACGTGGCCACCCGAGCTCTTTACCGGCCGGATGTTCGCCCTCGTCGGTCGCTACGCCCCGCCGCCGCCGCCGGGCGTCCCGACGCCGCTGCTCTGGGGAGATTCGACCATCATCGGTGAGCGGCTCGGTGGCGCCGTGCGCGACATCACGTTCGATCGCGCGACGATGGTTGTCCCCGCTCTCAGTATTCCGCACTATCGCCAGGTGAGCGAACGGACGTCGGGAATGATGGTGCCGCTGGTCGAATCGCTCGCCACGAACGATCCAGCCAGGCTCGGTGCCTTGCGTGCTGAGTTCGATGCCCTCGTCAGCGAGTATTTCGAGGGGAACGTGGTGCGGCAGGGCTATCTGATGACGCGGGCGACGAAGATCGAATGAAAGCCGTTCCACGCAGGATGCGCTCCGGGCGATGTGCGGTCGGCCTCATCCTCATGCTGACGGGCATGACATTCGGGTCGGCGCAGCCCACGACCCTGTCGGCCTTGAAGACGAGGGCGGAACGAACGAACTATCAGGAAACGAGCCGGTATGACGAGGTCGTCTCGTTCCTGCACACCGTTGCGGATTCCTCGAACCTCGTTCACGTGACCACGTTCGGCTACTCGTTCGAAGGACGGCCGTTGCCGCTGGCGGTGATCGGCCGGCTGGCGGACGCGCGGCCCGCGACCGTTCGGGCATCGGGCCGGCTGCGCGTCTACATTCAGGCGAACGTGCACGCCGGCGAGGTCGAAGGCAAGGAGGCCATGCAGGCGATGGCGCGCGAGATCGCCCGTGGACGGTACGCGAGCTGGCTCGATTCGATGGTGCTTCTGGTGGCGCCGATCTACAACGCCGACGGGAACGAGCGCGTGTCGCTGACCAATCGCGGACCGCAGCACGGGCCCGTCGGTGGCATGGGGATCCGCGCCAACGCCCAGGGCCTCAACATCAACCGGGATTACATCAAGCTCGACACACCCGAGGGGCGCTCGATGGTGAAGCTCCTCAACGATTACGACCCTCACGTGATGATGGACCTCCACACGACGGACGGCTCGCGTCACGCGTACTACCTGACCTATGAAACGCCCAACAATCCAGCCGTCGATCCTGCCATTGCTGAGCTCGCAGGCAGGCGATGGATGCCCGCTGTGACACAGGCCGTCAAGTCGAAGTACGACTGGGATTTTCACGCGTACGGAAACGTCGAGGGACAGCCACCGGAGCGATCCTGGACGACCGTTGAAGATCTGCCGCGTTACAGCCACAACTACTGGGGGTTGCGCAATCGAGTCGGCATCCTGAGCGAGACCTACTCGTACGCCACGTTCCAGGACCGCATCACGGCGGCGACGCGACTCGTCGACGAAGTGCTCAACTTCGCGCAGGCGAACGCGCCGGGGATCAAAAGGACCGTCGAAGAGGCTGACGCGCGGCCGTTGACCGGGCAGCGACTTTCGGTGCAGTCGAAGCCGAAGCGATCGGACCAGATGGTCGAGATCCTCATGGGCGAAACCGCCGACGAGATCAATCCCTACTCCGGTCGCGTCATGTATCGGCGGTTGAACGTGCGCCGGCCGGAGCGGATGTGGGAGTTCGCGACCTTCGAGTCCACGGAATCCGAACGCGTGCCGGCGACGTACTACGTGCCGGCCGAGCTGCGGGAGGCCGTCGAACGGCTGCAGGCGCATGGCGTCCGTCTCGAGCGTCTGACGCAGCCCGCGACGCTGCCGCTCGAAGAGTTTCAGATCGAGTCCACGGAGACCACCGCTCAGGCGTTCGAAAATCACCGCGAGCGCCGAGCGACGGGCCGGTACACCCCGGTCGAGCGCGCGCTTCCGGCCGGCACCTGGCGGGTGCCGATGAACCAGCCTCTGGCGCGCCTGACGTTCTATCTCCTCGAGCCCCGGTCGAACGACGGGCTGCTTACGTGGAACGTGCTCGACGCCGCCATCAGCAGTAACGCGAAGGTGTATCC
>JAHFUL010000053.1 GCA_023265155.1 Acidobacteriota bacterium
GATCCTCAAGAGCGTCGCGCCGGAGGCCGAGGAGGCGATCAAGTGGGGAACCCCCTTCTTCGTGGAGCCCCGATTCCTGTTCGCTTTCTCCGCGCACAAAGCACACCTCAACTTCGCGCCGACAGCGGCGGGGTTGGAGCCATTTCGCAAGGAACTGGAAAAGCACAAGACGACCAAGGGCACCCTTCAGATTCCCTACAACAAGTCCCTGCCAGAGGATCTGGTTCGCAAGATCGCTGCGTACCGTCTCCGGGATGTGCGTGAACGTGAAGACGACGCTTTCTGGTAACTCCATCCCAGCAGGCATGGTACAACTTCCGTGATCTCTAGCGGGACGTTGCGTGCCGGCGCACAGGTTCCTCTGCTGCAGGGTCGACCCGCGACTGGCCCGGGCGCGATCCCTCGGGATGGCGTCCGACGATGCGCAGGGTGACTGGCTGAGCGGGGCGCTTGACGGCGGCGGGATTTGTCGAAAGACCGCGACGAAGAGAAACCCCGTAGGCGGCGGGAGACCTGCCCAACCACGCCCCGCTCAGGCTGTAGTAAAGCAGGCCGATCGGGGCGATCGTCGTCCACATCCCCAGCTCGAACACACCTGCAGTCACGACAGCCAATAGCAACACGACACCAAGGTCCGCAGCTGCCGCGGCCGCCTGGATGAAAAGCCGATCGGTGGAATGAGGCACGTCCGCCAGAGTGAGTCGCATCTCGCCGGTGGACACGTCGGGCCCGTCCTCAGGCGCTGGCGCGCCAGACTCTGGAAAGAGCCGGACGAAGTCCGCGACGACCGACTCGGACGGGCGGCCAATCGCTGCAAGGTACTCGCGAAAGAACGCACGACGAAAAATTCCAACCGGCCATTGAGACAAGTCGTTGTTTTCGAGGCCGACGAGCAGCGACTGCCTGATCTTCGTGGACTGGGCGATCGCCGCGAGGGCGACACCCGCGCGCTCCCGATCGGCCCGCAGCCCTGGCCCGAAGCCGTCGCGCGAGGTCGTCACCGATTCTCCTGGCGATGTGACAGGAGCCAGTGGGCGCTGACTGATCCGAGACTCACCAGCCGGTCGTGCCCCTGCCGAAGCCGCGAGAGCACGAGACCGGCCACGATCAATCCACCGATGAAGAAGGTTCCGAAGAAAATGATCTGCAGCACGAAGATGTCAACGATAACGTTGTACGGTTCTCACTGCAACGTCTATCAGCCGAATTGCTGACCTTGGCTGAGCTTGGTCGCTGCGAAACGGTCATGGCTTCGACAGCCACACCCTCGCCACTCTCAGCCCGTCGAGGGCTGTGACCCGGAGCTTTCGTCCATCGACATCGAGGGTGTCCCCGACGCGTGCCCGCTTCCCAATCCGGCCCAGCACGTAGCCGCCGATCGTCGTGTAGGTGTCCTCGTCGATCGCGAGGCCGAACTGTTCGTTGACGTCGGGAACAAGGGCGAGCCCATCGATGTCGGCGGATCCGTCGGCTTGGAGCCTGATCTTTCCGCCGCCCCCTGCCGACCCGCTCAGGTCTCCGACGATCCGTTCCATCAGCGAGTCGAAGGTCACGAAACCAGCCGTGCCTCCGTATTCGTCGATGACGATCGCCTCACGGACGCCGCGGCGGCGAATCGCCGCCAGGAGATCATCGGCGCCGAGCGTCTCGGGCACGGTGAGGGCTTCTCGCGCGAGCGACGCTGGATGAACGTCCGTCTGCCCGGTGGTCAGAGCCTTGACGAGATCCGTCACGTAGAGAATGCCGATGACGTTGTCGAGATTCTTGCGATAGACAGGAAGCCGCGCGTACCCGGACGAGCCGATGAGCTCGACGGCCTTCTCTCGCGGTGCATCGGCATCGATCGCCGCGAGCTCGGTGCGTGGCACCATCACTTGACTCGCGGTGAGGTCGGCGAATCCGAAGACGCGGTGGAGCATCTGTTCCTCCTGCTCCTCGAGCACGCCAGCCTCCTGACTCGCCGTGACGAGCATCTTGAGCTCCTCCTGCGAGTGCACCAGCGCATGGCCCGACGGCCGCATGCCCAGCAGGTTCACGACGGCCCGCCCCGTGCCGTTCAGCAGCCGGATGAACGGCCAGAGCGCCTTCATGAAGAGCTCCGTCGGTTTGACCACGAGCAGGGCGGTTGTTTCGGCGCGTTCGAGAGCGATGGTCTTCGGCGCCAGCTCGCCCAGCACGATGTGCAGAGCCGTGATGAGCGCAAAGGCGATGGCGACCGCCAACGTGTGAGCCGTCGCCTCGGCAATGGTCATCGGCAGGAACGCCACCAGCGGCTGTACCATCGAGGCGAGTGCGGGCTCACCAATCCATCCGAGGCCGATGCTGGCCATCGTGATCCCCAGCTGGGTCGCGGCGATGTAGCTGTCGGGGTCGGTGACGGCCCGGCGAACGGCGCGCGCGCCGCGGTGCCCCTCGGCCATCAGCTGATCGATGCGCGTCTTGCGCACCGTGACGATCGAGAACTCGGCCGCCACGAAGAACCCGTTGGCGAAGACCAGGGCCATCACGCCGGCCAGACGCCACAGAACGCCGGCAACCGAAAGCTCCATCGGATACCTCGCTACGCTTTTCGATTTGAAAAGAAATGCGCGTCGACGAAGTTGTCGATGATCGTCTGATTGGCGGGATCGACCGTCTCGAACTGGACGCCCATGCCGACGCGCCGATCGCTCCACGCGATGCGGCCTTCCGCGTCGATGTCGCGCTTTGACCCTGGCATGCGGAAGCGCACCTTGATCTTCGAACCGGCGTCGAGGGGGCTGGTCGTGCGGATCGCGATGCCGCCGTGGCTGAGGTTCAGCGTCAGCGCGGCGGCGATGGTGTTGCCGAAGCGGTACTGAATGGGAATGCCGAGGACGACGCGCGGACTGCCGCGGCGGTTGAAGTTGTCGGGGAACAGATGCGGCGCCAGCGACGGCAGGATGTGCTGCAGGGCGCTGTATTCGTTGACGTACCCCGCCACGCCGAGCGCCGCGAGCTCGCGCACTTCAGCGGCGCTCGCGATCGTGCCGCTGAAGACGAGAATCGGCAATCGTCCCTCGTCGAGCTTCCGAATCGAGCGCACCAGGTCGACGCCCGGCGCATGCGGAAGACGGAGATCGAGGACGATGAGATCGATCTTCTCGAGATCCGCGCGAACGCGTGCCAGCAGCTCTGCCGCGCTCTTGACCAGCAGGGCCTTGTGCCCGGCTGTCTCCAGAGCCGTGCGAAAGCGATCGCGCACGAACGCGGTATCGTCGGCAACGACGACGGTCTTCACGGATACCAGGGTGCTGGCCATCTGAGAAATCTATCGGATCGCGCAGATCGAGCACTCACGCTGCGTTGCAGATCCGCGCACCTTCTCGCTATAATTCCACGTCTTATCGAACTTGCGCCGCCTCGGATTCTGGCACGTGAGCGACCCAATTGCCAAACCAGACGAGCGCAAATGCCTGGGAGATTGTCGAGACCATGGCCACCTGCCCCGAATGCGACGCCGAGATCGAAGTCGACGAATTCGATGTCGACAAAGGCGATCAGCTGACGTGCCCCGACTGTGGGTCGAACCTGGAGGTGACCGGCCTCGCTCCGCTCGAGCTCGACCTCGCCGACGACGACGATGACGAGGACGACGAGGACGACGAGGATGACGAGGACGATGAGGACGACGAGGACGAGGAAGACGACGACCTCGACGAGGTCGACGACGAGGACGAGGACGTCGGCGAATGATCGCGAAGGAGCTCGCGCTTCGCGAGACCCTGTCGTCGCTCGGCGCGGTCGTCGTTGCCTATAGCGGCGGCGTGGACAGTGCGTATCTGGCCTGCATCGCCCACGACACGCTGGGCGAGCGGGCGCTCGCGGTCACCGCGGACAGCCCGAGCTATCCCGAACACCACCGCCAGATGGCCGTGCAGATCGCGGAGCGTTTCGGTCTGCGCCACGAGATCATTCAGACGGGCGAACTGGAGCAGCCGGAGTATCGCGCGAACCCCACGAACCGCTGCTACTACTGCAAGCACGAGCTGTATTCGCACTTGACCCGCATGGCCGCCGGGCGCCAGGCGATCGTGGTCGACGGCAGTAACGCCGACGATCGCGGCGACTACCGGCCGGGCCGGCAGGCCGCGCGCGAGTTCGGGGTCCGAAGCCCGCTGGATGAGGCGAATCTCACCAAGGACGAGATCCGGGAGCTCTCGCGCCGCGCCGGCCTGCCGACGTGGGACGAACCGGCGTCGGCCTGTCTGTCTTCGCGGATTCCGTATCACAGCGAAGTGACGGGCGAGAAGCTGCGCATGATCGAGCGCGGCGAACAGGCGCTCCGCGCGCTTGGGTTTCGGGTGTGCCGGGTGCGGCATCACGATGAGCTCGCCCGCATCGAGATCGCGCGCGATGAGCTGCCGCGGGCCCTCGCACCGGAGATGGCCGATACGATCACCCGTGAACTCAAAGCCGCCGGGTATCGCTACGTCACGATCGATCTGCAGGGATACCGCACCGGGAGTCTGAACGAAGGACTCGTCCTGCGCCTCACCACGGAGAGCGAGACCAATCCGGCCGCGCCCGGGCGCCAGAGCGAGAGCGGGCCTGGCTAGAAATTCGTTCGGCCTCGCCGGCCTCATCGCGGCAGCCTTTCTCCTTCTGCATCTGCCGTTCCTCCCCGGCTCGCTCGAGGACCTCGACTCGATCAACTTTGCCCTGGGTATCCGGTACTTCGACGTCGCCCAGCACCAGCCGCATCCGCCCGGGTACCCGCTGTTCATTCTGGCGGCCAAAGCCGTACACGCCATCACTCGTTCCGAAGTGCACGCCCTCAGCCTGCTGAGCATTGTCTCGGGCGCGCTGTCGATCCTGGCGCTGCCGGCGCTCTTCCGCCGTCTGGATCGCGATCCGCAGACGGAGCAGTGGTCGATTCTCGCCACGGTCGTCACCGCCACCGCGCCGCTGTACTGGTTCACGGCTGCGCGTCCGCTCAGCGACATGCCGGGACTGGCCGCAGTGGCTGGCATTCAGGCGTTCACGCTATCGGCCACGAGCGGCGGGGCTCTCGCGCTCGCGGCCTTTCTGGCCGGCTTGGGCGGGGGCATTCGATCGCAGGTCGTGTGGCTCACCGTACCGCTCGTCGCCGTCATGGCCGCCAGAAGGCCACGCGCCTATCGCGTTGAAGACGCGCTGGTCGCCCTCGCCGCCCTGATGGTGGGAGTGCTGGTGTGGTTCGTGCCGCTCGTCTGGCTCACGGGCGGCCCGCTCGACTACTGGCGCGCGCTCTCGTTCCAGGGGTCGGCGGATCTCACCGGCGTCGCGATGTTGTGGACGACACACACGCCCCGCCAGCTGCTGCTGGCGTTCAACGCCACGTTCGTGTCGCCATGGGCGACACCGGTCCTGGCGGGCGTTGCGCTTGCGCTGGCGGTGCTCGGCGCCCTGCACCTCGTTTGGAGCTCGCGGCCGTCACTCGGATGGCTGATCGCGGCGTTCGGTCCGTACCTCGTTTTCGACTTGCTGTTTCAGGAATCTGTCACCACGCGGTACGCCCTCCCCATCGTCATTCCGGTTGCCTATCTAGCGGTTCGAGGGGCGGCGGCGGTGCTCCCGCGCCGCGTGGCAGCCGGCGTGGTCCTGGTGTTCGCCGCGGTCAGCTTGGCCATCGCCGTGCCGAGCATTCAGGCGTACGCCGGTTCAGAGGCGCCGGCGTTCCGCCTGCTGACAGACATGCGCGCCGCCAATCCGACGCTTGGGGCGCCGCCGGTGCTCGCCATGCATCGGCGGGAAGAGCTCGACATGCGGCGGCCCATCACCTGGGCCGGCGCCGACATGCCGTCGTGGTCCGAGCGTCTGCCGGCCACGCCAAAGCGAGAGTGGCTGGAAATCGTCAAGTACTTGAACGACGGAGGGCGTGCACCCATCTGGTTTGCTGCCGATCCGCTGCGGAGCGATCTGGCGCTCATCGACCACCAGGATCCCCGTGCCTATCGATGGCCGCTGAGATTCCCGATCCTCATCGGGGGCGTCAGGCCGAGCGAGATGGATTGGTACGTCTTCGATCGACCTGGATGGTATCTCGGCGAAGGGTGGGCGTTGACACCGGAGACGGCCGGCATCTCGGACACCGGCGGGTATGGGCGGGGGCGGGCGCCCATCCAGGGATGGATTCTTCGACGATCGGAACCGGTGACGTTGATGGTCGGGGGACGCAATTTCGCGGGTGACGGGACGTCTGCGCTCCTGAACATCGCCATCGACGGCCGCACTGTGGGTCAGCGCAGTGTCGCCCCGGGGTTCTTCCTGCACATGATGTCCGTTGCGCTGACAGGGTCTGGAGACTACGCGGCGCTGACGATCGAAGCGCGCGGTGAGGTGGCGATTGAGCAATTCGACGCCCAGCCGCCGGGTCGCGTCGTATTCGGCTACGGCGAGGGCTGGCACGAAACTGAGTACGATTCCTCAACTGGACGGATCTGGCGATGGATGAGCGAGCGCGGTGAGCTGCGCGTACGCGGCACGGGGCAGCCGATGTTTCTGAGCCTCGATGGAGTGACCGAGACGTTTTCGAAGCCGTCGCACGTCACCATTCGCGTTGGCGATCGGATTGTGGCGCAGCAGGAGGCCGGGGACCGATTCTCGATCCGCGCCGAGATTCCGGCGGATCTCATCGGTCTTGATGATCGCTCCGAGCAGGTCATCACGATCGAGACCGATCAGACCTACATTCCTGCGGACCTGAGCGCGCGCACCGCGGATCGACGTCACCTTGGACTGAAAGTGTTCAACTGCAGGCTGGGCCTTCGACGCCCGAGCTGACGCTCGCGGACGCGGCCCTGCTGCCTACGCGTCTTCGGCGCTTCGGCGAGCCTCGCCGAAGCTCGTTGGATTCACTGCGAGCGGAGGCGGGAAAGGGCCACGCTGTAGGCCGGACATGTAGGGCGGACCGTTCAGGTCCGCCTCACCGCTCGGGTTTTCGGGCAAGACAGAGCAGGGAGCTTCCGAAGGGGTTGTCAAACGCTCGCAGCCAGACACTCTCGAGGCGGAGCGCGGCCGTCAACAGCGCGTTGATCGGAGCGGGCGGAACGCTGATCTCTCCGGTGGCCGCTTCGTCCCCCACCGACAGACCACGCCAGCGCTGCAGCGCCCGGCCGGCGAACATCAGCGGGAACAACACGGCGTTCGTGTAGGTGAGACGCACGATTGAGAACCCTGCGTCGAGGAGGAGCGTCCGGAGGCTCGCGCGGCTGTAGCGGCGAATCTCCCGGCTGAGCACGGAGTGATCGCCGCGGAGAGACTCCATGGCGGCCACGTTGATGATGACGAAGCCGCCCGGCTTGACCACTCGATACATCTCGGCGACCGCAGCCCGTTCATCCGGGGTTTCGAGCGAGTAAATCACGTCAAAGGAAGTCACGACATCGAATGCGTTGCTTGGGAAAGGAACGGCCGCAATGGTGGCGCGCGCCAGACGCCGCCGGCCTGATGCATGGCCAATGCGGACCCCCACCGGCGACAGGTCGAATCCATAGGCGCGGCCGAAACGATTCAACCACTCGGCGTTGGCGCCAGTACCGCAGCCACAGTCCAGGAGCTTGACGGCCGCTATACCCCTGGTGGCCTCTCGCAGAAGCGGGGCGACGAAAAACCGGAAACCTCGAAACCAGAAGTGCCGCGTCTCGGCATCCGCCGTGGCGCGCAGGAGATGGTCCACGCGGCCGATTGTACCGTCAGCCGAGCGGGGTCTTCAGGGGTCCCCGCGAGGCCGGCGCGGCTCAATGCCGCCGGCCGGCGCGCCTAAATGCCGCGTCTTGAAATATCGGGCTCCACTGGCTGATCGATTGACACAGTACCGATCAGACTTATAAGCTGCCGGCATCTCCGAGGAGAGTGACGCATGATCCGTATTCGCGAGCTCGTTTATCTCGTCGTGCTGAGCGCGGCGCTCGCCCTGACCGCCGCGGCCTGCCACAAGGCACCTCCGCAGGTGGCCGTGGCGCCTCCGCCGCCGCCTCCGCCAGCGCCGCCAGTCGTCACGCCGCCGCCCCCGCCGCCGCCCCCACCGCCGCCACCGGCTCCAGCGCCGCCACCGCCTCCGCCGCCGCCGCCGCCGCTCACAGAGGCACAGATCTTTGCTCGTAAGACGCTCGACCAGCTCAATCAGGAGCGGCCGCTGGCCGATGTGTTCTTCGATCTGGATCAGTCCACGCTTCGCGAGGATGCAAAGGCTCCGCTCCAGGGAGACGCGGACTGGATGAAGAAGTGGACGAGCACCCAGGCGATCGTCGAGGGCCACGCAGACTCACGGGGAAGCGCAGAGTACAACCTCGCACTCGGATCGCGCCGGGCCGACGCAGTCAAACAGTACCTGGTCAGTCTGGGGGTTGCCGCCAACCGGGTAACTGTGATCAGCAAGGGCAAGGAACAGCCCTTCTGCAGTGAGGAAAACGAGGCCTGCTGGCAGCAGAACCGTCGCGGGCACTTCATCGTTTCGGCGAAGTAGGGGCAGGCAGGGCAGGCAGGGCAGGCCGGGCCCGTAGGTCAGACAAGGCAGGCGAGGCAGGCAGGGAATTGCCCGCCTGGCTAGCCTGCCCCGCCCGCCTCGCCAGCCCTGCCGACGAGTAACCGCACCAGCGCGTCCTCGGTGACGCGGTACTTCGCGGCTTTCTTGCCGTCAATCATCAACACCGGGATTTCGAGACCGTAGAGCGCTTCGAGACGGGAATCGCTCGAGATGTCGATCTCGTCGATCACAAGAGGGATGCGTCGCGCCACTCGCGCGACGATGGTCTTCATCTCGTCGCACAGATGGCAGCCGGGGCGGGAGTAGAGAGTGAGCAGGATCACCCGACGTGCGACCCGCGGCATTCGGCCGTGATCCGCGCGGCAGCTTCACGCGGATTGACTGCCGCCGTAATCGGGCGCCCGACAACCAGATAGCTGGCTTGCGCTGTGAGCGCGGCGAGCACCTGATTCATGACTTCGTTCGGCTACGCGCCGGTCGGGCTCTCCACCGGGCCCGTCTGGACCGTGCCTACGAGCTCGGTGACGCGCGTGAACTGGTGACGCTGCATGTAGTCGCGGATCCCGTCGGTCAGTTTCGTCCAGATGAGCGGGTCAACGAAGTTGGCGGTCCCGATCTGCACCGCGGCGGCTCCGGCAATCATGAACTCCAGGGCATCGCGCGCATTCATGATGCCGCCCATCCCGACAACCGGGATCTTGACGGCCTCGTAGCACTCGTGAACCATGCGCACGGCGATTGGCCGGATGGCCGGTCCGCTCAGCCCGCCAAGGCCATTGGCAATCTTCGGCCGTCGCGTTTCCACATCGATCACCATCGCGAGGAAGGTATTCACGAGCGAGACGGCGTCTGCCCCGGCTTGCTCTGAGGCTCGGGCGAACGACGCCACGTCGGTGACATTCGGCGTCAGCTTCGGCATGATCGGCAGCCGTGTGACCTTGCGCACCGCACTGACGACATCGAAGGTCCCGTCGAGGCTGCAGCCGAATTGAATGCCGCCTTCCTTGATGTTGGGGCACGAGATGTTCAGCTCGATGGCCGCCACGCCCTCCGCGTCCGACAGGATCCGCGAGACTTCGGCATATTCATCGATCGTCGTCCCACACACGTTGACGATGACGGTGGCTCCCCGGGTGCGGAGCTCGGGCAGCTTGTCTTCGACGAACCGTCGGGCGCCGATGCCCTGCAACCCGATCGCGTTGAGCATGCCGGCTGGCGTTTCGACGATCCGCGGGGCCCGATGACCCTCGCGTGCCTCGAGGAACAGCCCTTTCGTGACGATCGCGCCGAGCGAGGACAGGTCGACGAGGTCGGCGTACTCGACACCGTACCCGAAGCAGCCGCTCGCGGCGACGAGCGGGTTGGTGAGGGTCAGCGAGCCAATGCGAACTGAGAGATCCATGTTCGTCGAACGACGGTCTTCTTCACGAAGTCATGAAGTCACGAACGTCATGAAGATCTCAAACCAAGGTGCCTTCGTGCCTTCGTGATAAGCCAGCTCCACTATTCCCACAGTATCTGATCCGCGGGCAGTACGGGGCCCGCGATGCACGAACGCACGTGATGAAACGATCCGCGGTCGTTGCGCATCGGCACCACGCAGCTGTAGCAGCCGCCCATGCCACAGCCCATGATCCGTTCGACCGAAACTTCACAGGGGCGGCCGTACCGTGCGGCCGTTTTGGCGCACGCGGCGAGCATGCCTTCGGGGCCGCAGGCGTACACCATCAGAGGCGCGTGCGGCGCGTGTGCGGCGAGCCGCCGATCCAGCGGCGCGATGATGCGGCCTCGCTCGCCGAGGCTGCCGTCTTCGGTTGTCAGGACGAGCTCGACGCCCAGGCGGCGAAAGAAATCGAGATAGAAGAGCTCCGCTCGGCTGCGTGCGCCGTAGAACAATGTCGTGGAG
Source organism: Acidobacteriota bacterium (assembly GCA_023265155.1). Taxonomy (GTDB): domain Bacteria; phylum Acidobacteriota; class Vicinamibacteria; order Vicinamibacterales; family CAVVIG01; genus JBGOTP01. The sequence continues at coordinate 10,395 of JAHFUL010000053.1, forward strand.
ACCGACCGGGCGCCGAGCGCGTCGGCGAGGGTGGCGAACGGAGCGAGCCCAACGCCGCCGGCCACCATCCAGGCCTGCGCCGAACGATCGGCCACCGTGAACGGCCGCCCGAGCGGACCGAAGCAGGCGACCGTGTCCCCGGGTTGGGCGCGATAGAGGAGCTCCGTCGAGGGTCCGATGCGCTTGTTGAGCAGCGACAGACCGGCCGGCGCTCCTGCGGCGTCGCGAAGCACTTCGAAGACTGAGAACGGGCGCCGAAGGAGCGGATCGTCTCCGGATGCCGCCTTCACCATCACGAACTGACCGGGCGTGGCGGCGGCGGCGATCGCCGGCGCGGAGAGCGCGAGGACGTTGTAATCCGCCGACAGCCGGGTGTTCGCCATGACGTCGGCGGCAACGTCGAAGGGCATTCTCGGCAGTATACACTTTGGTCAAGGACTCGCTGAGTGCGTTACTTCAGAACGCTCAGTAACTCGCTCGTGGCCGCCGCGCTCGGCACGTGCTACATCCTCGTGCTGTTCCTGCAACTGAACCCGCGGCTTCCGCTGCACCCGATGCGGCTCGTGCCGCTCGCCACCACGGTGGGTCTCTTCTACGCGATGCACCTCACGGCCGTCTTCTATGTGGCGCTCGTCGTGCGGCAGCTGCTCTCGAGCTCGCCGTTCTATCCGGCGTGGATGAGCGTCAGAGTCCTCACGTGGCTGGGTGCGGCAACGGCCGCGGCGGGATCGACATTGATGTGGACCAACATGCGGACGTTCGGCATCGTGCTGCCGCCCGAAACCACGGAGGCGATGACCAAGGGCGCGCTCGCCGTAGGGGGATGTGCGCTGCTCTTCGCCGCCGTGGGTGCCGCCCGGCGTGCAACCGGATCGTCGTTCCGACGGACGTGGGCGGCGTCGGTGCTGCTCGTCGCCGCCGGCTCCATCGTCGTTCCGCTGCTGCTGCGCGGACCGGGCAGAATTGCGCCGCTCGAAGCCCGGCCGCTGGACACGATGACCGACATCGCCGCTGAAGATCGCGCGTCGCGCGTGACGATCATCGCCATCGACGCCGGGTCGCTCGATCTGATCACACGGGCCACCGCGGAAGGCCGCCTGCCGAACTTCGGCCGCATTCTCGACGCCGGCGCGGTCATGCACCTCGCGACGCTGCATCCCACGTCGGTCGAAGCCGTGTGGTCCGCCGTTGCCACCGGGAAGCTGCCGCAGAAAAACGGCGTGCACTCGGCGGGCATCTACCATCTCTCGAACGACGCCGAGACGATCCGGCTGCTGCCTGACTTCTGTTTTGCCACCAGATTGGTCCGGTTCGGGTTCCTCGTGGAGGAGCCGTACACCGCCTCCGCCATCCTGACACGTCCGTTCTGGAGCATTCTCAGCCTGCAGGGAGTCACCGTCGGGCTGACGAACTGGCCGCTCACCTACCCGGCGCCGGCCGTGCGCGGGTATGTGGTCAGCGACGTCTATTCGCGGCTCGCACTGACGACGTCGGGGTTCGACGATCAGGCCTTGCTGTACCCTCTGGCGCTGCGGACCGAAGTGCTGCCGATCCTGCAGGCGGTGACCGCCGATCTGTCAGCGGTGGTCCCGGTCCGGTCGGACAGCATCTTGGACGAGCGCCACCAAGTGGCCGGACGCACCGACCTCATCTACGACCGGCTCGCACAGGCGCTGGCGGCGAACCGACCCACGCAGGTCGTCGCGATTCGCTATCAAAGCCTCGACACGATCGGACATTACTACCTTCGCTACGCGGCGCCGTCGGCGTTCGGCGACGTGACGGAGGAAGAGCGGACGAGGTTTGGCCCGGTGCTCGAGAGCCACTATGCGCGGATCGACGAAGCGATTGGCCGCGCGATCGCCGCACTTGGACCCGACGACCTTCTCCTGGTGCTCTCGGGCTACGGCATGGAGCCGCTCGGTTTTGGCAAGCGTCTGCTGGAGCGCGTGATCGGCGATCCCGACATCAGCGGCACGCACGAAACGGCGCCCGATGGATTCCTGATGGCTTACGGAGGGCCCGTGGCGAAGGGACGGCTCCCGCGCGCGTCGGTCGTGGACGTCGTGCCGACGCTGCTCTATTTTCTCGGATTGCCCATCGGCCGCGACATGGACGGGTACGCGCGGACCGACCTGTTTCAGCCGCAGTTCACCGAGGAACGGCCGATCGCGTTCATTCCCACCTACGATCGATAGCGGCGGCCATGCTATGATCAGCTCCCGTTCTCTTTAACGCGCTCCAGCGAGAGCGCAAAGAGGTGAGTATGCCGCTCGACGCCCGTTCCGTCGCGTCCGTCCGTCACCCCATCAATCCTTCACTCCATCACCCCCTCAGCGAGGTGTCCCCATGCCCGTCGTGATGGACGCCGACCGCATGGGGCGGACGCTGACCCGGATCGCGCACGAAATCGTCGAGCGCAATCGAGGGGTCGAGGAGCTGGCGCTCGTGGGCATCCGCACCGCGGGCGTGCCCCTTGCCAGGCGCCTCGCGCGAAGCCTGGCGGACATCACCGGTCACGAGGTGCCGACCGGGGCTCTTGACATCACGCTGTACCGCGACGACCTGGGACGACACGCCATCGGCAAGAAGCCGGTCGTCCGCAGCACCGACATTCCCTTCTCCATCGACGACCGGCGAATCCTCCTGGTGGACGACGTGCTGTACACGGGGCGGACGATTCGCGCGGCACTCGACGCGCTGATCGAATTCGGCCGGCCCAGGTCCATTCAGCTCATCGTCATGGTCGACCGCGGGCACCGCGAGCTGCCTATCAAGGCCGACTACGTCGGAAAAAACCTCCCGACCTCACAGTCGCAGAGCGTCAAGGTCCACCTGATGGAAATCGACGGCCGCGACGGGGTGGAGATCGAGGCATGAAGAAGGATCTGCTTGGCATCGCGGATCTCTCGCCGGAAGAGATCTACCGCATCCTCGACACCGCTGAGGCCATGCGGGAGATCGGTGAGCGGGAAATCAAGAAAGTGCCCACGCTGCGCGGCAAGACGATCGTCAATCTGTTCTACGAGCCGAGCACGCGGACGCGGACGTCGTTCGAAATCGCCGAGAAGCGGCTGAGCGCCGACACGCTGAACGTCGCGGTCGCGGCGTCGAGCGTGCTCAAGGGAGAGACGCTCGCCGACACGGCGATGAACATCGAGGCGATGGCGCCCGACATGATCGTCATTCGTCATGCCTCGTCCGGCGCGTCCCATCTCCTGTCGCGCATCTGCAAGTCGCGCATCATCAACGCGGGCGATGGGATGCACGAGCATCCGACGCAGGCGCTGCTCGACGCGTTCACGATCCGCCAGCACAAGAAGCGGATCGAAGGCCTCAAGGTGGTGATCGTCGGCGATCTGCTGCACAGCCGCGTGCTGCGGTCCAACGTGCTGTTGCTCACGATGCTCGGGGCCGACGTGTGGGTGACCGGCCCGCCGACCTTGATTCCAAGAGGCATCGAACGGCTCGGCGTGAAGATTTCAACCGCGGTCGATGAGGCGGTGCGCGACGCGGACGTCATCATGATGCTGCGCATCCAGCAGGAGCGGATGCAGGGGGCGTTCTTCCCGTCGCTGCGCGAGTACTTCAACGTGTTCGGCATGACGGCCGCGCGTGTGAAGCGGGCGAAACAGGACGTGATCATCATGCATCCCGGGCCCATGAACCGCGGTGTGGAGATCGCCTCCGAAGTGGCCGACGGCCCCTATTCAGTGATCCTCGAGCAGGTCGCCAACGGTGTGGCCGTCCGGATGGCCGTGCTCTACCTTCTTGCCGGCGGAGTTGAAGATGAAGCGGCTGCTTAGAGGAGGACGGATCGTCGATCCGGTGAATGGCCGGGACGGCGTGTTCGATCTCCTCATCGAGGACGGACGGATTGCGCGCGTGGGTGCCCGGCTCAGTGCCGAGAACGGCACGACTGTCGTCGACATTCCGGCAGGGCTGGTGATCTGTCCCGGGCTGATTGACATGCATGTGCACCTGCGCGAGCCGGGACAGGAGCACAAAGAAACAGTCGCGACCGGTTCGGGTGCCGCTGTGGCGGGCGGCTTCACGGCGGTCGCGTGCATGCCCAATACCTCTCCGGTCAACGACAACGCCGGCGTGACCGGCTACATTCTCGCAAAGGCGGCCGAGGCCAACCTGGCGCGTGTGTATCCGATCGGCGCCGTGTCGCGCGGCCAGATGGGCGAGCAGCTCGCCGACATCGCGGAGCTCCGGGCCGCCGGCTGCGTGGCGATCACCGACGATGGGCGGCCGGTGGCGACGGCGCTGCTGATGCGCCGGGCGCTGGAGTACGCCGGCATGTTCGACATGCCGGTCATCGAGCACTGCGAGGAGCAGACGCTCAAGGGCGACGGTGTGGCGCACGAAGGGTTCCAGGCGTCGGCGCTCGGCCTGCGTGGCATCCCGGGCGAAGCCGAATCAATCATGGCGCTGCGCGACATCTCGCTGGCGGAGTTGACGGGCGGCGTGGTGCACATCGCGCACATGAGCGCGCGCCAGACGCTCGATGCGGTGCGGTACGGCAAGGCGCGCGGCGCCCGGGTCACCTGCGAGGTGACGCCGCATCACTTCGTGCTGACCGACGAGATGCTCGGGGCGCCGGTGGCCTACGACACCAACGTGAAAATGAATCCGCCCCTGCGCGAGGTGGCCGATCGCGATGCGATGCTCGAAGGCCTCGCGGATGGCAGCGTGGATGTGATCGCCACCGATCATGCGCCTCACCACTACGACGAGAAACAGGTGGAATTCGATCAGGCGCCGTTTGGGATTATCGGCCTCGAAACGGCCGTGTCGCTGTGCTTCGATCGCCTGATTCACCCCGGGGTCGTGACCCTGCCCAGGCTGATCGAGTTGCTGTCGACCAATCCCGCGCAAATTCTGCGGGTGCCCGGCGGCTCGCTGACGGAGGGCGCCCCCGCCGACGTCACGATTCTCGCGCCCGACCTGCCGGTGACGGTCGTGGCCAGCCGCATGCGTTCGAGATCGAAGAACACGCCGTTCAACGGATGGGAGCTGCGCGGTGGCGTCGCCGCGACGATTGTGGGCGGCCGGACGGTGTATGTGAATGAGGAATGTCAGAATCTAAGAATCTAAGGATCTAAGAATGTAAGGATTTGAGAATGTAAGGATCTGATGAAAGCCGCCGACTTCCGCCGCATCGCCTTGGGAATGAACGCCGCCGTCGAGGGCGAGCACATGGGGCATCCGGACTTCCGTGCCAACGGCAGGATCTTCGCGACCATCCACGAGGATCACCAGTCGGGGATGGTAAAGCTCACGCCAGACCAGCAGGAGAAACTCGTTCGGGAGCACGTCGCGACGTTTGCTCCGGAGAACGGCGCGTGGGGCCGCCAGGGATGCACGCGTGTGCGGTTCGATTCGGTCGATGAGGAGACGGTGGGTGATGCGATGACGCTCGCATGGCAGAATACGGCCAGCAAGGGCAAGGGGTCGTCGAAATCCCGTGCAGTCCTCAAGCGTGCTGTCCGATCGACTCGGCCAGCTCGCGGGCGCTGAATCGGGCAGAGAGGCAACGAGCCATGCGTACGGGGATGATCCGATGGCTGCGCGCCTGGCTGGGTCGCTGGTTCGGGTACGGGCCAGCCGGTTTGCCGCGCGATCCGTATGCGCCGAAGCCTGCATCTCCGAAACCGCGCCCGAAGAGTCGAAGCGGATCGGTGGCTGTTGCGGAACCAGATGATCAGTAGGCTTGCCGCCATTCTGGGGATAGCGGTCACAGGCGCGGCGGCCTGCTCCCCGGAACCGCAAACGTCCTCACGGGCCTCCGGTCGGTCACGCTCCTCGGCCGGGCAGGCGCCGGTCGCTTCGAGCTCTGCGGCTGGTCAGACGCCTGTCAGTGGCGCTGTCGATCTCGCCGGACCAGACTCGTTGAGCGGCACATGGAAGCTCGTCATGGGCAGCATGACGTGGACCGTTCGGCTGGCACCGCGCCCTGGCTTACCTGGAGAGTACATCGGCCTCGGGGAGCGTGAGACGCGCGATGAGCAGGGCAAACCTGTCACCATGGAAGTCGCGGCTGTCGTGGAGAAGGGCAACCTTCGCGCCTGGCTCGGCCTCGGCGTCATCAAGTGCACGGGCCCGATCCGCCCGACACAGCCGACTGCTGGCAAATGCACCGAGATGGGCGGAGACGCGGCCGGACCGTTCAGAGCCGAACGGGTGACGACCGGCACACCCTGACGAAGTTTCGTAGGCCCGAACTTCAGCTCGGGCGATTGGGTTCCAACTTATGGACGAAACACCCCCACTCGATCGGCTGGTCATCGAGCTGAACTCTTCCGGCCTCAGCCGCGATCGCCACGCGCCGCGGCTCGAGGAATGGCTGGTCACGCTCAGGGGACACGGCGGAAGCGATCTCTATCTCGTCGCCGGACTGCCCCCGTCGATCAGGGTGAACGGGGTCGTTCTTCAGCTGGCGGAACCGGTGCTCGATGGAGACGACATCGAAGAAAACGTTCTTCGCGCCTTGCCCGTCCACGCCGCGGAGAACTATCGGACGAAGGGTTATGCGGACGCGTCCCTGCGCCGCGGATCGGTCGGACGCTTCCGCATCAATCTTCACCGCGAGCGCGGGCGCGCTGCGGCCAGCATCCGCGCGCTTCCGGTGCGCCCTCCACAACTCCATGAGCTGGCACTCCCGCCCGGAGTCGAGGCGCTGACCCGGCTCTCGTCCGGGCTCGTGCTGGTGGGCGGCCCAACCGGATCGGGCAAGACGACCACTGTCGCGGCGCTGGTCGACGTCATCAACCGGCGCGACGCCAAGCACATCGTTACCATCGAGGATCCGATCGAGTACGACCACCCCCACCAGCGAAGCGTGGTCGAACAGGTCGAGATCGGTGTCGATGCGGTGGACTTTCCGACCGCGCTCCGATCGACGGTCCGGCAATCGCCGGACGTGATCGTCGTCGGGGAGATGCGCGACCCCGAAACCATGCGAATGGCGCTGGCGGCGGGGGAGACCGGACATCTGGTGTTCTCGACGCTGCACACGAGCGACGTCACGTCCACCATCTCACGCGTGTCCGATGCCTTTCCGGCCGAGCGTCAGCCGACAATCCGTCAGGAAATGTCCATGGCGCTGTCGGCGGTCATGACGCAGGTGCTGCTGCCAAAGACCGGGGGAGGACGAATCCCGGCCGTCGAGCTGCTGATGGTGGGGTACGGTGCTCGTCAGCACATCCGGAAGAACGCGCTGCAGCACCTCCATCAGGAGATCACCATCACCCGGCGCGACGGATCGTTGACGTTCGAGGAATGTCTGGCGCAACTCGTGCGCCGCGGCGTCCTGAGCCTCGATGAGGCACGGGCGCGAGCCATGCATCGCGAGGAGCTCGACGGGCTGGTCGCAAATCCGCGCGAGGGGTAAGCGGCGAGCCATCTGGCGCGGCTGCCTTCTGTGGCACAATTTTCATTCCGGCCGCCGCGATGCACTCGCCCCGCCATCACTCCGATCGGGGCATGAACACGATCAACGCGCGGCTTGAGCCGCGCGCCGAGGTGACATGATCCCACAGCACTGCGGGCGCGACGGCTCCAACCAATGTTGGGCGGCTCCTTATTTCAGCCCCAGTTCCTTACCAGCGGCCAGCAGGCGAATCGCTTCCTTCAGACGCCTGGCCCTCGTTTCCTCGTGCTTGCCGGACTCAATCCAGCCGACATACCGTCTGCGGTGTGAAGGCGGAAGCGCTTCGAAGTACCGCAACGCCGCCGGACGCTTTCTCAACGCTGTCTGTATGTACGATGGAAGCTTCGAGGGCATCTTGAACCGCGGTGGCAGCGGACCATAGCTGCGGTCGGTCGGAGCTCGATTGATCCCAGCCGGCTTCAACCTCCCACTGGCTTTGAGTGCTGCGTAACGTGTGCGGTTCGTGGTAGACCATCGGCTGTCCTCTCTCCGCGGCGTGAACTTGCGCGCGTAGCGACGGTCATCCAGGCGCTTGACCAGACTGTCGACCCAACCAAAGCACAGCGCCTCGTCGAGCGCATTCTGGTAAGCGATCGACGCCACGCCGGTGTGCAATTTATGGAAGATGAGCCATATCTCGGACTCGGAGTCGTGGTGCTCATCGAGCCATTCGCGCCATTGGTCCGCAGTCTGGGCAAGAAATGTCTTCACGGTCCAGCGATGGCCTTGCGAAGCTTGCGTTGCGACCCAGATGACCCGCCGCTGAAATTAGCTCACCGCTCCGGCGGCGCGGCGGCCGGCGCCGATCGGATGATGAGGTAGCGCAGGTCCCCGTCGAGGCTGCTCCACCAGTGCGGCGTGCGGCCAGGGATCACGATGATGTCGCCGGGGCCGACCTTGCGGCTGACGCCGCCGTCGATGCGCTTCGCGCGCGGGCCGGTGTTGGTCGCGCCCGGCGCGGGCTGAATCCTGTCCGCGAGCACGCCGCC
>JAHFUL010000054.1:0-6427 GCA_023265155.1 Acidobacteriota bacterium
GTGATGGAGTGACGGGGTGATGGGGTGATGGGGTGATGGGGTGATGGAGTGACGGGGTGATGGAGTGACAGGGTGACGGCGTGAACGAGCCAGCTGCAGAGACGCTCTCGCCAGCGGACAGCAACCGTCTGATCGAGTTTGCGCGCGCGTGCAAGGCTGCGGCTCGCGTCGTCACGTTGTACCCCAGCGGGCACCCCGCCATCGCAACCACGCTCGGACGGGTCGCGCAGCTGACGTCGGAAGAACAACTGCCCGCTCCGCTGCGCATCAACGTGCTGGCCGACACCCTGATGCTCGACGGGCGGCCGCTTGGGCGAACCGAGGCGGCCATCACCGAGCTGGCCGCGCTGCTGCACGAACATCGCATCGGCGAGCTGACGGTTCATGCCGGCGGGAACATCGATGTGTGGCGCGCGTTTCTGCTCCTTCTCGCCCGACCTGCGGACTCCGTGCGCGCCGACGGGGGGATCTCCCGGGTCTGGACGACGATGGCGGACCGCCACGTCGAGCTTCGGGAGATCGACTACGCGGAGGTGCTGCGCGAGCGGCGCAGTGGAGCCCCGGCAGGCTGGGATCAAGTCATCGCAAACTGCCTGCAGGGCGATGCCTTCGCCCTCAACGACGAGACGATCCGCGAGCTTCTCGAGGCGGCGGGCGATACCGGTAAGCTGGACGATTTGATTTCCGCGCTGGACGCCCGAGGCAGCGCGGCCGGGCGCGGCATGAGCTCGAGGGCTGCCGCGCTCATTCGTCTCCTCAAGGGCGTCGTGGACGCCGTGAAGCAGGCGGATCCTGACCGGCTGGAGCCCGTGATGCAACACCTCGCCACGGCGGTCGGGCAACTGACACCCGACATGATGGCCTGCGTGCTCGCGGCGGGTTCACGTGTCGGAGCGATGGCCCGTGGCGGAGGACCCTCCGGGGGCGCCGGCGCGGACACAGGCGCCGGGATTGTCGACGCGGTCGTGGACCACATGTCGGACAGTACAATCGCCGGCTTCGTCGCGCGCAACGCATTCGCCCAGGATTCCTCCATCGAGCGGGTGGCGCACGCCTTCCAGACACTGGTCCGGGACGACGAACACCGGGAACGTCTCCTCGCCCTCGCACACGACGAGGCCCGGAGCTCGCCCCTCGGGAGCACGGAGGGCTTCGAAGAAGTCTGGGATCAGGTCGCGCACAAGATGTTGACCTCCTACTCCGACAAGCCGTTCGTCTCAGAGGAGTATGCGCGCGAGCTGACGAGCACCCGAACGCAGGCGATCGAGGTCGAACAGGTGCACGACGACCCGCCCGAACGCCTGACGGCCTGGCTCGGCACGGTGGCAACCAACGAGCTGCGTGCGCTGGACCTCACGCTCGTCCTGGACCTGCTCCGCATCGAGGAACGGACGGAGCGGTGGTCGACCCTGATGCGACCGGTGGTCGCACTCCTCGAAGATCTGTTGCTCGTTGGCGATATCGACGCGGCCGAGACCCTGCTCGGCGTGCTCGTGCGCGAGAGCAAGGCGCCGGAGGCGGCGCAGGAACGGCGTCAGGCGGCGCTCATCGCCCTCGATGTGCTCGTGGGCGGTCCCATGATGCAGCACATCGTGGCGCACCTCGCCACGCTCGACAGCCCCCAGTTCGAGCGAGTCAAGGAGATGTGCCTCTCGATCGGAGAGGTGCTGATTCGTCCGCTGGCCGAAGCCCTCGCGACGGAAGAACGGGCGCGACCGCGGGAACGGCTGACTGCGATTCTGATCGGGTTCAAGTCCGTCGGCCGGAGTGAGGTGGAGCGTCTGAAGAATTCGCCGAATGCGGCGGTCCGACGGACGGCGATCTACCTGCTTCGGGAGTTTGGCGGAAGCGAAGCGCTACCGGAGCTCACGGAACTGCTCAACGACAAGGAGTCCCAGGTCCAGCGGGAAGCGGTCCGGGCCATTCTGACCATCGGCACCGACGAGGCGTTCCAGGTGCTGAAGCGGGCGCTGACAACCGGAACAACGGCCTCGCGCGAGGCGATCATGCACTCGCTTGGCACCGTCCGCGACGAACGCGCGGCGCCGTTGTTTGCGTACGTCCTCGGCCACGTCGACCATCGGGGACCTCTCTCGTCGGTCTACCTGCGCGCGATCGAGGCGCTCGGCGCCCTGAAGGATTCCGCAGGCGTCCCGGCCCTGCGGGAAGCGCTGTACCGAGGGGAGTGGTGGGCGCCTCGCCGCACCGCGCTCCTGCGCGGCGCCGCGGCCACTGCCCTGGCGCGCATCGGCACACCGGCGGCCAGCGACGTGCTCGGCGAAGCCATGCAATCGGGATCCAGGCGCGTGCGCGCCGCCGTCCGCGAACATGCCGCAGCGCTCCGGCGCGCACCGGACGGGGAACAAGCATGACGATCGCCCCACGCGACCAGCTGGCGGTGGAGCTCGTACGGCGTCTGGGCGCGACATTGCGCTCCACGCAGCTCTACTCGAAGGCTCACCCGATCATCGCCCGGAACCTCGAATCCTTGTCGATCGCCGTTCAGCTGCTGCACGGCCTGGGACCGACGATCGTCATGGGTCTTGTCGGAGGCGACATCATCGTGAACGACGTACCGCTGCCCAAGGGGGAGAACTACACGGGGCTGGCGCGGCGTCTCAAGCAGATCGGCGTTGAACGCGTCACCATCGAACGGGGCGTCACGCCCGACGAGATCACGTCGTTCATCGACGCCGTCACCACGGGCGAGACAGCGCCGCACGGCGAGCCGGGGGCCTTCCCGACCCTCCCGCACGTCCGGGTCGGCCGCGTGTCAGTTGAAGAAAAAGCCGCCGACACCACCGCCGACATGGCCACGTTCAAGCGGCTCTATAGCGACGCCGTGTCGGTCGCCGAGGCGGTCTGGGGGAGCGCGCAAACCGAATCGCAGCCGGACGCGAAAGTGGCGCGCACGATGATCGACGGCCTCGCGCAGGCGGTGTCCCAGAACCGCACGGCGCTCTTGGCCCTCACCACGCTGAAGAACTACGACAACTACACGTTCACGCACATGGTGAACGTCTCGCTGCTGACGATGGGGCAGGCGCGCGGCCTCGGGATCGACGGCGTCATGCTCCGCGAATTCGGGCTCGCCGCCCTGATGCACGACATCGGTAAAGTGCGGACGCCGCTCGAAATCCTGAACAAGCCGGACAAACTGTCGAGCGCCGAGTTCGCGATCATGCAGCGTCACACGGTCGACGGCGCGGCGATCCTTCGGGGGACGCCGGACATCCCGACGCTCGCGCCGGTCGTCGCCTTCGAGCACCACCTGCGTATCGACGGGAGTGGATACCCGGCAGGCGTCACGCGCTCGTCGCTCAACCTGGGCACGATGCTCTGCAGCATCGCCGACGTGTACGATGCGATGCGCTCACAACGCAAGTACCAGCAGTCGTTTCCCACCGAACGCATTCTCGCGGTGCTCAAGCGAGACGACGGCCAGCAATTCGATCGGCACCTCGTCCGTCGATTCGTGCAGCTGATCGGGATCTATCCGCCCGGCAATCTGGTCAAGCTCAGCACCGGAGAGATTGCGGTCGTGGCGAAAGCCTACGCGCCCGATCCGCGCCGGCCCAAAGTGCGGGTTGTCATCGACCGCTCGGGCGTGCTGGTGGAAGAGCCCTACACCATCAACCTGTGGGAGCACGATCCCGAACAAGGACGAGGGGCGACGATCATCGCGCCAGTCGACTCGGCGGATCTCTTCGGCATCGATCCGTTGTCGTTGCTGTGAACCAGCGTCCCGCGCTTGTTGCGGGCGCAGCGGGGGCGACCGAGTCTTCGTGGCAGATCACAACGATCACCGCATCCCTCGACAGGCTCGGGACCGAAGGGTCGAAGGGCAGAGCCCGCTGAACGCGCAGAATTGGGTAGGATTCTCTGCGTGCTTTGCGGTGTACGTCGCCCTGCTCCAAGCCCGTGAAGCGCTCGCCACTCGACAACTTCAGGGCGCGGGTGCTCCACGTCGTGCGCCGGATACCCCCGGGCCGCGTGGCGACGTACGGGGACGTGGCCGCCCTGGCGGGTAAACCCCGTGCCGCGCGCGCGGTCGGCAACATCATGCGTGAGTGCCAGCGCCCCGATGTGCCTTGCCACCGCGTGATTGCCGCGGGCGGCCGTCTCGGAGGCTACGGGGGACGCGAGGCCCTGAAGCGCTCACTGCTCGCCGCCGAAGGCGTCCCGATGCGAGGGTCGCGCGTGCTCCTCGAGAATTGCCGGGTCCACGTTCGCTTGATAGAGAGACGATGAACCGAGAGTGGCTGGCACTGTGCTTGCTGAGCCCTATATAATGAGGACGTTCAGCTCGGCCGCGCGTCTGGTTTTCAGACGCCAGGAGGCAGCGATGAAGCAAGTTGTACTGGTTGGGGCCTTGATTGTTGGATTGAGTGCGGGTGTCGCCTACGCGCAGGCACCGGGACAGGGCCATACCGCGCCCAAGGCACAGCCGGCGAATGCGCCATCTCCCGCCGCCCCAAGTGGCGAAATCGCCCTCGGATCGGTCCACCTGCCCAAGAGTGTGAAAGCCGACGGCAAGACGCTGTCGGCGGGGACCTACACGGTGCGTGTGACGGCGCAGGCCGCGGCACCCGATGCAAAGGGACAGAGTCAGGGCCTGGAGCGGTGGATGGAATTCGTGCAGGGTGGACAGGTGAAGGGCCGGGAGGTCGTGACGATCATCCCGCAGTCCGAACTGAGCCACGTCCAAAAAGACACACCGCCGGCGCAGAATTCATCGAAGTTTGAAGCGCTCAAGGGCGGCGACTACTTCCGCCTCTGGATCAACCGGGCGGGCAATCACTACCTGGTGCACTTCCCCGCGTAGCTCGGCAGGCACGGCGGGCAAGCCAGGCAAGGCAGGTTGACTAAACGGCCATCACGTCAAACTGCTCGTGATGCAGCTGAAAGTCGGGTTTGACGCTGACGTCCTTGCCGACCGACTGCCGCAGGTCGCGGAGGACGTCCCGTTCTTCTTCCTTGAGTGCGCGTGCGATGTCCGGGTTGACGCGCAACAGCAACCGGTGCCCGTTCAACTCGGGGCTGATTTTCTTGACTTCGCTCAGAATCTCATAGCAGATGGTGGAGGTCGACTTGATCACGCCCGTCCCCGAGCAATAGGGGCACGGCTCGGTCAACACGCGCTCGAGACTCTGCTTGACGCGCTTGCGCGTGATGATGACGAGCCCGAAGTCCGACACTTGAAGCGCCTTGGATGGCGAGCGATCCTTCTTCAGCTCCAGCTCGACAGCCTGCAAGACTTTCTGCCGGTTCTTCTTCTCCTCCATGTCGATGAAGTCGAGCACGATGATCCCGCCCAGGTCCCGCAGCCGGATCTGACGAACGATCTCCTTCACCGCCTCGAGGTTGGTCTTGATGATCGTGTCCTCGAGACGCCCGCTCGACTTCTTCCCGACGTACCGCCCGGTGTTGACGTCAATCGCGACGAGCGCTTCGGTCTGGTTGATGACGATCGAGCCCCCCGACTTCAGCCAGACCTTGCTCTTGAGCGCTTTGTCGATCTCCGCCTGGACGCCGTATTCCTCGAAGATTGGAAACGGCTGGTCGTAGAGTTTCACCCGCGGCGCGAGAGTCGGGAGGATGCGCTCGACGAGCTCGAGCGTGCGCTGATGGTCGGCCCGGTTGTCGATGCGGATGGTCTGGAACTCGTCGGTCAGCAGATCGCGCAGCAGTTTGCCGATCAGGTTCGGCTCGCGGTACACGACGGCCGGCGCGCGGGACGACTCCATCCTCTTCCGGATGTCGGTCCAGATGCCGTGAAAGGCTTCGAGGTCGCTGACGATGTCTTCCTTCGGGCGGCCGCCGGCGGCCGTACGGATGATGACGCCGCCCGTGAAGCCATGGGATTCGCGGAATTCCCGCACGATGCCGCGCAGCCGCGACCGCTCCTCGCGCGATTCAATCTTCCGCGACACCCCGACGTGGTCGACGGTCGGCATGAAGACGAGAAACCGGCCCGGCATCGTGACGTGGGACGTCAACCGGGCGCCCTTGGTGCCGAGCGGCTCCTTGACGACCTGTACCAGGATTTCCTGGCCTTCCTTGAGCAGATCCTCGATTTTCGCCTGCTGGCGCTCGAGCTCGCGTTCTCGTTCCTTGGCGTGCGCTTCCCCGCCGGGACCATCCTCCGCCGCCTCGAGCTTGTCGAATTCGTCGAGGGTGTCGATCACCTCGGCGACGTACAGGAAGCCGTCGCGTTCGAGTCCGACGTCAATGAAGGATGACTGCATGCCGGGGAGGACCTTCGACACGCGGCCCTTGTAGACATTGCCGACGATGCCCTGCTGCCGTTCACGTTCGACGAAGAGCTCTGCGACGAGGTCGTCCTCGAGGATGGCCACGACTGTTTCGTGGCCGTTCGAGGAGACGATCATCTCCTTGGTCATTCACAAACTCCGAGTCCTGGTAC
>JAHFUL010000054.1:6527-18793 GCA_023265155.1 Acidobacteriota bacterium
CGTTCACGTTCGACGAAGAGCTCTGCGACGAGGTCGTCCTCGAGGATGGCCACGACTGTTTCGTGGCCGTTCGAGGAGACGATCATCTCCTTGGTCATTCACAAACTCCGAGTCCTGGTACGTGGACCTCAATTTGTGAATCTGCGCATGCGGACGTTGAGCACCAGCCCGAACCCGGCGAGCGTGGCAATCATCGACGAGCCTCCGTAGCTCATGAGCGGAAGTGTGAGCCCTTTGACGGGCGCCAGTCCGGCCGACATGGTGATGTTGTACAGCACCTGAAAGGTGAAGCTGGCGAGCACCCCGAGCACGAGATAGGAGCCGAGGCGATCCTTGGCAAGACGGGCCGCCTCGAGCACACGCAGAATCACGAATAAATAGAGGCCGAGCGCCACGAGGACGCCGGCAAACCCCTGCTCCTCGGCCAGCACCGAGAAGATGAAATCGTTGTGGGCCACGGGGAGAAACCGCAGTTGGCCCTGCGTCCCCTGCTTGAACCCTTTGCCCGTGAGCCCGCCCGATCCCACCGTGATGCGCGCCTGAATCTGCTGGTATCCGGCGCCCTTCGCGTCCTGCGAGGGATCGAGAAATGTGGAAATCCTGGATTTCTGATAGTCCTTCAGCGCAAATGTCCACGCGATCGGCGCCGCGAGGAGGCCGCACACGCACAGCACGCCGAGGATGCGCAGCTGCATCCCGGCGAGGTAGGCGACGGCCAGGAACACCGGCAGGAGCGTCACCGCCGTCCCGAGATCCGGTTCTCTGTAGATGAGCGCGATGGGCAGGCCGGTCAGCGCCCCGCCAACCGCGAGGTCGGTCCAGACCGGAGCGCCCCGATTCTCGCCGAAGAACTTGGCGAGCACGAGCGCCACGCCGATCCTGGCGAATTCTGACGGCTGGAGGTTGAAGGATCCGAGGGTAACCCACCGGCGCGCGCCCCCCTGTGTCGAGCCGAAGAACAGGACGTACACGAGCGCCGCCAGCAAGCCGACGTAGATCAAATGCGATTTGTCGGCGAACGCGCGGTAGTCGATCGCGAGCATCAAGACCATCGCCGACAGCCCGATCGCGATGGCGTACAGCTGCGTGATGTACAAATGTGACGCGCCCCGCGTCGGATCGGCCGTCGTGCTGAAGATCATCACGACCCCGAGCGCGCAGAGCGCCAGAATCGCCGCCAGCAGCGCCCAGTCGATGTGGTAGTAGAGCCGTCGCTCGAACATTTAATCTTGGTTCGCGTGGTTCACGGGGTTCACAAGGTTCACAGGGTTCGCGTGGTTCACAGGGTTCGCGGGGTTCGCGGGGTTCGGGCCATCAGCAACCCGCTGTTCCTCTTTCGGGGGAGCGGGCGGCGCCTGCGGCTTGATAGGCTCGGGCAACGGCCGTTTCTCCTTCTTCGCGAAAAACGTCTCCATCGCCTGCTTCGCGATCGGGGCGGCGTTGGCGCCGTGCACCGCGTGCTCCACAAATACCGCGCCGGCGATCTGCGGGTTGTCACGTGGGGCGAAGAACACGAACCAGCCATGATCCCGCAGGTCTTTGGTGGTCTTGCCCGCGGCCGTCCGGCCCCCTTCAATCGAGATCACCTGCGCCGTCCCTGTCTTGCCGGACACATCGTGACCCGCGATGCGCGCCCGCGCGCCCGTGCCGGCTCCGTTCACAACCATCCACAGTCCTTCGTGAATCGCCGCCACGGTTTGGGCCTTCAGCGCCACCTGCGAATGCGGCGGGGGGGCGGGTACGGGCTTCCACCCGCTCCCTTCGTCCACTGCCTTGAGCAGGTGCGGGGTGACCCGAGTGCCGCCGTTCGCAATCGTCGAAATGTACACGGCCATCGACACGGGCGTCAGCGCCACGGCCCCCTGGCCGATCGCGACCGAGATGGTCTCACCGGCGTACCACTTCTCGTGATTCTTCGTGTTCTCCCGCTTCCATTCCGGGGATGGCACCAGACCCTGTACTTCGTTCGGAAGGTCGATGCCGCTCTTCTCGCCCAGACCCAACAGGGTCGCCCACTTGTGAATCGCGTCGATGCCCGTCATGTTCCCGATCGTGTAGAAGTACACGTTGCACGACTGCTCGATGGCATGCCGCAGATCCATGGTGCCGTGTCCGCCCGGCTTCCAGCACTTGAAGCTGCGCCCGAAGAAATTGGCATGGCCGGGGCAGTACACCTTGAAGTCGGGCGTAATCACGCCCTCTTCGAGCGCCGCCGTGGCCACGGCCAGCTTGAACGTCGACCCCGGAGAGTACCGGCCTTGAATGGCGCGATCGTTGAGTGGAAGGAGCGCGTCGTTCTTGAGCGCGGCCCACGACGCGGGATCGATCCCGGCAGCAAACGCATTCGGGTCGTACGCGGGCAGACTCGTGAACGCCAGCACCTCGCCCGTCGCGGGCTCCAGAATCACCGCCGCGCCCTGGTACCCGAAAGCGTGGAACGACTCTTCGACGGCACGCTGGATGTCGGCGTCGATCGTCAGCTGCAATCGCTTGCCCTCGACGGGCGGCACCTCCTCCTCGCCCGGCCGATCGGGAATTTCGCGCCCGATGCTGTTCACGACGACGGTCTTGATCCCGTCCTCGCCCATCAGGAAGTTGTTGTAAATCTGCTCGATCCCGGCTTTCCCGACGATGTCCCCGCTCTTCACTCCATCGCCTTTGGCGACCTGGACGTCGCTCACCTCGCCGACGTAGCCAAAGAGGTGGGCCGCCAGACCTTCGGGGTACTGCCGCGTCGGCACTTCCTCGACGACGACATCGGACAGTTCGAGATGGTGCGCCGACACGGCCGCCACCTGTGCGAGAGAGGCGTCCTGCACGATCACGATGGGGCGGAATGTCGGCTCGCGCCGATGGCGATCGACGATCTCCCGCACGACGGCTTCGTCCACACTCAGCAGGGATGCGAGGAGGCCAACGGTTCGGGGCAGGTCCTTCGTCTGCTCGCGGACGATGGAGATGCTGTAGGAATGACGGTTCTCGACCAGCACGTGACCGTCGCGGTCGAAGACCATGCCGCGCGGGGCACGCAACGCGAGGGTGCGCTGATGGTTGTTCTCCGCGATCTCGTTGAACTTCGCGTGCTGCACGACCTGCAACACCCAGAAACTGACCGCGAGAATGGCGAACGCGACCATGATCACGAACTGAAGGCTCGACAGCCTTCCGTCGAGGCGGCGTCTATCTTCCTGAGGCATAGTAGTGCTGCAATCTCAACAGTTTCAGCGCCGGATCCGCCCCTTCGCCATCCGACGTCGCTCGACGGCCCCGGGCAGGAACTCCGCGATCTGGAACGCCACGACGCCCACAACCGCGTTGCCCAGGGCCTGACCGGCCTGGGCCGCATAGGGCGCGCCGAAGGTTCTCAGCCCGAGCAGGACGTACAACCCAATGAATACCACCGCATGGAGCAATGTCGCCGCGAAGAACACGACAAATCGGGGCAGCGGCTGGGCCACGATGAATTGTGTCCCGATAATACCCGCCAGGAACCCAACAATCGTCTTGGCGAGACCCCCTATTCCTATGACGCCGGAACCCGGCGTCAGGGCGTCCTGTATCAGCCCGGCAAAAGTGCCTGTCAGCAGGCCGGTCACTGCTCCGGAGGTGAGGGCCACATAGACCACGACCACCAGCACCAGGTCCACCGCAAACACGCCAATTGTGAGGAACCGGCCGAGAGTGGTCTGGAGGGCGAGGGCAAGCACCGTCGCCGCAACGGCCCCGGCCGCCTTCAATGACCAGCCTCCTTCGGCCGCTCGCCCGCTGGCGCGGGAGTCAGCACGACCAGCACTTCTTCCAGGCTCGAAAAGTCCACCGCGGGCCGTACCCTGATTTCGTCGTAGGCGCTGCCCTTCTTCTTGACCGTTTCCACGCGGCCGATGATGAAGCCCTTCGGGTAAATCCCGAAGATGCCTTCGATGCCCGACGTCACCACCACATCGCCGACGGCGATGTCCGCAACCTCTGAGACCTTCTCGAGGAGAAACCCCTTGTCGCCCGCCCCGACGACGATGCCCTGAGCGCGCGAGCGCTCGATGATCGCGCCCGCGGCAGCGTTGACGTCCGTGAGGAGCTGAACCTGCGCCGCACCCGGACTCGTCGCGACGATGCGGCCGACGACGCCTGCCGGAGCGATCACGGCCATATCAGGTCTGAGGCCATGCCGCGACCCCTTGTCGATGGTCACAGCCAGGAAATCCAGCGTCGCTCCGGCGGCGATCGCCTCCGCGGCCATCGTCTTCAGCTCGAGCCGGTCCTGAAGATCGAGGATTTTCTCGAGACCCCGCGTGCGATCGGCGAGCGCCCGCTGCTCCTGCAACTGAATCTGCACATCGGCCAGCTGACGCTTGAGGGCGTCGTTCTCCCGCCGCACGGTGCGCAGGGCGACGTAGCCGCTCCAGCTCCGCTGCACCGCCGAGACCGCGGCTGAAGTCGCCCGTTGCAGCTCGGCGAAGACGCCGAACGTGACGCCTGCGATCAGCGGGACACCGCTTTTCGACTGCACCTGCGCAGAGATCAGGACGACGTGCCCCAGGAGGACGGCTACGAAGAGATATCCAGCACGCTGGCGGATGTCGATTGGTGCCACACGCTATCCCGCGGCCGGCATATCAGCCTTCGTGAGCTTCGCTTCTTCGTGATACACAGATGCCACTAGTCGATTGAAATCTTCCTCAGCAGATTGAAATCCGACAGCATCTTTCCCGCCCCGAGCACGACGGAGGAAAGCGGATCTTCGGCCATGGCCAGGGGCAGCCCGGTCTCTTCCCGAAGCCGTTTGTCCAGATTTCGCAGGAGCGACCCCCCGCCCGTCAGCACGATGCCTCGGTCGACGATGTCGGCCGAGAGCTCCGGCGGCGTTCGTTCGAGCGCCACGCGCACGGCGTCGACGATCACGTTCACCGTTTCGGCGAGCGCCTCGCGGATCTCCGCGTCGGTGATCGTAATCGTCTTCGGCACGCCTTCAATCAGGTGCCGCCCCTTGATCTCCATCGTCATCGGTTCGTCGAGCGGAAAGGCCGATCCGATTTCCATTTTGATGGCTTCGGCCGTGCGCTCGCCGATGAGCAGGTTGTACGCCTTCTTGACGTACTGGATGATGGCCTCGTCCATCTCGTTCCCGGCAACGCGCACAGCCTTGCTGTAAACGATGCCGGCCAGCGAAATGACGGCGATGTCGGTCGTCCCGCCGCCGATGTCGACAATCATGTTTCCTGAGGGTTCGGTAATGGGCATGCCCGCGCCGATGGCCGCGGCCATGGCTTCTTCGACGAGGTGAACTTCACTGGCCTTGGCACGGTACGCGCTGTCCTTGACCGCGCGCTTTTCCACCTGCGTGATCTCGGACGGCACGCCGATGACGATACGGGGGCGGACCCACACATTGCGGTTGTGCGCCTTCTTGATGAAGTAGGTCAGCATCTTCTCGGTGACCTCGAAGTCCGCGATGACGCCGTCCTTCATCGGCTTGATGGCGACAATGTTCCCCGGTGTGCGGCCGAGCATGTCCTTGGCGTCCTTGCCGACCGCTTCGACCCGGCCGTTCACCTTGTTGATCGCAACGATCGACGGCTCGTTGACCACGATGCCCTTGCCCCGCGCGTAGACGCAGGTGTTGGCCGTGCCCAGATCTATGGCGAGATCACTCGAGAACAGCGAAAGCATCGAACGGAGGCTCAACGGGAACTCCTTGGACAGGACCAGCCGGCCGGGTGCAAAGTCGTGCAGCGCTGTGAACTGGCTGTGAGACTGTCGGCGTTGACCTGACGGCCGTGATCAGACCCTGACGCGTTAGTTATCGGCAGGAGCACCAGCCACCTGAATGCCGTTTTTGCCGAGGTCCTTGACCTGGTACATCGCAGCGTCGGCGGCGCGCACCAGTTCCTCGGCGGAGGCCGCGGCGTCGGGGAGCGTGGCGACCCCGACCGACACGGTGAGGTGAAGATCGAGGCCGTCGTCGGCCAGAAACTGATGTGCGGCGATTCGCTCGCGGACGCGCTCACCGACCGCGTGTGCGCCTTCGGCACCTGTATCGGGCAGCACGACGGCGAACTCGTCGCCGCCGAAGCGCGCCACCACGTCGGTCTCTCGTGCGCTTCCGCGAATGACAAAGGCGGCCTCGACCAGCGCGCGGCTCCCGGACAGATGGCCGTGCTTGTCGTTGATCGATTTGAAACCGTCGAGATCGAGAAACAGCAGCGAGAGGGGACGGCCGCTACGAGATGCGCGCTTGGTCTCGCGGTGGAGGACCTGGTTCAGATACCGTGAGTTGTACAGATGCGTCAGATCGTCGGTGACCGAGAGCGCTTCCGTGCGCTTCAAGAGCAGCGCGTTGTCGAGCGCCACCGAGACCGGCTCGAGCAGCACCCGCACCGCCTTGGCAACGAGGGGCGCCAGACGTGGTTCTCTCGTCGATGGTGTGCGATCCAGGCCGATGAGCGCTCCGATGCGGTGGCCCCGGCAGCTCAACGGAAAGGCCATGACCGTCGCCGCGTCCGACTGCGGAATCCGGGAATCCTGCCGGAGGTCGGCCGACATGAAATCCACGCCGCGCTGCATCACCCACTGCGCGATGGCGGAGACCGCTGGCCCCATGTCTGGATCGAGGGCGCGTTCGGCGAGGACGGACAACTGCCCCGTTTGATCGGCGGAGACCAGGGCCCAGGAGGGCGCCGGAACCCACGTCGCGGCGCGGTCCACGGCCAACTCAGCGATTCGGTCCGGCTCGAGACTGGTGTTCATGGTGCGGACGATGTCGAGCAGGGCGTCGCGACGTTCGACGCGGCCCCGGATTGCGTGCCGAAACACGCGCAACCGCGTCGCCAGATCGAGCCCGGGCGTCGTGAAGCCCGCCTCGGACGCCCGGCGCAGCTTCGCCCTTGGCTTTCGCGCGGGTGTGGCCGCGTGCACGAGCGCAACGGGCGCAACGGACGCGCGTCCGGCAGTTGATGGCCGCCGCCGACGTTCCATGGACAAATCTGTTGCTCGACTGGCTGGGGGCATCGCCTTGTGAATCGGCCTCGGGTCCCTCGGGGTAGCGTTGTCCGGCCGTAACGGCCCTCGTCCCGAGGCAGACCGCTAAGTTCTTCTGTACACAGCAAATATACCATACGACCATCGGGAACTGCTTGCCACGCGAAAGCGTCATGACATACGATCTGTTCCTTCGACTGTCCGCTGTCGCTCTTCGGTTTTCCGCAGGATTTCATCCATGACCATGCTCGACCGGATGCGCCGGCACCGCAATTGGCTCAAGTGGAGCCTCGGGCTGGTGTGCCTCGCCTTTGTCATCTTCTACATTCCCGATTTTCTGCGCGGTACCGGCACCAACGCCGCGGGGACCGACTCGGTGGCGATCGTCGAAGGCCAGGAGATCAAGGCCGATGAATTCCGGCGCGCGTATCAGGCGCAGCTGCAGGCCTACCGACAAGCCTACGGCGGGAACATGAGCGAGCAGCTGCTCAAGCAGCTCGGCGTCGATCAGCAGATCCTCCAGCAGATCGTGGACGAGCGCGCAGCGCTCGCCGAAGCGGAGCGAGTGGGCATCCGGGTGACCAACGAGGAAGTCGCCAGGCGCATTGCCGGCATTGCCGCATTTCAGCAGAACGGCGTCTTCGTCGGGGAACAGCTGTACCGTCAGCTCCTCGCCTCCCAGCGGCCGCCGTTGTCGCCACCCGAGTTCGAGGAAAGCGTCCGCCGCTCGCTCGTCGTCGACAAGCTGCGCACCGCGATCACGCAGTGGATGTCGGCCAGCGACGCCGAGCTGGAGCAGGAGTACCGCCGGCGCAACGAGAAGGTCAAGCTTGCCGTCGTCACGATCACGACCGACAGCCTCAAATCCGCCGTGAGGATTTCAGACGTGGAGGCTCTCGCCCATTTCGAAGCGCACAACGCCGATTTCAAGATCCCCGAGAAGCGAAAGGTGCGCTACCTCCTGGTCGACATCGATGCCATGCGCGCGAAGATCGTCATTCCGCAGGGCGACATCGAGCGGGCGTACAACGACGGCATCGAGCAGTACTCGACGCCGGACCAGGTGCGCGCGAGTCACATTCTCCTGAAGACCGAGGGGAAGGATGATGCGGCCGTGAAAGCCATCGCTGAAGGCCTGTTGAAGCAGGCGAAAGGCGGGGCCGACTTTGCCGCGCTGGCGAAGAAGTATTCAGAAGACGAAGCGAGCGCCAAGAACGGAGGCGACCTCGATTACTTCGGCCGCGGGCGCATGGTTCCCGAATTCGACGCCGTGGCCTTCGCGCTGGAGCCCGGCCAGATCAGCGACCTCGTGAAGACGCAGTACGGGTATCACATCATCAAAGTCGTCGAGAAGAAACCCGGGACGACGCAGGAGCTCGCGACCGTCCGCCAGCAGATCAGCGACCAGATCGCCAACCAGCGTGCACAGGCGCTGGCGGGCGACCTCGCGGACAAGCTCGCGGCGCAGATTGCCAAGCCGTCTGATCTGGATGCTGCCGCCAAATCGCAGGGGCTCAGGGTCGAGGAGACGGGGTTCTTCGCACGGGATGAACCGCTCATGGTACTGGGCGGAACGCCTGAAGTCGCGATGCGCGCGTTCGAGCTCGCAGAGGGCCAGGCCTCGGGACAGATTCGAACACCTCGAGGATTTGTGTTCGTCGCCTTGGCTGGCAAGCAGGACAGCTACATTCCGAAGTTCGACGAGGTGAAGGACCGTGTCCGCGACAATCTGACCACCGAGCGGGCGCGCGATCTGAGCCGCCAGAAGGCAGCCGACCTCGCCGCGACGCTCAAGGGGGCGGGCGATTTCGTGAAGGCGGCCAAGGCGGCAGGTGTAGAAGCGAAGACAACCGACTTCATCACGCGGGACGCCCCCATACCCGACCTGGGGAACGCTCCCGCGGTTCTCGACGTGGCATTCAAGCTCCCGATGGGCGCCGTGAGCGAGCCGATTTCCACCGAGAACGGGACGGCGATCGTGAAAGTCGTCGAGAAGGAAGCCGTCACCCCCGCAGATTTCGCTGCGAACAAAGACACGTTCCGCGAACAGCTCCTGAACGACCGGCGGAGCCGGTTCTTCAGCGGCTACATGCTCAAGGCGAAGCAAGGGATGAAGATCGAAGTGAACCGCGAGGCGCTGCAGCGCATCGTGGGGTAACTGAGCAGCCGTTCACGAAGTCACGAAGGGCACGAAGCATTCTCGGCCAAGAGTTCGTGAGCTTCGCGCCTTCGTGAGGAACAATCATCCTATCTCAGGAACGTAAACGGCATCAGCGCCAGCGGCTCGCCCCTGCGGAACATCGACAGCGGGCCGCGGATCGCGCGGAGCACCTCGACCTCGGCCGGCGACAGATTCGACGAGAGCACCGCGCCGAACGCGGTCTGCCCGCCCGTCCCCGACAGCTGGTCGGCCAGCAGTTCGAAGAAGCTCTTCGCCGGCGGGTACACCACCAGCTCAACCTCGCTCCGTGCATCGATCTTCGCCTGCTGCTTGGCAAGTGCGAGGGCGCTGCCGAGTCCGCCGAGGGCGTCCACCAGACCGTTCTCCTTCGCCTGCCGTCCGGTCCACACGCGCCCCTGCGCGAGCTGATTGATCTTCTCGGGAGTGCTCTTGCGCGACTGGGCCACCTTCTCGACGAACTGATCGTAGAACGCGTGAAGCTGTTCCTCGACTTTCTTCCGCTCCTCGGCGTTGTACGGACGCACGGGCGAATTGATCTCGGCGTTCTTCCCATTGCTCACCGAGTCGACGCGTGCGCTCAGCTTTTCGTAGACACCCCCGGTGGTGAACTTCCCGCCGAAGATCCCGATTGACCCCGTGAGGGTCGCGGGCTGCGCGACGATCGCGTGCGCCGGCAGCGCGACGTAGTAGCCGCCCGAAGCGGCGAGATCGGACATCGAGGCGATGATCGGGCGATCTTCGCGCTCCTTCCGCGCAATCATCAGCTCGCGCCAGATGGCGTCAGACGCCGCCGCCGACCCGCCAGGGCTGTCGATCCGCAGGACGATGGCGCGAACCGAGCTGTCTTTCCGGATCTGGCGGATGTACTCGATGATCGTGTCCGAGCCGACGATCGTGCCCTCGAGCGGGTCGTAGCCGCTCGGTCCGCTGGCGATGGTCCCGGCGGTGTATATCACCGCAATCCTCGGACCGCGATTCAAGCCGAGCGACCGGAGGCTGACCAACCCGTAGTCCTCAGCGTCGAGACTGCTGTCACTGCGTCCGGGCGCCTCCAGTTTCTGGCTGACCTGATCCTCGTACGCCACGTCGTCGACCAGGCCGGCACGAAGGGCGTCCTCCGGCAGGAAGGGGCCCTGGTCGAGGAGACGCCGCACCTCGTCCTCACTCTTTTTCCGTCCCTCGGCGATGCCCTGGACGATCTGCTCGTAGAGATCGCGGTTGAGCGAGGCGTCCATCTCCCGGTGCGCCGCGGTGAAGCCTTTCTCGGTGAAGGTATTCGAGGCGGTCTTGTAGTCGCCGATGTGATGCAGATCGGCCACGACGCCAATCTTGTCGAGCGTGCCGCGCAGAAACAGCTCGTAGGTGGCGACGCCCGTCACGTCGAGCGGACTCGATGGCATCAGGAAGACTTTGTCCGCGACGCTTGCCAGGTAGTAGTCGCGGTCGCCGCCGTATTCGAGATACGCGTAGACCGGCTTGCCGGACTTCTTGAAGTCCATCACCGCGTCGCGGATTTCCTGGACCTTGCCCCAGTACGGCGTGGTGAGACCCGTCGGGCGCAGGAGCACCGAGTGCACGCGCTCATCAACGCCCGCTTTCCGCAAGTTGTCGACGATGCCGCGGACCGTCGGGGTGCGTCCGCCACTCAGATAGCTGACCACGTCGCCAGGTGTCATCTCCGCCAGATCGCCGCCGATCCGCAGCGTCAACCGCGCGTGTGAGGGAATGACGGGGCTGCGTCCAAACAGCAGGAAGAGCGCGACGAAGCCGCCGATCGTGAGGAAGAACACGACGCCAATGACGGTGAAGATGATCGCGAAGGTACGCCGCTTCATGGACCGAGTATAGCGCCGAGCGTCCGTGTGCAATCGGCTGAGATATACTGAATCGCACCACTCGCGCGGAAGTGGCGGAACGGCAGACGCGCCAGCCTCAGGAGCTGGTTGGAGCAATCCAGTGGAGGTTCAAATCCTCTCTTCCGCACCAACTACAACGAACTGGGCGACTTCAGGTTAGAGGTATCTCATGAACCCCGAGATGATCGTGCCGTGGTACTCGTAGCGCGGGACTTCACTGGTACTCGTAGCGCAGGACTTTAAGTCCTGCCGTCGCCTGGTACTCGTAGCGCAGGACTTCAGTCCTGCCGTCGCCGCGCGGCCGAGACGACTCGCGTCCACGCCGCGACGAACATCGCGCGGAAAAACGTGTCCTCCGGCGTCTTCTATTTCGGCTCCCTGGCTGCTATATCGGCCCGCCCCGCATTTCTTTCTCAGTGGCCTGCTGGTAACGGCATGCGTGGCCGTGCTCGCTTTCATCGTGTTCCAAGGTGACGTAAGACTGGCCTGAAGGTAACGTCCTCCCTCACCGTCCGGGCCAGAGAGCCAACGAGGTCATCCCAGTCTCGGTTCGGATCTTTCGCGAACCGACGGCGGCGGCGGAAACACTGGCTCAGACGGCATCGTGATCTTCGCGAGCCGTTCTCCGCAGATATCCTTGCGCTTGGCCACCACACGCCACGAGAACGCCGAGCTGCTCGCGCTGTTCTTCGCCTTCACGAGGAAGCCCGCCGCCGTCCGCCGGGTCACGCAGAGATCATTGTGTTCGTCGTACTGAGTGACAAACACGTGGTACTCCTCCGTGTCCGCCACGGCCGCAAAGTTCGGATCGAGTGTCACCTCGGCTTGCCCGCACACGAGTGTTCCCTTCCCGAAATCTTCGAGCCAGCTTTCCGGACTCTCAACGCAGTACAGCAGGCGGTGCGACCCGTCTGGATGCGGCACTGCGGCGCTTTTCGCGCCGACGACCGTGAAGTCCCCCGTGACGAACACGGGGCCAAAAAACAGGCCCGCGTAGGCGCCTGACACCCCGTTCGTCGAGCCTGCGACGCCCGCGCCACCCGCTGTGCCCGTCGCCCCCACGACGCCGTGCCCCTTGAGGGATTGACCATAGACGCCGAAGCCACCAGCGCCTGGACGAACGCCTGTATATAGGGATTGGTTCGAGCCCCAGGTGCTGGCCACGGCGCCGGTGCCGCCCGGGGTCTCGCCATAGACTGCAGCACTGTTCGTGCTCCGGGCGAGCACCCCGATACCGAAGACGGTACTCGCGC
>JAHFUL010000055.1 GCA_023265155.1 Acidobacteriota bacterium
TGGGATGAGCTAAACTTACACCCCGTCAGGACGTGTGCACGGTGGGTGTAGCTCAATGGTCAGAGCGCCGGTCTGTGGCACCGGAGGCTGCGGGTTCAATCCCCGTCATCCACCCCAACTTTAACGTCCGGTCATCCACGCCCAGTCAGGCTTGTTCGAAAAGCGCACCGCGAGGCTCGCGCGTATCCTCACCCGTTAGTCCTTGACACCTCCTTCGCCGCGGCGATAATCCACGCTTACGGTCTGATGTTCGCTGTGGCGGTGGAAATGTCGCGGAGCCTGCGGCTATCGTCTTCTGCGGCCCGGCTCGCGACTGGATCAAGAATCCGAGGGAGGAATTTATGGTTGCAAGGGTTCAATACGACCGGTCGGGCAGGCCTCGGCCGCGTCTCCTGAAGATCGCGGTTGGCGTCGCTCTGCTCGCGGCGTTCGCGGGCGCTGCGCGGATACTAGCCACCGTCGGCGGCGGACCGGATTGGGGGATGATCGGCAACGATTCAACGAACACCCGCAGTCAGCCGCTTGAGCACACGATCGGGCCGTCGAACGCGAGTCAGCTGGCGCTGAAGTGGGTGGCGGCGACCTTGGGCGACGTCTCCGCGACGCCGGCGGTCGTGAACGGAGCCGTGTACTTCGGGGACTTTGGCGGCATGCTCTGGAAGCTCGACGCCGATACGGGTCATGTGATCTGGTCTCATCTCGTGTCGGACTACACCGGGATCACTGGGGACATCGCGCGCACGAGCCCGTCGCTCGCAGGCAACACGCTCGTGGTCGGCGACCTCAGGCACCCGAACATGCTGGGGATCGATGCGCGAACCGGGAATCTACGCTGGATCACCCAGGTGCACCCGGACCCGAAGGGCATCATGACTGGCTCGCCGGTCCTCGCCGGCGACACCATCTACACGGGCGTGTCTGCGTCCGGGGCCGGCGGGCCCAATGCCACCTTCCGCGGCGCGATCGTCGCCCTCAACGCGCAGACGGGCCGCATCCTGTGGCGGAGCTACTCGCTTCCGGACAACGGCGGCGTTCCCGGAGGTTACGCCGGCGCCACGATGTTCTCGCCGCCCGCGGTCAACCTTCCGGCCGGCCTTGTCTACGGCACGTTCGGACAGCCGTACACGGAACCGCCGAGTGTCACGGCGTGCCATGCGCTCTACGGCCGCTTCACCGAGTCGTGCGAACAGCCGGGGTCCTACTTGAAGTCCCTCGTCGCGTTCGACCTGAAGACGGGCGAGCCGCAGTGGTCGTACCGGGTGCAGGGCCACGATCCCTGGGTGCAGGCGTGCGGCAGCCAGCCGCCCACGGTGACGTGGTGCGCGCCCGAGGCCGACGGCGAGAAATGGGATATCGGCGGCTCAGGGGCAAACGTCATGCGACTGCGGATGGACGGACACTGGCGTGACGTCGTCGGGATCGGCGGAAAGAGCGGCGTCTACACCCTCCTCGATGCGAAGACCGGAGAGTTCATCTGGAACACCCTCATCGGCCCTGGCGGCGACCAAGGTGGCATGGAGTGGGGCACGGCGTTCGACGGCGACCGCATCTACGCCTCGATCACGAACCATCACCACATCCCCTACAAGCTGACGCAGAACGGCGTGATCTCGAACACGACCGTCACCGGCGGCTCCTGGGCGGCGCTCGATCCGACAACCGGCGAGATCCTCTGGCAGACCGCTGATCCCCAGGTCGAGACCCTGCCTGGTCTGGGCGTTGTGGGTGTGTGGGACCTCGCCCCGGTGACGGTTGCAAACGGTATCGTGTACGCCTCGTCGATGGCCAAGCTCGCAACCCAGAACCAGATGTTCGCGCTCGACGCGGCGACGGGCGCGATCCTCTGGCAGTTCGCCGCCGGCAGCTCGGTCAACTCCGGCCCGGCCGTCGCGGACGGTTCTGTCTACTGGGGCTCGGGCTATTCCAGGTCCGGTGTGGAAGGCAGCGGGAACCACCGGCTCTACGCGTTCAGCATCGACGGGCGGTAGGGACAGTTGCGCTGAAAGCTACACGAAGAGAAAACTGCTGAGTCCTCACGCTTTCTTCGGTACGAACGCCAGAAATCGACGCGGGTTGTCGTGGAGAATGGTGTTCAGCGTCGCGTCGCTCACGCCGGCCTTGCGCAGGAGCGGCACGAACACGGTGAGCGTGCGACCGTAGCCCGGGCCCGCCCCGATCGTGCGCTGGCCGGTGAAGTCTGCCGCGAGCATCAGGTTGTCGGCGTAGCCGGCCTCGAGGAACTTCAACACCATGGCGACCTTCTTCTCGTCGGGCATGATGTTCTGAACCGTCGTCACGCGATCGAAGCCGACGAACGCGCCGCGCTTGGCGATCTCCTTGATGATCGTGACATCCGGATCGTCGAGGCAGCACGTATGCCCGATCACGATGTGCTCGGGCTTCGCGCCGGCCGACTCGAGCAGATCGAGCTGCTGCAGCCCGATGTCTCTCGGCACGTTCATCCCGGTGCCGTACGAGTTGTGGGTGAAGACCGGCAGCCCCGTCAGCACCTGAGCCTTCCCGATGGCCCGGAACACCTTCCGCTCGTTGAGCGTCAGCTCGCTGCCGTTCGGATCCTCGCCAATCTCGCCGAACGCGCCGAGCCGTCCTTCGCGCGCGTCGCGCGCGAGATCCGCCGCCAGTTGATCTTCGCTCTTGCTGGCGACATCGGGCGGATAGGAGCGGTTCATGTAGAAGCCGCCGCTGGCGACGATGTGGACGTTGGTGCGCATCGCGATCTGTTTCAGATTGTCGAGCTTGCGCCCCATGTCCGGATGGCCGCCGTCCACGATGCAGCTGACGCCTTCGCTGCCGGCTTTCTGGACCAGCTGCACCATGAGCTCGATGTCGTCGGTGGCCGGCGGGAGCGGCGGGCCTCCGCGTCCTCGCCCGCGGCCCGCACCCTGTCCGGCGGCTGGTTGACCGCCTGGCTGCCCGGCACGCCCAGCACCGCCGCCCCCACCAAGGCCGGCGAGATTGATCGACAGGTGTTCGTGAAAGAGCGTCGCCCCGGAGCCGAGCGCATCGGGCGGGACGTCCTTCAGAAGCGTGCGGATGACCGCGCCACGCGGAATGCGACCGGGGACACTTGTCGCGCCACGCGGAAAGCGACCCGGGGCGCTTGTCGCGCGGCGCTGCAGCCAGGCGAGCAATTCGTTGCCTTCCACGGCCGCTGCAGCGCCAAACCCCGTCGCCACTCCGAGGAGGCGCATGGCGTCTCGTCGAGTCAGCCGCATCCCGTCAGCAGCTCGCCGCACGGTCATCGTCTCTCCTGAAGCCTATCGCGCATCGGCACTAGAGCTGTTCTCAATTGCCTGTAATCAGCAGCGGCACGGGTTCATCGAAATGATTGCGAACCACGAGGACACGAAGGCCACGACACACGAAAACCATTAATGTGTTCCATCGTGTGCTTCGTGACTTCGTGGTGGACCGGCGATCGAACAACCCCTTGCACGCGAAAACGGCTCTAATCGGTCAATACTACCGCGCTGGTACCGCCGCTGCCTGCCGTACGAAGAAAAGCGCGGCCTGGCAGCTAAGCCACGCCGCGCTCCTTTTCAGAACGTCTCTCGCTAAAAGGTCGCCTGGATGCCGAACTTCACGAAGCGAGCCGTCAGAATCGATGACGGGAGGCGCCAGTTCCCGCCGTTCACCGCGCCCGGGGTGTACGTCGAGGTTTCCCCCAGGATCGAATCCACGTTGAGGATGTTGTAGGCATCGGCGATCGCCTCGAGAACCCGCGAGCCGAAGCGGAACTTTCTCGAGAACCGCAGGTCGAGCTGCTTGAGCCGCTTCTCGCGGTACTCGTTCTGCTTGAGCAGGTTGATCGACACGGTACTGGTGGCACCCGCCGAGAGATCGCGTAGAAGCGACGGCTTGATCTGATCATTCGTGAAGGAGTAATTCGCCGAGAACGCAATCCCGGGGAGCTGCTGGTACACTCCGCTGAACTGGAGACCCCACGGCAGCGGGTACGCGCCCGACATCTTGAACTGCGTGATGAACGGAACCTTGTAGTCGCAATCGCGGAGCACGTTCGGATTGTCGATGACCTGGCAGGAATTCGTGTAGGTGCGGCCGGTGTTCGTGCCGCCGCTCAAGAACGCGCCGTTCCTGAGCCGCGCGGTGAACGTCACGTCGAAGCCGTTGTACACCGTGGTCCTCGGATCCCCGCACGGCACCGTGAAGAGCTTGCCCGCGCCGCTGCTGCCCGTGCCCTGGGGACAGGGCTCGAGATGCAACGAATCCAGGAAGGTCGTGTAGTTCTGCGTCTGACCCCGCTTATCGGGATTGATGTCGTAATTGCTGATGATCGTACGGCCGGCGGCGGCCATCAGCGCCTCATCGTTCGGGGCCGTCACCGAGTACGGGCTGTAGTCCGCCGGCGTCACCAGCGTGTTGTCGGTGACGGCGGAGAATCTTTGGGGGGTGATGGTGCGGTAATAGCCGACGTTCACCGAGAGGCCCCGCGTCAGCTGGCGTTGAACGGATACGGACGACTGCCACTGGTAGCCGCGATGGCTGGTGAGAAACGCCGGGTCAGAGGTGGACGTCGCCACGATGCCCTGAGCGAAATTGAGGTTGCCGGCGACGGCACACTCGCCGTTGGGTTGGTTGTTCCTGAGGTCGCAGTCCGGGATGTAGTTGCCGTTACGCGGATCGCCAGCTGGGTAGGTGAAATCGTTCCAGGTCCGGCTCGTCGAGATCCCAGACGCGATCACCGGGGCATAGGTATGCGCGAGGGCGTTGGGCGACTGGGCTGACACGTACCGTCCCAGGGCCACCTTCAGCGCGGTCTTGCCGTCGCCGGTCACATCGTACGCCGCGCCCAGGCGCGGCGAGATGTCGTTCCAGCACGGGAGGCACGACACCGCGTTGAGCGACCGCTCCCCGATGTACGCGTTCGCCTCCTGCTTGAGCGCCGGCACGAAATTGTCCAGGTGGTCGTACCGGAGGGCCAGGTTCATCGTGAGGCGCTTCAGGGTCCATTGATCCGAGGCGTAGATCCCGAGATCGATCCCCATGCGCTCAATCGATCGGTAAGGGATCATCTCGGTGACCGAATTCGGCACCCTGTTCCGGAACCCGTACGTCACGGGCCATTCGATGCCGTCTTTGACGAGCGTGTTCACCGCGTTGGACTGGTCGCGAACGCCCTCCTGCGTGAACAGCCCGACCTTGAACGAATGGGAGCCGGTGATGTACGACACGTCGAACTTTTGATTCGACTGAGAGCTGTGGTGGTATCCGTACGAGTAGGTGTTGACGCCGAGCGCATTGTACGCGATGCCCAGGGTCGTGTCGGAGATCGCGATGTCGTGCAGACCCACGCCCGGCTGCCGCAAGGTGGGGAAATTGAAGATGAGGGTCGTCACGCCGGCGTCGATGAGCAGCCTGCTGCTGATCGGATGCCTCCAGACCGCCTGCGTCAGGTAGTTCGGGTTGGCGAAGGACCACCGGATCGCCGATGCGGTTTCCGCCCCGGTCGACACGCCCACTTTGCAGTCGCAGTTGTTCTCGACGTCCACGGAGAACACGAACTTGTTGTTCTGCGACGCCTGCCACGTCGAGCGCAGCGTATGGGTGCGATTGTGTTCATCGACCGTCGAGCGCCTGTTCAGGTCCGGCGTGTAGAACGTCACGCCTTGCGGATACGCCAGGCCGGTGTTCGGATTGATTCCGGGGTACGTCCCCTGCGTCGCGTTGTAGTAACCCAGATCGCCGCCCGAGGCGTTGCGCCCCGCGGGGATGTAGTTGGAAAAGCCGAAGGAGCGCTGCGCCGTATAGAACCAGATCATGTCCCGCTTGAGCGGCCCGCCGTACGACGCGTTCACGTCCCAGATGTGATTGACCTCGGGGACACTCTTCAGGCCGCGATCTTCCAGCGCTTGGGACAGGTTGACGCCCTGGAGGGCGTGCGTCGTGTAGTTGGTGAAGTAATACCCGCTATACCTGTTGCCGCCCTCCTTCGGGACGACGTTCACCTGCACGCCGCCAAGCTCGTTGTCGGCGGAGTTGCCGCCCAGCGCGAGGGTGACTTCCTGGGCCGCCGCCGGGTTCACGTAGAAGCCGCGCCCGGAGCCTTCCATCCCGTTGAACCGCATGCCGTCCTGCAGCAGCCGCTGGTCGTTGCCGCTGCCGCCGTGAATCGACATTGTCGCCAGCTCGCCCGTGTTCCCGCCCACATCCTGGCCGCCGACGGTGATGCCCGGCGTGAGGGCGGCGAAGGCGGCGATCCCCTTGTTGGTGGGAAGCGCTTCGAACATCTCGTGCGGCATCACTTTTTGCGTCACAGTGTTCTGCACATCGACCACCGGAGCCTGCCCCGTGACCGTAATCGTCTCCGCGAGAGACCCGACCTTCAACACACCGTGGACCGGTGCGGTGAATCCGGACGTCAACTCGACCTCTCCAACCTTCGCTGGGGCGAAGCCGCTCAGCGAGAACGTGACCGTATAGGTGCCAGGCACGAGACCCGTGATCTTGTACTGACCCTCGCCGTCCGTGACGACGATACGCACCTTCTCGATGAGCGCGGGACTCGCCGCTTCGACAGTGACGCCGGGAAGCGCCCCGCCCGTTTCATCCTTGACCGTTCCCGAGATGCCCGCCGGCACCTGCGCGAATGCGCTCGACGCCAGGGCCAGCAGCAACGCCGCGCCGACGATAGCTGAGAAACCTCTCGTTCCCATTGATTCCTTTCAGTCTGTCTCTGAGCCGTCAGCACAGATATCTGGGCTGGAAGAGTTACAAGGCTGTCAGACTTATACAGGTACCTCCAGGAAAATCAACACTAAAAACTACGCTGCCAATAGAATATGGAAAAGACGGTGGTGGGGGTGGCGCTGGTGGTGGTGGTGGTGGTGGTGGTTTTCCAAAATCCGAGATTTTGGATGACGGCCATCCAAACGATCAAGGGGCGAGCGCAAAGGGAAGGCCAAGCGAGACATAGAATTACGGTGTCAGAGCGTCGCCAGAACACCACTCAATTCCCGGGCGAGATGCTGCTCGCGACTTCAAGGGGGAAACAGATGAAGCCGTTCCTTCGGGTCCTCGTCCTTCTCTCGGCATCGCTGCCCTTCGCGACCAGTCTGTCGGCGCAACGGCCGCTGAAGCGGATCTTCGTCACCGTCTCCGATCAGGCGGGCGCTCCTCTGCTGGATCTCAGTCCGGGTGCGTTCGACGTCACCGAAGGCGGCAAGAAGGTCGAAGTCGTGCGGGCATCACTGGTCAAAGAGCCGATGCGGATCGCGCTTCTCGTGGACACGAGCGCGGAGTCCGCAGCATCCCAGACTTCCATTCGCGGTGGGCTTCAGGCCTTTCTTGAGGGCATTCCGCCGCAGGACGAAATCCTTCTCATGAGCACGGGCGGCCAGGCCCGCGTGCGTGTGGCGCCGACACTCGATCGCAAGAAGCTGACGAGCGCCGTGGGCGCTCTGTTCAGCGACGGCGGGTCGGCGGTCCTGCTCGACGCGCTGCGAGAGAGCTGGACGCTGTTTCTGCGCGACGCCAAAGACCGCTGGCCGGTCATCGTGGCCGTGGGAACCAGCGGTCCTGACAGCAGCGGCACGACCAACCCCCAGCTGCAAGTTTTGATTCGCGAGATTCAAAGCGCAGCCGCAAACGTGCACGTCATCATGTTGACGCGCGCGCAGCCGCTCGGGGCTTCGAACGGGTTCACCGCGGTCACCGCGAGCCTGAACGTGACGAGCTACTCCGGCGGGCACTACGAAGCGCTGCCGGCCAGCAGCGCCTTGCCCGGCAGAATGGCAAAGCTCGCCGAACAAATCGCCGCGCAGCAGAAGCGGGTCGGCACGCAGTACGCAGTGGATTTCGTCAGCCAGTCAACCGACCCCCAGGCACAGGTCGGCGTCTACGTCGCGCGCGAAGGCGCCGGCGTCGGTCTGTCCATGGGCCGGCCCATTGAGTAGCCCCGCTGTCCGGCCTTTTACAGCAGTCAACTCATCGCACACGTATCGTCGCCTCTTTGCTACCCGTCGCCTTTTTTGGAGCTTGTCGAACTGATGCGATCGACTTCGCCGATGGGGTGCACCGCTGTTACGAAGGTTGGCGCGGCGTGGCAGACATCCACGCCGCGCGCCTTTTCAAGTCGTGCTTCAGAAGTTCGCTTGGAAGCCAAATTTCACGAAGCGAGCCGCGAGAATTTCTGACGGGAGGCGCCAGTTCCCGCCGTTCACCGCCGGGGCGGGGCTGTACGTCGAGGTCTCGTTCAGGATCGTATCCGCGTTGAACACGTTGTACACATCGAGGATCGCTTCAAAGACCTTCGATCCGAAGCGGAACTTTCTCGACGCGCGCAGGTCGAGCTGATTGAGCCGCTTCTCGAACAGGCTGTTGGGATTGAGCAGGTTGACCGTCACGTTGGTGGCGCCCGTCAGGCTGGTGCGACCCGTCCCCGCGAGCCACGTGATCTGGGCGCGTGCTGAAAATCCGCAAAGCGACGACGCCCGAGCCTAGGGCTCCAGAATCCGACATCTTGGATCAGGGCGATTTCCTTACTGACCTTTCCTAGAAGATCGCGAGCGCGTTCACCGGGAATCCGGTGCCGCCGGTAACCGGCACCGGCCCGACGGTCAGCAGGAACTCCCACCGATTCAGCTTCGCCGCCGTGTCCCCGAGCACTTCCAGATCCTGGTTGTCGAGGATGTCGATGCCCATGGCGGTGATGGCGAGTGTGTGGACCGGAAGGCCAACGCCCTCCACGAGCGACGGGGTGACGTCCTGGGCATCATCGCTCGCCAGGAAGGACACGCCGCGGGCCTTGAGCCACGGAGCGACCGACGCGTGGTAGCCCGCCTCGTTCTGGCCGACGTTCCACGGTCCGAGCTTCGCGCGGCGTGCCCAGCGGCCCGTCCGCAGGAAGATCGCGTCTCCGGGCGACACCTTGATGCCCGCCTTCTTCTCCCACGCTTCGAGGTCCTCGACGAAGACCGGCGTACCGGGCTCGAGGTACGGCAAGTTCTTCAAGCGAGGAATGTCGATCAGGATGCCGCGCGTGACAACGCCGTTTCTCAGCTTGTCGATGCTGAGCTGCGTGCAGCCTTTCTCGGTGTTGATGTCGGCCGTCGCGTGCCCGTTGTAGGTCTGGCCTTTGTAGAGGATGTGACAGAGCGCATCGATGTGGCTGTGCGCATACCCGTGATACGACACCCGGTATGTGTCGGTGGTGAAGCCGCGGTTCATCGTGTGCTCGAAGGGGCTGCCGTTATCAGGGGCGGCTTCGGTCAGCGGCGGATGCGCGAGACCGATCACGATGGCCTGCTTCGCCAGCGCGAGGGCCTGCTTCCGCTTCGCTTCAGTGATCAGATTGGCGGCGCCGAGCTGATCATCGGGTCCCCATCGTCCCCAGTTCTTCACCTGGTTGAACATCTG
This sequence comes from Acidobacteriota bacterium, assembly GCA_023265155.1. Classification (GTDB taxonomy): domain Bacteria; phylum Acidobacteriota; class Vicinamibacteria; order Vicinamibacterales; family CAVVIG01; genus JBGOTP01. Next base: position 9,397 of record JAHFUL010000055.1, read on the forward strand.
ATCGAACTCGTCGGCGTTTTTCGGGAAACGCGCTGCCGAGGGGCCGGGGCCGAGAAGCGGCACGCTGGGACCGCGCCCCTGACCGCCGCCGCGCTGCGGCCCGGCTGCTCCCGGCTGGCCCACAGGAGGCTGGCCCGCGGGAGGCTGGCCCGCCGCCGGAGGCTGGCCCGCGGGAGGCTGCGTCTGCGAGACAGGTGGCTGGTCCCAGTAGCCGTTCGCCACGAGGCTCGCGGCGCCCAGGCTGAGTCCAACGGCTGCGACGGCGCCTGTCAGAAGCCTTGCTGTCATCATGTCCCTCCCGCTCAAAATGTCTTTCGTTAGAAACGCGAGGCCGCCGCGCGATCATACATGAACGAGCAGTGAAATAACGTGTACAGATCCCCTCGATCCCGGTCGCGAGGGGGCGAGTCGCCTGTCGCCGTTGGCTTTTACTGGCGTGGTACTATGCGCCGATCTTCATGGGCCAAGACGCACACGCCGAACCAACCCGAGGCCTGGAAGAGCGGGCGGCTCCGCCGCCAGCCGCACGTCGCACGGCTGCGCCGTCTGCGCTGGCTCTTGCGATCCCGCTGACGTTCACGCTGCTACTCATCCCGCTCGGTCTGCTGCCCGCGGTCCGGAACAACCCGAACGTCCTCTGGTCTTTCTCCGGCGCTGGTGCCCTGCTGCTCGCGTGGAACGCGGCGACACTCGTCACCGCTCGACGCAGTGGGCGAAGGTTGGCCGTGGAGGTCGTTCTTCGCCCACAGCACTATCTGCAGGCCTGCGCGCACACGAGCATCCTGCTGTATTGGGGGTGGTATTGGCGCGAGGTCTACCACGCGGCGCCGCTGATTGCGGCGCAAGTGGCCTTCGCGTACGCGTTCGACGCGCTGCTCACATGGTCCCGGCGCGATACCTACACCCTCGGCTTCGGACCGTTCCCGATCGTGTTCAGCACGAATCTCTTCTTGCTGTTCAAGCCAGACTGGTTCTACCTGCAATTCCTGATGGTGGCAGTGGGCTTCGCGGCCAAAGAGTTGATCCGGTGGAACAAGGAGGGGCGGCAGACGCACATTTTCAACCCTTCATCGTTCACCCTCACTGTGTTCTCGGTGATCCTGCTGCTGACTGGCGCGACCGGGATGACGTGGGGGCAGGAAATTTCCGAGACGCAATTCAATCCCCCGCATATCTACCTGCTGATCTTCCTGGTCAGCCTGCCTGCGCAGTTCCTGTTCGGCACCGCCTCGATGACGCTCTCCGCGGTCGCGACGACCTACCTGTTCGGCCTGGGGTACTTCGCGGCGACTGGCACCCACTACTGGTTTCCAGTCAGCGGGTTCTTCGCCGAGCCCATTCCCATCGCCGTGTTCCTGGGCATGCACTTGCTGTTCACCGACCCCTCCACGTCCCCCCGCACGGAGCTGGGGCGCATCATCTTTGGGCTGCTGTACGGCTTGAGTGTCGTCGGGCTCATCTCGCTCCTGATCGCGTTGAAGCTGCCGGGGTTCTACGACAAGCTGCTGCCGGTGCCGATTCTCAATCTGATGATTCGGGGGATTGACAAGGCCGCGCGCTCGAGTCCGTGGAAGCGATTCGATCCCGGCGCACTCGCCAGAGGACTGATGCCGCGCCAGCGCAACCTCGCCTACCTGTCCCTCTGGGCCGTGTTCTTCGTGAGCATGCAGGTCCTGATCGGCTCTCAGGCGACCCGCATACGGGGCGACTTGTTGCTGCAACAAGGCCGAATCGAGGAGGGGATTGCACGCTATCGCGAGTTCGTGCGGACCGACCCGGCCGACTCCGCGGGCTACCAGAAGCTCGGAACGGCGCTGATGCAGGCGGGCCGGTTTGACGAAGCGGAGCCGGCGCTTCGGCGCGCGATTGAGCGACAGCCCAACAGTCCGGACGTGTACAACAGCCTCGGGGCGGCGTTGATGCAGGCAGGACGAACCGAGGACGCCGTGGCGTCATTTCACCGCGCGATTGAGCTGCAGCCCAACGCGCCGTTGCCGCACGCCAACCTTGGGCTGGCGCTGATGCGGACAGGACGATCTCAGGAGGCTGTGGTGTCGCTTCGACGCGCAGTCGAGCTACAGCCCGACCGTTCGGAAGCGTACAACAACCTCGGACAGGCATTGATGGAGACAGAACGGTTCGAGGAGGCGGTGGCGTGGCTTCAACGCGCGGTCCAACTGCAGCCCAACAGTCCGGAAGCGCACCGCAACCTTGCCCTGGCGCTCATGCGGGCAGGACGGGTCGGGGCAGCCGTGGCGCCGCTTCAACGCGCCGTCGAGCTGCAGCCCAACACTGCCGAAGCGCACGACGACCTGGGGGAGGTGTTGATTCTGGCAGGACAGTTCAAGGACGCAGTGGCGTCGCTTCAACGCGCCGTGGAACTGAAGCCGGACTATCCGGAAGCGCGCTACAACCTGGCGAACGCCCTCGCCACCCTCGGCGACCAGAGAGCGGCGGCTGGCCAGCTCCGTGAAGCGCTCCGGCTGCGGCCCGACTGGCCACCGGCGTTGGCGGCTCTCGCCGCGCTCGAAGCGACGGCACCTGACGGGCGTGACCCGGCAGAGGCGGTTCGGCTGGCCTCGCGAGCCGCTGATCTGAGTGGAAGACGCGACCCGTACATGCTCGATATGCTCGCTCGAGCGTATGCCGCCGCGGGCCGATTCGCCGAAGCCAGGCGGACGGCGGAGGCGGCCGAGGCACTCGCGTCCGGAGCGACGCCTGAACTGGCAGCGCAAATCAGAGCGGACCTGGCCCTCTATCGCACCAGGTCGCAGGAACGTTGAAGTTGAAGCCGCGCGGGAGGAGGAGCCCGATGGCTCTTCCTCCCCGCGGACGAGGGTCTTCAGAACGTGAGGTTGAAACGCGAACCTGGCTAGAAACTCATCTTCGCACCGAGCTTGAAGGTTCGGCCACCCAGCACCTGTGCTGGCGTGCGCCATCCCGCCACACCATTCGCACCACCCGCACCCGTCGTGCCATAGGTGTTGTTGACCGAGAGGATCGGCGTGGCATTGAGGGCGTTGTAGATGTCGAACTGCGGTTCGATTTCCTTCCTGGCGATCTTGACCGTTCCGGAGAACCGGAAATCGATCTGCTGGATCCGGTGTTCGAAATGCGTGTTCGGGACGATGAGCGCAATGGCGACGGTGCTGTTCGGGCCATTGGACAAGTCGCGAGGGAGCCCATGAGGATTGCTCGCCGACTGTATGACGTCGGCGTTCCTGTACGTCTTGCTCGCGGTGAACGGGATGGGGGGCAGGTTCTGGTACGTCGTGGCCACCTGGAAACCATAGGGCAGGGGGAACGCGCCCGAAAACTTGACCTGCGTCGACGCCATCCACGGCGGGAGGTTGTTGCAGTACTCGTCCGAGCGCGGCGTGCTGCCGCTCCCGATCTGCAGGTTGCCCTGCAGGAGGCCGCAGGTATTGTCCTGGGTCCGCCCGGTGTTCAACCCGCCATTGATATTGATGTTGCCCTGCAGGCGGAGGTTGAGAATGATATCGAAGCCGTTGTAGATCTCCTTCTGATTGCCGTTTTCCGTCGGCGCCTGCGAGGTGACGGTCGACACCTGGTTGACCTTGTTCGGATTCACGTCGTAGAGTCCGCAAATTTCCTTACCGCTGTCTTGGCCCAGCCGCGAATCGATCGGCGCCATGACGCAGTAAGGGGTGAAGTCGGACAGCCCTTCCGCGACCGCCACGTTCTTGTTCACCGAGAACCCGCCCCACACCGTGCGGTAGTACCCCACACCAAGGGAGAGGTTGCGCCGCAGCGCTCGATCGTATGACAACGAGTACTGCCAGTTGTTCGAGCGAGCCCCGAACCCGCGGATCACATCCTCGTCGATGATAATCGCGTTCGGATTGTTCCTGCCGAAGTTGGCGTTGCTGAGCGCGCTGCAAGTGTCGATGCTTCCAGTCGTGGCGGGGCTTTGCGCGCCAGCGCTCGGTGAGAGGTCGCAATCAGGCACGAAGTTCAGGTTGTTGTCGGTCCAGTTCCGGTTGGCTTGCGTGATCGCCCTCGTGACCGGGTTGTTGGCGCGCGCCTGCCCGTAAAGATCGGCCGCCACATATCGACCGACGTTGAACTTGACCGCGTGCTTCCCATCGCCAGTCACGTCCCAGGCGATGGACGTGCGTGGACTGATGTCGTGCCAACACGGCACACACGGGACCTTGTCGTAGTGACGCGCCGGCACGAAAGGTCCGGCGTTCAGGTCCTGCACGGGCACAAACGCGTTGAAGTAGTCGTATCGGAGACCCAGATTGAGCGTCACGTTCTTCAGCGTCCATTGATCCTGACCGTAGAGGCCCAGATTCACCTTCACGCGCTCCTTGAAAATGACCGGCTCCGCATACTGGGTCAGCGACGTCGGCGTCCCGTTCAAGAAGGTGTACGACACGAGGCCCGCCCCGATGCCGTTGGCCGGACCGCCGTAGTCATAATGGGCATAGTGAAACGCTTCCTGGGTGGTGAAGCCCACCTTGTACGCGTGTGAACCGGTGACGTAGCTCACCGAGCCACGCTGGTTGGATTGACTGGCTTCGCGCTGGCCCAAACTCGAGGCCACCGGGGCGTTGTACCGTTTGCCGGTACTCCCACTGTCCAAGATGGAGATCCCCGAGAGCACGTTGCCCGGGATCGCCAACGCCGCGGGCTTCCGCTTGTTCGGCCAGTTGAAGAGGAGCGAAGAGCCGGCCACTTCGAAGAAGAGTCTGTTGGTTTGGACGCGCGACCACTTGCCCTGAAGCACGTAGTTCGGATCGGCGTAACTCGTGGTGTAGGTCGCTTCCGGCGTGGTACCAGTACCGCAGCCCAGGCAAAGGTCCGTGTCCTGGAAGTCCCAGGCGACGGTGATCTTGTCCCTCTTTGACACCTGGTAGGTGAGACGGAGGGCGCCGGACCTGTTGTCCTCTTGGCTGAGCCCTGGCCGGCATCCTGGTCCAGACTCCGGACGCGTTCCGACGCACTGGCTCTTGTCGGGCGTGTTCACCGGTGTGCCGTGTGTCGCGTTGTAGTAGTTATCCGCAATGACATTCTGGAAGCCAAACAGGCGATGCGCCGTGAAGAACCAGAGCTTGTCCTCGAAGAGCGGCCCGCCTATCGCCGCATTGCCGTCGTAGGTACGACGCGTGGTGTTGACGATCGAGAGCCCACGGTCTTTGACCTCGGGCGTCAGATTGTCTTGCACCATGTTCTTGCCCGCGTAGTTGGCGCTGAAGATGCCCGAGTAGCGGTTGCCTCCTTCTCTCGGGACCAGGCTCGCCTGGAAACCGCCGTTCTCGAACTCGGCGGTCTGGCCGCCCAGTTGGACGGTCATTTCCTGCGCGGCGGCCGGGTTGAAGTAGAAGCCACGTCCCGCCCCTTCGCCGTTGAACGTCATGCCGTCCATCATTCCCCGATTGTCGCCTTGGTGGCCGCCGTGAATCCTGGGGTAGGCGTTCATCGGATCGATGTTGCCGCCGACATCCTGCGCGGTCGCAGGAGTCAGCGCGCCTATCGTCACCTTCGCCAGGCCGCCCATTTCCTTCGTGAGCGGCAGCGCGAAGAGCAGCTCGGCCGACACGACTTTGATTTTCGACGCGTTCTGCACGTCGACGACCGGGGCCTGACCCGAGACGGTGACGGTCTCCGAGAGCGCGCCCAGGCGCATCTCCCCGTCGACCTTGGCGGTTGACCCCGAGGTCAGCTCGACGTTCTCGTGGCGGGTCGTGCTGAACCCGCTCAGCGTAAACGTAACGGTATAGATTCCGGGCCGCAGCTCCATGATCTTGTATTGACCCTGCTCGTCGCTCACGGCGCTCTTGACCTTTTCGATCAGTGCGGGGCTGGCGGCCTCCACCGTGACGCCAGGCATCACGCCACCCGACGAATCTTTCACCACACCGGCGATACCGGTCGGCAACGACGCCTGCGCGAACGCGTGTGCCGACAGGATCAGCAGCGCACCGAGCGCAAACGTGCTGACCTTCGCGATTCGACCCATAAGCCGCCTCCTAATCGTCCCTGAAATTGTCCCGACTGACTGAACGTGAGCTCCGCTCAGCATCATGAAGCCTCAGAACACCGCGATCGGATTGATCGGCGATGCCGGTGCCGTTTTTGGCCAGCAGCGGCGAGGCCGTTGAGGAGAAATTCCCATCGCCTGCGCGGCCGCTGCCTGGGAGACCGCCTCGAGGTCGTGTCGTCGAATTGCGTGTGCGCCAAGATTCGCTTGTACTGAATTGACACACTTATACACCCAAACCCGCCATTACGGAATGGTCAGGGTGTCTGCTTCAGAATCAGCACGTCTCCTTCTTCTTCGCCTGCGCCGACGACGAGGAATACGTGCGAGTCGGTCGCGGCCACATCCCGCGCCGGTTCGGGCGTCTTGAACCCGCCGAGGAGCGCCGGGGCAGACGGCGTCGAGAGATCCACGACCTGCAGGCCGTCGCGGGCGTCCGCCACGTACGCGCGCGCGCCGTGCAGCGTCGCGCGGACGGCCCGGCCGCTCGGCGTTCGGAATGTCGGGCCTTTCACGGGCGCCGAAGGCTTGCTCAGGTCGTAGATCTGAAGCAGGCCGGAGCCGACGAGAACGGCGAGTCCTTTCGAGACCTCGATGCTCGCCGGTGCCCTGGCGGACTGTTCGGACGCGATCGGTTCGATTGGACCCTGCTTCGAGACGTCGAACGTGTACAGTCCGGCGGGCGCGTCAATCGCATAGACCATCGAGCCGGCGCTCACGACATCGCGCGCGTAGCCTTCGAGAAAAAACGACCCGCGCTTGACCGGTTTGGTGAGATCCGTGACGTCCACGATATCGAGGCCCGACATGTGGTCGGCGACGAAGGCGGTCGTGCCCACGAGGGCGACGTTTTTCGCCTGACCGGCCAGCTTGACCGAGCCCCGCAGCGCAGGCGACTGGGGATTCGAGACCTCCACGATGCCCAGACCGTAAAAGTCGGCAGCCACGTACACCGTCGATCCGACGATGCGGATGCCCCAGATTTTTTCGGGGAAGGCGTACGATCCGAGCTTCACGGGCGCTTCGGGATTCGACAGGTCGACGACCGTCAACGTCTTGCCGCCGACCATGTATCCCCGGGCGCCGTCCACCTCGAAGAGATTGGCGGGTCCAGGAATTTTTCCAACGATGGTGAATGCCGGTCTCTGCGCGACGACCGAGGCCGATGCCGATACAGCGGCCAACGCTCCGACGAGCAGCGCGAGACGATTCATGAGCGCCCCTGTTTGGCGATGCGATACAGGTTCGATTGGGTCCGCATGACGAGCGAGCCGCGAAGGACGGCGGGCGTCGCCAGCGGCATCTGATCGAGTGAGTTTCTGCCGAGAATCTTGAACTCGGGCCCCGCCTGCACGACGTAGGTGTCTCCGTCTTCGCTCAACAGGAAGATCTTGCCGTTGTAGGCCCAGGGCGACGCAGTGAATCCGCTCGTATCAGCCGAGAGCCGCTGCCTACCGTAAATCTGTTGGCCCGTTCGCGCGTCGTGACAGAGCAGGAACCCGCGATCGAGGAGCGTGTAGTAATAGTTGCCGTACACCAGCGCCGACGTGTTGTAGGTACCGAGCAACGGTTGATGCCAGGCGACGTAGGCGTTACTCGTCTCGCCTTGCTTCAACGAGATGTCACCCGTCGCTCCCGGGCGGATGGCGTACACCGGTCGAAGCGCACCGCCCGGATACCCCGAGCTGATGTAGACGAGGCCGAACTTCGAGAACGGCGACGGAATCGTCAACTCCGACATGCCGCGCAGTTCCCAGAGGAGCTTGCCGTCGAGATCGTAGGACCGCACCCTGCGTGTGCCGGTCGTCACAATCTCGGTGCGCACGTCGTTTTCCCAGAGAAACGGCGTGGACCAGTTCCCGGTCTCATCGCGGGCCGTCTTCCAGATCTCCTTGCCGGTCCGCTTGTCGAGTGCAACGATGTTCGACTCCTTCGTGTTGTCGTGGACGATGATCAGGCGATCCTTGTAGAGCGCCGGAGACGCGCCGGTCCCGAGCTCGACCTGCGTGTTGTACGCCCCGAGATCTTTGGTCCAGATCACGGTGCCTTTGAAATTCAGCGCCGCCACGAGGCCCAGACTGCCGAAATACACGTACACGCGTTCGCCGTCGGTGACGGCGGTTTCCGACGCGTAGCTGTTCTTCACGTGTCTCAACAGCGGCGGAAGGCCCTTCTGGAGCTCGCGCTGCCAGCGTACTTTCCCTGTCTTGAACTCGATGTCGTACACCTTCCAACGCTGCTCGCCGGCCGCTTTGATGTGATCGTGCTCGTCGTACAGCCCGGGCGCCGGCGGGGCTTCCTTGCCTTCGCTGACGGCGGAGGTCAGAAAGATGTGATCGTCCCAGACGATGGGCGAGCTCCAGCCAAGGCCGGGGATGGGCACTTTCCAGACAATGTTTTCTTTTTCGCTCCAGGTGTCAGGCAGCGCAGGGTCGTCTGCGACGGCGCCCGCTTGCGTGCCGCGGAACATGGGCCACTGGGGCCCCTGGGTCACCTGGGGACGCTGGGGTCCCTGGTCGTCTGCAGAGACGGCCGCCAGCGCCAATGCGGCGAATGCGAATGACACAGGTAGTCGGCGACGCATTCTGGCCTCCCCCGGTTCTTGGTGGCTTCGCAGGCTGCATTTTGCCTCAAAACGCGATCTGCCGGCCACCTGTTTTGAACAGCCGTCCCAGCGTTCGTCGTCCGCATGAACTGATCGCTGAGATCGTCGAGAACCGAGTTCCCGCATCGAGCAGGCTGCGGTGATCGAACGGATCCTCCGTCATCTCGGCCTGCCCACTGCGATCCCCGCCGCCCCCGTGCCGCGGGCGCCGTCGCTGCCGATCGAACTCGGCGCGCATCCCATGGACGTCAGCACCGCCTTCGATTCCTGCTCGTGATCGCGACGCGACCGAGTCGACACGCCGGAGGTGTGCCTGTTCATCTCGGCGTCGATCGACACAAAGCCCGGTCGCACCTTGACCGTGGCCGGCAGCTCCTTACAATCCGCCCTGTGACCGTATGGGCATCGCTCATCCGCACTGTGTCAAGGGGACCTTCAGCGGCCGGGCGGGGTCTCATAACGGACCCTTCCGTTAGCCGGAGGCCTCTAATAGTTCCTATTGATTCCTATTGATTCCTATTGACCCTCGGTGGTGGCCTGCGCGTCCCATAACGGGGCGATCTGTTGACCAGAGGCCTCTAATCCGGCCTATTGTCCCACCCGTGACGTTCCTCCATGACGCCGTATGCGCGCTGCATGAGGAGGACGAGCGTGTAGCCCCGCGCCATGAACGTCGGCCCGGGCCCTACGCGGACCTGGACGATGTGATCGTCGAGCAGGTAGGGTTTGACCGAGACGACTTCGAATTCACGCGGCGTCTGTCCGA
>JAHFUL010000056.1:0-8607 GCA_023265155.1 Acidobacteriota bacterium
CCGGCGCGCTCACCATTCAGCCGCTGAAGGACCCGCTCCACCGGCGCCGGCGCCAGCATCAGAATCAGGCTCACCGCGTAGCCGGCCGCGAGCGCGAGCGGTGGAAGAAATGGATAGGCGTAGTGATACAGCTTCGAGGTGCCAAACGAGATCAGGAATATCGGCAGCACGAGCCACAGGAGAATGACGACGTGCTCGGGCCTGGCCTGACGGCGAACCGCCTGCACAACCAGCAACCCGAGACCGAGAGCAACGATGGGAGCCGCATATGAACCGGAGAAACCGCGGTACATCGAGACGAGGTAGTAGTGCCAGGGGTGCACGTGCGCGGGGTCAAGACTCGCCGTGAAGCGCTCGACGATGTGCGCGGCGAACATGGTCTGCCAGAGCTCTCGACCAAAGCGGTGATGTGCGTACAGGAACCAGGGTGCGCAGAGCGCCACCGCCAGCAGGCTCGCGCTCCCCCACAGACGCCAGTCTCTCATCAGCTTCACGCGATAGTCGCGGACCAGCAGTCCGGCTGACATGAGGATCAGCGGGAGAAAGATAGCGGCCACGAACTTCGTCATGAAGCCGAGCACGAAGTAGAGGCTCACCGCCAGGCCGTGCAGACGCGCGCGCGATCGGCGATCGGCCGTACTCCAGGCGAGGAAGTGGTAGATGCCGCCGCAATAGCACAGCAGCAGCGCCGCCTCCATGTTGTTGCTCCGGAGGCCGTGGTCGAACACGACGGACCCCTGGACGAAGAGCGTCAGCACGGCTGCCGCCCCGCTCATCGGGCCGGCGAGGCGACGGCCGACGGCAAATACGTAGAGGAAGCTGATGCCGCCAAACAGCGCATCCCAGAACCGCAGGCCGAGCTCGTTGTGCGGCAGGAGGCCGAGCCAGATCGGCGCGGCGACGATCCAGAACTTGAGGGGAGGCTTCTCGAGAAAGGGGCGATCCTCGAACGGGCTGACTTTCGGCGCCAGCCAGTCGCCCGATTCGAGAATCCGATCGACGCCGAAGGAGTAAATGCCTTCGTCGCCGGCGAGATCGCTACGCCCAAGGCCGACGAAGAGCGGCGCGCAGAACAGCACGAGAACGAGCGCCCACCATCCCCGGCTCATTCGGATACCAGCGCGCGGCTTTGCCGCTGCGTCCCTTCGGGCGCGATCACCATCACGGAAGCCGCTGGGTGGCCGCGATTTCAGTGAGGCAAATCGAATACGGTCCGGGAAGCAAGAGCAGGACGTCGGATTCGAGGACCGCCAGGTTCGGCGTCGATTCGCGTCCCGGCATGCTCCGCAAGAAATCCTGATACCGCTTCTCGCTGATCAAGACGGGCCGCTGCTCGGCCGGATCGAACACGTATCGAGCCAGCAGCGCCGGCGGCGTGGTGCGGGGGCGCTTCCATGGATTCACGACTCTGAAATAGTACGAGTATTGGTGGTTGAAGGGACTCTCATAGTCGGGTGCGTCGCTATCGACATACATCCCGCGAGGCCCGGCGGTCTGCAGTTCGGGCCGCTCGGCGACTCGCACGATGCAGTCTCTGAGCGGTCGCAGCAGGTGGGTCTCTTCGGCGAATTGCTTCAGGGTCCCGCGGTAGGCCGGCACCGGCAGCATGCCGAGAATCAACAGCAGCGTGCCCATCCGGGCGACGCCCTCGGGCCATCCTCCGAGAACCGTCAGCACCGCGGCCACCAGGCCCGGGCGAAGCAGCTGACGGTTCTGAAACAGCGTCGTTCCCCCAGCGCGAATCACGAGCGAGCCGTTGACGAGCGTCCAGACCGTGACGAACAAGGCGAGCGCGGCCAGTGTGAGGCACAGCCGCCGAAGTACGTGGTGTCCGGCTTCAGCCGGGCCCGCACCTGGCCCATGTCCGTGCCGTCGCGCGTCTCCCGAAACGGATCCGTGTCGGGCCCGCCCGAAGGCGGACGCGGCGTACGCCAGCGCGCGCTCGATGGGCGGCCGGACGGTTTCCCACAGATACGAGACAAGGAAGCCGCCCGCCAGCGCTACTGGCGGCAGGAACGGGTAGGCGTAGTGATAGAGCTTGGATGTACCAAGCGAGATGAGCGCGATCGGCACCGCGAACCACATGAGGACCACCAGGCCGTCGGCCCGGCGCCGGCGGATTGTCTCCGCGACCAGTAGCACCGATCCGGCTGCCACCATCCACAGCGCGCCAGATCGGCGAAGAGCGTCGATCAACTGCACGAAATAGTGATTCCATGGGTGCACGTGCGCCGGATCGAGCGACGACGTAAAGCGCGTGTACACGTGCGCGCCGACGATCACGTTCCAGAATTCCCTGCCGAAAACCACCGTGCAGTACACGAACCAGGGGACGATGAGGACCAGCGCCATCAGCTTCGCTCCAAGCCAGATCCGCCAGTCGCGGACGAGCCGCGTCCGATAACTCGGGACGAGCAGGCTTGCGAGTCCGAGCACCAGCGGGAGGAACAGCGCCGCCACGAACTTGGTCATGAAGCCGAGGGTGAAGTAGAGCGCGACGGCTACGGGGTGCAACCATCGCCGGCGGACGGTATCGTCCTGCGAGGCCCAGCGCAGGTAGTGGAACACGCCGCCGCAGTAGCTCAAAACGAGCGGCGCTTCCATGTTGTTGCTGCGCAGCCCATGGTCGAAGAGAAGCGGCCGGTGAACGAACAGAATCAGCACCGCCGTCGCCCCGCACGCGGCCCCGCCGAGGCGACGACCGATACCAAACACGTAGAGGAAGGCCACGCCGCCGCAGAGCGCGTCCCAGAAGCGCAGGCCGAGCTCGTCGTGCGGCAGCCCGGCCTTGATGCCCGCGGCCACGACCCAGAACTTCAGCGGAGGTTTTTCGAGGAAGGGTCTGTCGGGAAAGGGGCTGGCCCTGGGAATCAGCCAGCCGCCGGTCGTGAGGATGTAATCAGCGCCCCAGGAATAAATCGCTTCGTCGCCGAAGAGGTCCGCTTTTCCGAGACCGATGAAGAGCGGGAGGCAGAACAGCGCGAGAATGACAGCCGGCCAGGCCCGGCCGATCTTCATTCCTTGATGCAAGTAATGAGCGACCAGATCCTCGGCACGTTGACTTTCTCGATGGAGACCGGAGTGAAGTCGGCCTGCGCGAGGAAGGCTGGCAGGTCGAGATCGGACTTGAACCCGAGGTATGGCGTGATCGGCGCGATCGCGGTCTCGAGCCAGGCCCCGATCCGGCTGCGGCTGCGGAAGTGATTCAGCACCACGATGCGGCCGCCGGGGCGGCAGACGCGGTGCATCTCGCGCGCGACCGCCACCGGGTCGGGCACCACGCTGATGACGTAGGGCGCATAGACGATGTCGAAGCTGTCGTCGGCGAAGGTCAGGTTCGTGGCGTCCATCTCGAGGAGACGGACGTTGCGGATCCCCTTGCGCGCGAGGCGTGTCCGCGCCTTCTCGAGCATCTTGCTGGACAGGTCGATCCCGGTAACCGAGCAGTCCTTCGGGTACAACACGGTGTTGATGCCGGTGCCGACTCCCACCTCGAGGACGCGCGACCGGGGCGCAATGCTCATGCGTTGAATCGCCTGCAGCCGGCCGGCATGCAGAGTCGGGCCGAAGGTGTAGTCGTACACCTTCGCGAGGTTCTGATAGACGCCGTTGACGAAATCCGTCTCGACGGCCGTGACCGACAACGCGCGCCTGGCCGCGTCCGATCCGAAGAACTCGTCGTGCTCGGCCGAACCGGACAAGTCGAATATCGACATCAAAAGCCTCGGGAATGCATGCGCCCAGCTCGACTGGCGGCCGAGCGACTATACCTCTGGAGCGTCAGCGAAGTCCATCGAGGACCGCGAGGGCGGACTCGACGTTGCCCGAGCCGGTCGATACCTGAATGCCCTGTACGCGGCTGCGCAGGCCCGCCGCGATTTCCCGGGCAATCGAGATGCCCTCGGCCGTCGCCGCGGCGGGGCCGTCCGCCCGCCTCATGCGCTCCATCAGCGCCTCCGGCACGCGCACACCGGGCACTTCGTTGGCCATGAATTCGGCGTTGCGAACGTTTTCAAAGGGAAGCACGCCCGCGACAATCGGCAGGCGCGCGTGTCCAATGCGCTTCAGGAGGCGATCGAAGCCGGCAAGGTCGAACACCGGTCGCGTGACGACGAACTCGGCGCCGGCGTCGACTTTGTAGTCGAAGCGCCGGATCTCTTCGTCCGCGTTCGAGGCGCCCGGGTTCACCGACACGCCGAGGTGAAACGCGGTGGGCGCGCCGATCGCCTGCCCACCCACGTCGTAGCCATGGTTGAGGCGCGCGACCACGTTGGTGAGCCCGATCGAATCGACGTCGAATACCGCCGTCGCATCGGGAAAGTCGCCCACGCGACCGGGATCACCGGTGATGAGGAGCACGTTGCGCAGCCCCATCGCGTGGGCGCCCAGGAGATCGGACTGGATGCCGAGCAGGTTCCGATCGCGGCAGGAGTAGTGCAGCAGCGTCTCGATCTGCGCGTGCTGCTCGATGAGCACGGCCAGCGACAACGCGCTCAGGCGCGCCCCGGCCCGCAGCCCGTCCGGGATATTGATGACGTCGATGCCGCGCGCTTTGAGCGCGCGGGCGCGCGCGATCATCGGCGCGGCGTCGAAGCCGCGCGGCGGCAGCAGCTCGACGCCCAGGACGAACGTGCCCGCGACCATCTGGCGGGCAAGCCGCGACTTCTGCGCGCGCCCGACCGACGGCTGGCCTGCCACGTCAACCCCGGTCACCGCGGGACGCTCCTGCGCCGGCTGCGCATGCGGCGGATGGCCGGGCGAGCCAACGGCTACGTCCCGTCCGGCAGACGGCGCCAGGGCCCGCACGGCTGCCTTGATCTGACGGATGTGCTCCGGCGTTGTGCCGCAACAGCCACCCACCACCCGCACGTTGTGCAGGACGAAGCGCTTGGCGTACGACGCCATGTACTCCGGCGAGCAGAGATAGATGTTGCGCCCTTCCACGTCTCGCGGCTTCCCGGCGTTCGGCTGAGCCGACAGCCGCAGCTTCGTCACCGCCTCCATCCGCTCGATCGTCTCGAGCATCGGGGCCGGCCCCACCGCGCAGTTCACGCCGAGGATCGTCGCCCCGCGCCGCTCGAGCTCCGGCGCAAAGCGTTCCGGCGTCGTCCCGTCGAGGGTGTCGCCGTTCTCTTCGGTGGTCATCTGCGCGATGATCGGCAGATCGCACACCGCACGCAATGCGTCGATCGCCGCGCCGATCTCGTTCAGGTCGCGAAACGTTTCGAGGATGAAGAGATCGACGCCCCCGTCGACGAGCGCCTGGCCTTGCTCGCGGAAGTACTCGCGCGCTTCATCGAGACCGGTCTTCCCCCAGGGCTCGATGCGAATCCCGAGCGGGCCAATCGATCCCGCCACGTACGCCTGGTCGGCCGCCGCGCGCCGGGCGATCCGCGCGCCCTCGAGATTCACGTCAGCCAGCCGTTCGGCGAGGCCGAACGAACCGAGCTTGATCCGGTTCGCCCCGAACGTATTGGTCTCGATGATGTCGGCGCCGGCCTGAACGTACTCGCGGTGCACGCCCGCCACGAGGTCGGGCTGCGTGAGGTTCAGCGCATCGAAGCTCTTGTTGATGAAGACGCCCTTGCCGTAGAGCATCGTCCCCATCGCGCCGTCGCAGACGAGGACTCGCTGGTCAAGGGCGTCCATGAATTTGGTCATCTGGTCATCCAGTCAATTGTTCCAGTCATTTGGTGACGGCTGTTTGGATCATCCAACTCTGGTTATTTGGTCTATGCAATCAATGACTCAAGCAATAACCGAATGATCAAATGACCAAATGACCAGATGACCCATTTCTATGCGTCCAGGCGCTCGCACCTGAAGGTTTCGGCGTCGACGAGCAGGTAGGACTTGGTGACGACGTCGAGGCCAATCGATCGCACCCCCTGGCGGACCGAGTCGGTGAATTCGTGGTGGTGTCCAAAGAGGTGCAGTCGCGGACGCATCGTGGTGAGCACTTCATTGATCACCGTTTTGCCGGCATCGATGCGGCGCCCGGCCGGATAGAACGGCCGCGGCGCTTCGTGTGTGAGAAAGACGTCGATGTGCTGGAGCGCCTTGCAGGTGATCACCTCGTCGCGTACGAAGTGACGCCGTTTGTCGTCCCGGCTCTTGCCCAGCTTGACGGTCGTGCCCGCGGCGCGCCGCCCGCGCGAAGGCGGGAGCGCGGCGGTCGGCGTGTGGTACCAGCTCGGCGCGAAGGTGCCGCCGAGAGCCGCTGCGCGCCACGGGCCCACCTCGTGGGGACCGCCGTTGGGCAAATAGTGGAGCGTCGGGGCCGGCGACGTGCCGTTGGTCGCCGCTGCTATGACGTCGAAGTCTTCGTTGTTCCCTTTGATCCAATACAGCGGGCGATCCGGCGTGAAGTAGGCGCCGTCGTTGCTGGCCACGTCGCCGACCTGAACCCAGAGCGGCACGTCCGGGTGCCGGGCCATGATCTCGTGAACGGCCTCGAAGGCCCCGTGAATGTCGCCAAGCGCGCCGATCTGCATCAGCGTAGTGATGGGGGATTGAGGATTGGCGGTAAGGGAATGGAAAAGGAACCACTAGTCCCTAATCCCTAACCCTAATCCCTAATCCCCAATCCGTGCACGCTCGGGCCGGTGCCGGCGGCGGCGGGCACGAGCAGGTCCATCTTGTCCCACACGAAATCGTCCTTGCTGTACACCGCGAGCTCGTAGTCCTTGCCCATGAAGATCGCGCCGACTGGACAGGCTTCCTCGCAGTAACCGCAGAAGATGCAGCGGGTCTTGTGAATCTGGTAGACCGAGGCGTAGCGCGGACCTGCCTGCACGGTGCCGTCGTTCTCCGCGGCCTCGAGGTAGATGGCATCCGCCGGACAGGCCACGGAGCACAGGCCGCAGGCGACGCATTTCTCGAGGCCGTGCTCGTCGCGCATCAACACCTGTTTCCCACGGAACTTCGGGAACATCGGAAACTTCTGCTCGGGATAGTTGACCGTGATGGGCTTCTTGAACAAGTGCTTGAGAGTGGTCGCAAAGCCGATGACGAGGGGTCGAATAAGGGCCATTGCCCTCAGTTTACCCGGCCGATAAGATCAAGTAAATCCGCCGATGCCTGGCCAGCAGCTTCTTTCCGCGCAGCAGGTTCTGCTCACGACGTTGATCGTGAAGCTGGCGGTGGTGGCCACGGTCGCCACCATGCTTGCGAGATACCGTCGATTCCGCCATATTCTCATCTTCGAGCGCCGTGATTGGCGCGACCGGCTCGTCTTCGTGCTCTTCTTCGGCATCCCGCTCGCCGCGGGGGTGATTTCACGCCTGCTGCTCAATTACAAGGCGGCCGACCTGACACTCGAGGGGGCGCTCCTGGCCGGGTTGATCGCGGGTCCATACGCCGGCGCCACCGTCGGCGTACTCGTCGGACTCCCCCCCATCTTCAACGGGGAGTTCGCCGCGCTCCCGTTTGCCGTGGGCTGCGGGTTCGCCGGGGGCGGCCTGCGCGAGCTCCTGCCCAAGGAGGCGATCTGGCACTTCTCGCCGTTCGTGTTCACGGGAATCCCTGGCCGTGCGTGGAAAATGCTCCGAGGCCTGCGGGGCGACTGGCAGGTCGTACTGCTCCTTGCCCCCATCACGCTCGAACTGCTCCGGCAGGTGCTGGGGGCTCGATGGAGCCAGCGCCTGTTCTATCTATCGCCCGACCCGCTATCGCCCGAATCTTTCTGGACACTGCCCATCGTGCTGCTGGCCACGGTGCTCGGCGTGGCGATTCCGATCAAGATCTGGAACACGGCGCGGATCGAGCACCGTCTGGAGGAGCAGGAAAAACTCCTGCTCGCGGCAAAAATCGAAGCGCTGGCGAGCCAGATCAATCCGCATTTCCTGTTCAACACGCTGACGTCGATCTCCTCCCTCATCCGCACGCAGCCCGATACCGCCCGCGTGCTCATCAACAAGCTCTCGGGCCTCCTGCGGCGGCTCATGCGCAGCACCGATCATTTTGTGACGCTGCGGGAGGAGCTCGAATCGATCGATGAGTACCTGGACATCGAAGCCATCCGGTTCGGCCCGCAGCTCAGGATCGTCAAGCAGATCGCGCCCGAAACGCTCGATGTCATCGTCCCCAGCATGATCCTGCAGCCGCTCGTCGAAAACTCGATCAAGCACGGCCTGGCACGCAAGACCGGCGAAGGCAGAATTACAATCAGAGCCGTGCGAGGCGACGGACATGCGATCATCGAGGTGCTCGACGATGGCCTCGGCATGACCGTGGACCGCTTGGAGCGCGCGCTGGGCGGCGGCATCGGCCTGACCAACGTCAACGAACGCCTGCGAACGATCTACGGGGCCAACTGCCACCTCATACTCACGAGCGAGCAGGGGCGCGGCACGTGCGCGCGGCTGGAGATTCCAGAGCTGATGTTGCCGGAGCGAGTGCCGGCCTGACGCTCATGCCGGTCCAACGCGGAGTCCTGAGGCTTTGCCGAAGGGCGGAGCGAGTGCCGGCCTAGCGCCCGCGTAGGCCAGACCTTCAGGTCGGGCGTGACAGACGACGCCCGAGCTCAAGCTCGGGCCTACTCGCCCACGGCACACGCAGAATGGCACAGTGACAGACTTTGCCGAAGGGCGGAGCGAGTGCCGGCCT
>JAHFUL010000056.1:8617-15095 GCA_023265155.1 Acidobacteriota bacterium
CTTTGCCGAAGGGCGGAGCGAGTGCCGGCCTAGCGCCCGCGTAGGCCAGACCTTCAGGTCGGGCGTGACAGACGACGCCCGAGCTCAAGCTCGGGCCTACTCGCCCACGGCACACGCAGAATGGCACAGAATGTAATGTTGACGCTGTGATGGACCTTCGAACGGTATTGGTGGACGATGAGCAGCTCGCCCGGGAGGAGCTCGGGTACCTCCTGGGACAGGCGGGCGGTGTCGAGGTGATCGCGCAGGCGGGCAACGGTCTCGAGGCGCTCGAAACCATCAGCCGCGTGCAGCCCGATCTCGTCTTCCTCGACGTGCAGATGCCCGGCCTGACCGGCTTCGAGGTGGCGCGGCGCATGCTCGACGAAGGGCCGGCGTCGTATATTGTTTTCGTCACGGCTTTCGATCAGTACGCGATCGAGGCATTCGAGGTCAACGCCGTCGACTATTTGTTGAAACCGGTCGATCCCGGCAGGCTCGACACGGCGCTCCAGCGCGTGCGCCGGCGCCTCTCGCTCGAGCGCCCTGCCAACGGCGACGAGGGCGCGTCCGCCGGAGGACCGCGCAGCACGGGCATCAATGATATCGCGCTCGAAAAAATTATCGAGCTCGTGGCGGAGCGCCAAAGCCGGCGCGAACGGCTGGCGATCAAAGCCGGCGAGCGCTTTCTGCTCGTGCAGGCGGAAGACGTCATTTACGCATCCATGGCGGACGACAGCATCACCGTCGTCACCCGGCAGCACGCCGGCACGTCGAGTTATCGGACGCTGGACGAGCTGCAGGCGCGTCTCGATCCGAGCGTTTTCTGGCGCGTACATCGCGCGCACCTCGTGAACATCAACATGATCAAGGAGATCGTGCCTTGGTTCAGCCGGAACTACATCCTGAGAATGAAGGACGAGAAGACGACGGAGATCCCGGTCAGCCGCATGCAGACACGCCGGCTGAGGGAGTACCTGAAACTCTGACACCGGAAGCCTGGTCGGATCCAGGCGTGGTCCGTTTGGACGCGGCTCAGTGGGGCGCGGTTGAAGCCGAGCTCGTCCCGCCGGGGCCCGCGTCAGAGGCGGAATCCGACGAGATGCGGATCAATCGCGTGGGTATCCGCCTGGCGGAGATTCAGGAAGAGCTCTTCGCGTGGTTGAAAACGCTCGTGTCGGCGGCCGTCTACGCCATCCTGATCGTCACGTTCGGCTTCCAGGTCGCGCGGGTTGAAGGCCAGAGCATGGCGCCCACGCTCGAGGATCAGGATCGCCTGATCGTCAACAAGCTGGTGTACCGCATCGGCGATCCGCGGCGCGGCGACATCGTCATGCTCTACTACCCGGTCGATCCCAGCAAGTCGTTCGTCAAGCGCGTGATCGCCGAGGAAGGCGACACGGTGCGGATTATCGAAGGCCGGGTGTACGTGAACGACATCCCGCTGCAGGACGATTATGTGTCGTCGGAGTTCCGCGGCCACGACGACTACGGGCCGAAGGTGATCGACCCGGGCTACTACTTCGTCATGGGCGACCACCGCAACAACAGCTCCGACAGCCGCCACTGGGGCTACGTGCCGAAGAAGTACATCATCGGGAAGGTTCAGCTGCGCTGGTGGCCAGTCCCGACGGCAAAAGTGTTCTAAGAGGATCGCGGATCGAGGAGCGCCACACGCAGGTGGCGCGCGTCCTCGTCCGCGTGCTCTTCCTGAATCTTGCGGTCGCCGCCGCGAAAATTGCCTTCGGATACGCAAGCGGCGCCATCAGCATCCTCTCGGACGGCTTCCACTCCCTCACTGACGCGGCGACCAACATCGTCGGCCTCGTCGGCATTCGCGCGGCCCGGCAGCCGCCCGATGAAGACCATCCCTACGGCCATCGGAAGTACGAAACCGTGGCGGCGGCCGCGATCGCGGCGTTCCTGCTGCTCCTCATCCTGGAAGTGCTGCGCAACGCCTACGACCGCCTGGCCGACCCTTCGAGAGGGCTGGCGATTTCGCTGACGGGATTCGCCGTCATGCTGGCGACCATCGGCGTCAACGTGGTCGTGGTGCGCTACGAATCACGAGAAGGCACCAGGCTCGGCAGCGAGATACTGCTCGCCGATGCCCTTCAGACGCGAGGGGATATCTGGACGTCTGCGACCGTCCTCATCGCGCTCGCTGGCTCCCGGTGGGGCCTGCCGATTCTGGACCCGATCGCGGCACTGGTGGTGGCCGGGTTCATCGGACACGCCGGGTTTCAGATCGCGCAGACCACGACCCGCATTCTGAGCGACCGCATCGTGATGCCGGAGGCCGAAATCGAGCAGGTGGTCAGGGGCGTGCCCGGTGTCGTCGGCTGTCATCACATCCGCACCCGGGGTGCGCCCGATCACGTGTTCCTCGACCTTCACGTCTGGCTGCCGCCCGGGATGCCGCTCGTCGACGCGCACGGGCTCTCACACATCGTCAAGGACCGGCTCATGGCGCACTATCCACAGATCGCCGATGCGATCATTCACATCGAGCCGCCCCCAGAGGGGATTGGGTGATGGGGTGATGGGGTGACGGAGTGATGGGGTGATGGAGTGACGGGGTGGATGGGGGTGACGGAGTGATGGGGTGATGGAGTGATGGGGTGATGGAGTGATGGGGTGATGGAGTGATGGGGTGATGGGGTGATGGGGTGACGGAGTGATGGGGTGATGGGGTGATGGGGTGACGGGGTGACGGGGGAAGGGAGTGACGGAGTCGTCGTAGGCCCGAGCTTCAGCTCGGGCGTGTGGGCCCGGCCTACCTGCCCGGCCTGCCCCGCCGACGCGCCGTGCCTGCCCTACCTGCCCTTGCTGGGCGCCGTGAGTCGGATCTCGAAGAGCTTCGGCCAGAGCTTCCCGGTCACGAACAGTCGATCGCGCGCGGCGTCGTAGGCCAGGCCGTTGAGGACGTCGGTGGCCGCTCGTTCACGATCCGTGAGAAGGCGGCTCAAATCGATCCAGCCGGTGACTGTGCCGGTTTTCGGATCGATGCGGGCAATCCGATCGGTCTGCCAGACGTTGGCAAAGATCTCACCCTTCACGAGCTCGAGCTCGTTGAGTGCGACGACCGGCTTCCCCGCAGCCGTGACCCTCACCCGGCGCCGCTCGGCGAATGTGTCCGGATCGAGAAACCGCAGCTCGCTTGTTCCGTCGCTCATCACGAGGTTGGTGCCGTCGTGCGTGAGCCCCCAGCCCTCGCCCCGGTACTTGAACGTGCGAAGCGGGGCGAAGGTGTTCCGGTCGTAGACGAACGCCATGCCGGATTGCCACGTGAGCTGCACGAGCATCGACTTCCAGATGGTGATGCCCTCGCCGAAGTACTCGGACGGCACGTCGCGCCGCTGCAAGAGCTTTCCGGTTGTCAGCTCGACTTTGCGGATGGACGAACGGCCGTTGAGCCCGGTGCCCTCGTAGAGAAACCCGTCGAGATACTGCAGCCCCTGGGTGAACGCGTTCGGATCGTGGGGATAGGTGGCCGCGATGGTGTAGCGGTAGGTCGGGAGAGGGGCGCCAGCCGGCGCCTGAGCGGCAGCAAATCCTTGAATGATCATGACGGCGGCTACACACGTGACAAGGAGTCGCACGTTGTACCGATTATTGATCATGAGCGAGAATACGGCAGGACATCCTTACGTCCTTAGATGCTTCGATTCTCAGACTCCGGCGTCCCTCCTCCGATAGACTCCCGATCGTCCGCCCACCTTGTATTCGAGCCGGATATCGCCGATCACCATGGTCTTGTCGACGGCCTTGACCATGTCGTAGAGCGTGAGCGCGGCGACGGCGACGGCCGTGAGCGCTTCCATTTCGACGCCGGTCCTGGCGCTCGTGCGGACGCGGGCTTCGATGTCGTAGCCGCGCGATGTCGGCGTCAGCTCCACGTGCACGCTGGAGAGCGGCAGCGGATGGCAGAGCGGGATGAGCGCTGAGGTCTGTTTCGCTGCCATGATGCCCGCGAGCCGTGCGGCCTGGAGCGGATCGCCCTTCTTGATGGAGCCGCTCCGGATTTGCGCGAGCGCCTGACGCGACACGGTGATCGATCCGCGCGCGATCGCTTCCCGATCGGTGATCGGCTTGGCACCGACGTCGACCATGGTGATGCGCCCCTCAGGGTCCACGTGTGAGAGCGACGCGCGAGTCGTTCTTGCATTTGCGCCGCGATCCGACCCCCGACGCGAACTTACGCTGATTCCTCGCGGCGGATCGCTCGGCATGGCCGCACGCGGTCCTGCGCTGCCAGCATTGCCTGCCTTGTCTGGCTTGTCTGCCTCGCGCGGCTGGCCAGCCCGGCCTGCCTTGCCTGCCTTGGCTCCCCTGGCTGCCCTAGCTCTCTTCACTGTCCCCTCGCGCGAGGTAGAACGACAGGCTCTCGAGCGACACGGTCAGATCCACGCTTTTCAGTTTCACGTCCCGCGGCACCTGCAGCGCGCCGGGTGAAAAGTTGAGGACTGCCTTGATGCCGGACGCCACGACGAGATCGATCACGCGCTGCGCTGATGCTTCCGGGACGGCGATGACGGCGATGCTGATGCCATTGTGGCGCACGAGCTTCTTCAGATCGTGGATGTCGTGGATGGGCACGCCGCCCCTCGACCGCTGCCCCACTTTGTCCTTCAGATTGTCGAAGAGCGCGGCGATTTCAAAGCCCTCCTGGCGGAACCCGGGATAGTCCGCAAGGGCCAGCCCCAGGTTGCCCGCCCCGACGATCGCGACGCGCAGCCTCCGATCGAGCCCGAGGATCTGGCGGAGATGACGCTTCAAATCGCGAACGTAGTACCCGACGCCTCGGACGCCGAACTCGCCAAAATAGGCGAGGTCCTTCCGGATCTGCGCAGCGTTCAGGTGAAACTGGTCGGCCAGCGCGCGCGACGAAATCGTGCGGACGCCGGCGCCCTCGAGCTGGTTCAGGCACCGGAGATAGACCGACAGGCGGTTGGTGGTGAGCTCGGAAACCTGGTCGAGGCTTTGCTTGGCCTTGGACGGCCTGGGCGGAAGAGGTTTGTTCGTCCGTTTCACAAGAGCGGCCGATTGTAGCGTAATCTATGGACGGGGCGCCTGTCGTCTCCTTGAGATTATGCCTCGCCGCCTTCTGATCGTCGCCTTGCTGTTGGGGGCCACAGTCTCGGCGCAGACGCCGACACGGCGCTGTACGAACATCGCTGCCCTGGTCGCCTATCCCAGCTACTACCACCTCCGCCCGATCACCATTCTCGGCACGCTGTCCCGCAACGACAACGGCGAGCTCCGCCTGGGGGGCGCGCCGCCCTCGCTGCGGGTCGTCTACACCGGACGCGTTCCCGACGGGGCGAGCGAAATTCGTGGGGAATTCTGGGATCTGGGTCGCATGAATGCGGATGACCCGCGGCTCGCGACCTACGACGTACGCGCCACGTTTCGCTTCGATCCCGAAGCGGGGTGGCCACGCGCCGGCCAGGTGACCGCCATCGTCGCCAGTGCGGTAACCCCCGCGTCGCCGCCGCTCGGCTCGTCCATCCGGTCGCTGGTGCTTCAGCCGTCTCGATATCTCGACCAGAAAGTGACCGTGACCGGACAGTTCGCCGGCCGGAATCTTCTCGGTGATCTGCCCGACGCGCCAGGACGCAGCCAGTACGACTTCGTGCTGCGCTCGGCCGACGCGGCGATCTGGGTCACCAATCTCCGGCCTCGCGGCAGGGATTTCGAGCTTTCCCTCGACACGCGCATCGACACCGGACGATGGGTGGAAATCAGCGGGACCCTGCAGCAGGGACGCGGCCTTCAGTGGATAAACGCCGAGGGAAGCCGCATTACGCTGGCCACCGCGCCGACGGACACCACGCTCGACGAGCCGCCGATCCGTGTGCCGGCGGCGCCGCCACCCGAAGTCGTGTTCAGCGCCCCGACGCAGGACGAAACCGATGTCCTGCAGACGAGCAGCGTCCGGATTCAGTTTTCGCGTGACCTCGATCCGTCGACGCTCAAGGATCACGTGCGGGTGCGGTATCTCAGCGAAGAGGCCCGCAATCTCGGCGAGCCCGACACCCCCATCGCCGTGTACACGGTTCAGTACCTTCCCGCGAATCGTGTTCTCGAAATCCGGTTCACGGAGCCGCTCCTGCGCTACCGGACGATCAAGGTCGATCTCCTCGAAGGCATTCTCGGAGCGGACAAGCAGCCGCTCGCGCCCTGGACGCTCAGCTTCGTCACCGCCGGGGCACAGTAAGGCTGATTAACGGACCGGCCCTTGGGCCAGGAGTGCCGCAATCGCCTGGTGCACGCGCTCGATGAGCGCGTCGCGCTCGTCCAGGCTGTAACAGGCCGCGTCGATCGGTTCGCCCACGCGGATGCTGATCGTCACCGGGTGGATGATCCAGCTGCCCGGGCGCATCGATGCCCGTCCTCCCTGGCTCGCCACGGGGACGATGAGCGCCCCGGCCTTGATGGCCATGATGAAGCCGCCCTTCTTGAACGGCAGCAGCTCGCCGGTCTTGCTGCGCGTGCC
>JAHFUL010000056.1:15195-18712 GCA_023265155.1 Acidobacteriota bacterium
GGCGCATCGATGCCCGTCCTCCCTGGCTCGCCACGGGGACGATGAGCGCCCCGGCCTTGATGGCCATGATGAAGCCGCCCTTCTTGAACGGCAGCAGCTCGCCGGTCTTGCTGCGCGTGCCCTCCGGGAAAATCAGGAAGGAATTGCCCGCGCGGATCGACGCCGCGCCCAGGTCGATGGAGCGCATCGCCGCCTCCTTGCGCCGGCGATCGATCGGAATGAAGCCGCCCATTCGAAACGCGCGAGTCAGCAGGGGAATCTGATCGAGCTCCTGCTTGTAGAGAATATGAATCTGCGGGTGCAGGACATCGAAGAGCGCCGGCGGTTCCACGTTGCTCTGGTGGTTCGCGCAATACACGGCGGCCTTGCCGTGCGGGAGATGTTCTGCGCCGGCAAGCTTCACGCGGATTCCGGCAAGGAGGAGGCCGAGCCGCACGCCGGCGTGTCCAAGCACGTACAGGTGCTTCTTCCATCCGAAGAGGAGCGCGAGCAATATGCCGGGCGGCGACAGGATCAGCACATACAGCGAAACGGCCAGGTAGGTCGCGGCGGACCTGACGGCAGCTATCACTGTTGGCCTGTATACGGTGATTCGGTTCCGATGGCGTCTTCGTCCGGCGGTAAGCCTAGACGATGGCGGGGCAAAACGAAAGAGCCGCCCGAGCGCTTGCGGCGCTCCGACGGCCCCGTGAACTTCGACTGGCGACTTCTCTTGTTCTGCCCGCCTGTGATCTTTTACGTCCGCTACGAAGCGCGCGCCGCGCGCCGGGGAGCGGTCGCCGCCGCCGTCACGCGCGGAGCCGCCTTCGCCACGGTCGGCCGTGCGGGCGTCATGCGTGCATTGGCCGTGAAGCAGCGCTCGAGGGCCCGATCCACACGCCCTTCGATCGCCACCGCCGTTTCCCGCATCACTTCCGAGACCTCTGAAATGATGAGGAACTTCGCGCGGTCGAGCATCCGCTTCTCGCGGAACGACAGGCTCTTGGACTTGGCCAGGAACGTCAGGCTCTTGAGCACGTCGGCCACTTCGTAAATCGAGCCGCTGCGCATCTTGTCTGAGTTGTCCTTGAAGCGTCCCTTCCAGTTCTGATGGTTGTCGATCTTGCCGTCACCCAAAAGACCGAACAGCCGCTCAACTTCCGAGTCCGTGATCGCACGGCGCAGGCCGACGCCGTCGACGTTGCTGACGGGAACCAGCACGATGGTATCGTTCGCCACAATCCGGAGATGGTAGAAACCGCAGGTTGTTCCGAGGATCGTCTTGTCCTCGATTCGTTCAACGACGCCTAGACCGTGATTCGGGTAAATGACCTTGTCTCCGACTAGAAATGTCACGAATCCCCCTGTTTGGAGCGCTATGGAAGGCCGAAGCCGTGCCGGCAGTCCTCATAGTATAGCCCAATCCGCACCGCCGGACAACGCCAAACGCCCGTAAAATCGGGCCTTTTCGACGTTTCTGATGCCGCTCTCCCCGGGCCGCCGCCGATGCCGTCTGGCGCTGCGAAAGCGGCTAAGTCGCTATGTTTCATGAGGTTTGGAGCTGTGCTGTGTGCCCGATTCTGCTGCCTTCTGCACCGCTCACGACCACAGCCGAATTGCACCGCTGGAGCCCTTTGCTCGCACCGAGGAGCCCGCGCCGGCAAAAGGCCAGGCATTGAACTCGCTTATCGGCACGATAATCAAACTCCAGTACCCAACAGCGGCGAGGTAGCGATCCCCCACCACACGGCATCGAACGCGAATCAGGTGCCCTCGGGTAGCTTCTCCATTGGGTAATTTAGCAAATTCGCCGACAGTCCTGGTGTCGCGCCGGGAGGGACGTGATCGATGTCGGGATGCTCGGCACTGATGCGGATGCACGCCGCGTAGTGCACCGGCTTGATCTCCACGAGCGCGGGCTCGACCTGGCTGCAGGCTGTGACGGCGTAGGGGCAGCGCGTGTGGAAGCGGCAGCCTGCCGGAGGGTTGATCGGCGACGGCACATCGCCCTCGAGCACGATGCGCCTCCGTTTCGTCTCCATCGAAGGGTCGGGCACTGGCACCGCGGATATGAGTGCCTTCGTATACGGCATCAGCGGTTCGCTGTACAAACTCCACGCGTCGGCCAGTTCGACGATTTTTCCCAGGTACATCACCGCCACACGGTCCGAGGTGTGCCTTATGGCGCGTAAGTCGTGCGAAATGAACAGATAGGTGAGGTTACGCTCACGCTGAAGACGCTCAATCAGGTTGATGATCTGCGCCTGAATTGACACGTCCAGCGCGGAAATCGGCTCGTCGGCCACGATGAAATCGGGCTCGCTCGCCAAGGCGCGCGCGATGCCGATGCGCTGCTGCTGCCCGCCCGAAAACTCGTGCGGGTAACGGTTGATGAACCGCCCGCTCAAGCCGACGGTGCTCATGAGCTCCTGAATGCGCGCTTCTTTTTGACCACCCCGGGCCAGCCCGAACGTCTCGAGTGGCTCGGCGATAATCTGGCCGATTGTCATGCGCGGATCGAGCGACGCATACGGATCCTGAAAGATCATCTGCATGTGGCGGCGCTGACGCCGCAGGTCGCCAGGCCTCATCGCCGCGATGTCGACCTCGCCGAACATCACGCGGCCCTCCGTTGGCTCGGTCAATCGCAATATCGCCCGACCGAGCGTCGTCTTTCCACATCCCGATTCCCCGACCAGTCCCATCGTCTCCCCCTTGCGAATGCTCAGGGTGACGCCGTCAACAGCCTTCACCACGCGCCGCGTGGCGTTCCCGCCGGTGACTCGATCGACGAGCGAGCCGCCACCGAGGTCGAAGTGCACCTTCAGGCCGGCGATCGAGATCAGCGGTGATCCTGCTGCCAGCGTCGAACGCGTTGGAGCGGTCGTCTCACCTGCCCTTCCGGCCCCACCCGACCCAACCGCCCCATCAGACTTGCTCGGCCCGCCTGCCTCGCCTGCCCGTGCCCGCCCGAGCTGAAGCTCTGGCCTACGAGTTTGCACTTCCCGACCGGGCGCACCTGTCGCACCCGGCCCACCCGCCCAGCCTGCCTCACCTGACCTGCCTGCCCCGCCTGCCCCAGTAGCCGTGTCTGCCCCACGTACCCCACGTGTCCCACCTGCCCCACCTGCCCCACCTGCCCTACTGAGGGGCGCAGCCCACACTTCGGCGGCAAAGTGGCACAGCGAGTGGTGCTCAGGAGTCAGCTGCACGAAGGGCGGGAGCTCTTTCCTGCAGATGTCTTCTGCGCGCTCGCAGCGCGGCGCAAACGGACACCCAGGAGGCAGGTGCGCGACGTCCGGAGGAAGGCCGGGAATCTGGTAGAGCTCGCTTTGCAGCGGCGCGGTCGGATCCGGCACGGACAGCAGCAGCCCTTTCGTATAGGGGTTGCCAGGCTTCGCAAACAGGTCCACCGTCGGCGCGCTCTCCATGATCCTGCCCGCGTACATCACGATGATGCGGTCCGTCATGCCGGCCACGACGCCGAGATCGTGCGTGATCAGGATCACGCTGGTGCCGGTCTCGCGTTTGAGCTTGC
>JAHFUL010000057.1 GCA_023265155.1 Acidobacteriota bacterium
GGCAAGTCCTGCGCTACGAGTACACGTCACGACGGCACGACGGCAGCACACTCCGCCCGGCAAGTCCTGCGCTACGAGTACGACGTACGACGGGCCTAGTGGGCCGGCTTGGCGGGCTCGGCGGACGCGTCCTGCTTATCGGTGACCTCGTCCAGCTTCGCGAGCAGCGCGGCGAACCCGCACTGCACGGGATCGAAGAATCCCCATTCGTCCTGATAAGGCTTGGAGCCCTTGCGCTTCTTCGCGGATCCGCGATCCTCTGGCGGCGGCGCGAACTGAACGTCGGGATCAGGCGGCGCGTCAAAGCTGTGGGTGAAGATGGCCTTCACCGCGGGGCCTTCGATGGTCGGCCAGCGCCACTGTGCTGCGACCGGGAGCGGCATCCACAGGTCGCTGTGAAAATCGAAGGCCGACGATCTCGGATCCGGTTCGGTTTCGTCGTCGAGCTCCCCCGCGTCCACCAGCAGCGGTCGTCTCTCGCGTTCCACACGCTCGTGAGGCTGGAAATCGACGGGTATCGGAATCTCTGGCTCGTCCAGAATCTCAAAGGTGTCGAAAATGCTCAGTACCTCGGCCGTGGCCGACGCCTCCAATTCCTCGGCGAACGCCTGAAGGTCGATTTCCTCGTGAAGGTCGATCGGTTCGGCTTCAGCATGCTCCATTGCGGCCGTGAGCTCACCGAAGGCCAGGGTCGGCGAGTCGACCACACTGAGCTCCTCGAAAACAACGAACTCCTCGAACGCGGAAGGTAAAGGCGCGGCAACTGGCTCGGGAGATTCGAGAGGTTCATCCGCCTCGGAAGACAGTGTTGCAAGCACGTCGGTTTCTTCGTGATTCACCGGTGTAGGTGGCACGAGATACTCCGGCTCGACCTCCTGTTCTGACCGTTCCAGGCTCTCTGCGCTCTGCTGAAACCGGAACTCGTAGCGCTCCGACTCCGGGACCACGACTTCGCCCGGCGCGGGCGCGTCGACGATCGGCGGCTTCGGCTCACAGAAACGATCGGCACGCTCGTCTTCGGCGATGATCGCCTGGGCGGTGCGCTCATCGGCCGCCTTTTGCAGATACTCAGCGATCTGGGCTGCGAAGACAGCCGGGTCGCAGCCGCCCTCGGTCGCAGGTTCATCCTTGATGCGACGCAGCCGATTGAGCAGTCCGTCCTTCCTGGACGCGCGGCGTCCAGTCGACGCGAGGACTGGAATCATCAGCGTCTGGACCTTCGCCCCGGCGGCATCGAGCTGCCGCAGCCGTTCATTGAGCGCCGCTTCGTCTTTGGGCGACAACAGTTGCGGCGTGAGAATGAGATCCGGTATGCGCTCCGAGAGCGCCTCGAGCGCGCGCTCGGCGGAGTCCATCACGAGCAGTTCCACGTCCAGCCGCTCACGCGCCAGCGACGTGATGCGCGCAGCCTGCCGGCGGTCCGGTTCGATGGCCAGAATCAGGGGCATCTACGTTCGCTTCATGAAC
The DNA here is from genome assembly GCA_023265155.1 of Acidobacteriota bacterium. Taxonomy (GTDB): domain Bacteria; phylum Acidobacteriota; class Vicinamibacteria; order Vicinamibacterales; family CAVVIG01; genus JBGOTP01. Next base: position 1,468 of record JAHFUL010000057.1, read on the forward strand.
AGGAAGAGGACGATAGCGGCCAGCCCGAAGATCGTCAGTGGAGCGTACGCCAGGCTCTGATCGCGCATCGCCACGAAGGCGACTTCTATGAAGCGTTGCACGTGTACAACCGCAGTGCCCACCTCGCCCGAGGGCCCCCGGCCGCTGACGATCTGTGCAAATTGATCGCGAACGCGAGGGTCAACGACCGCCAGCCCGGTGAAGAGCACCCCCATCCCACCCGTCGCCAGAAGGACGTTGAGCAGCTTGTTGCTTGGACGCTCCATGGCCGCATTCATATTGATCATCATCCATACCGCAATTCCCGTTCCGCGAGCCACGCGCGCCCGTCCAGCACCAGCAAACGACGCCGGAAGAAGGAATTGCAGACGATCACCCGCCATCGATCATGGGGCTCTCGCGATGGGTCACGGCGGCCCGCGCACGAAACTGCCCGTCCACTTACGAATGTGCGGGGCGAGGAGCGCAGAAACTGTGCAGGATTCGTGTGCAGGCCGCCTCGCCGAATCACGCTAAACATACGCACTCCAGACGGTTGCATCGTGAGGCGGCCCTCGGTCCGGCTGGTGGGCACACGCGTTGCGATATCACCGGCGTCGCCCGGGTCAGGCAGTAACGCGTGACCCCAAACCGCCCACACGTTAATTGGCGCGCATCAGAAAAACGCGCCGGAGAAACCGACATGAATCTCATCAATCGTATGCGCGCGCTCGTCTCCGACGACTCAGGGCAGGACATGCTCGAGTACGCGTTGCTCACCGCGCTGATCGCCCTCGCGGCGGTCGTGGCCGTTCGTTCGGCCGGCGTGGAGGTCAACGACATCTTCAGCGGCATCTCGACCGAGCTCGCCAACCACTAAACGTAGCCACGGCGGGGGCGGACGCGATCCGCCCCGCCACTTCTTTCGGAGGGGGACCCATGGCTCGCGCGCTTGTCGCAATCACCCGCCTTGCTCACAGGGACGAAGGTCAGGATCTGCTCGAGTACGGTGTCGTCATGGCACTGATTGCGATTGCCGCGATCGTCGCCGTTGGTGGAGTTGGCGACGTGATGAACACATTGTGGTGGGGACCCATTGCTGCTGCTTTCTGAAAAAATTGTCGTCCTGGCGGTTGCGGGGATTGGCGGCGCAAGCGCGCTCGTCGATTTGTGGACGCGACGCGTCCCCAACCCGCTCACGCTTGGGACCGCAGCGTTCGGCGTGACGCTCGCCGCCAGCCATCAAAGTGGTCTGACGGTGCAGCAGGCGCTCTTTGGTTTTGGCGTCGGACTCCTGCTGATGTTGCCCGGGTATCTGATCGGTGCGACCGGCGGAGGCGACGTGAAACTATTTGCCGCGTTCGGGACGCTGCTCGGGCCGTACGCGACGGCATTTGCCTTCTTCTACACCGTGATCGCCGGCGGCGTCATCGCCGTCGCGGTCGCCCTGCAGCGGCGGCGGCTCCGGGAAACCGTGCAGCGCACCGCGTGGCTCGTCGCGACTCGCGGCAAGAACGTGGCCGAGATCGAAGATGTCTCGAGCAACAACCGTTTCCCCTACGCGCCGGCCATCGCGGTTGGCGCGCTTGTGGCAGCGCTCGGTTGGTAATCGCCCGACCTCAAGGTCGGGCCTACGAGGCAATCGCCCGACCTCAAGGTCGGGCCTACGAGGTTAATCGCCCGACCTCAAACGTCGGGCCTACGAGGTAGTCGCCCGACCTCAAGGTCGGGCCTACGAGGCAGCAATCGCCCGACCTCAAGGTCGGGCCTACGAGGTAATCGCCCGACCTCAAGGTCGGGCCTACGAGGCAATCGCCCGACCTCAAGGTCGGGCCTACGAGGTCGTCGCCCGGATAGTGACGCGTAACAGATTGCAGTTCGAAGGGGTCCTTATGGCTCGTATGCGTGTGTTTCTCGTGCTCGTTCTCGCGCTCACCGCGGGCGGTGGGCTGGCGTTCGCCACATACAACTACGTGCAGAAGGCACCGACCACCCAGTCGATGCCGATGGCGAAGGTTGTGGTCGCGGCCGCCGACCTCGATATCGGTGCGGAGTTGAACGCCAAGGACGTCAAGGTCATCGACTGGCCAGCCAACTCGGTCCCTCAGAACGCCATCAGCGACCCCAATGAGGTCATCGGACGCGGCCTCATTCTGCCCATCATTCAGAACGAGCCGTTTCTGCCCATGAAGCTGGCCGGCAAGGAAGCCGGATCGGGGCTGCCGCCGGCCATTCCGCCGGGTATGCGCGCCGTCTCGGTTCGCGTCAACGAGGTCATCGGTGTCGCCGGCTACGTCCTGCCAGGCACCCGGGTCGACATCGTCGCCACGGTGAGCCCGACCCAGCAGCACAGCGACATGACGTCGAAAGTCATTCTCACCGACGTCCAGGTGCTCGCGGCCGGGACAAAGATTGAGCGCGACGTCGAGTCCGACAAGCCGATTGCCGTGAATGTCGTCACCCTGCTGGTGAATCCGGAAGAAGCCGAACGGCTGACGCTCGCGGCCAACGAAGGACAGATTCAGCTGGCTCTCCGCAATCCCCTCGACCGCGGCATTCCAGTCACGCGCGGTGTGAAGGCAGCGGGCCTCCTCGGGAATCCGCCGCCCGTCAACAAGGTCGTCGTCACCTCGAAGGGTGTGAAGACGATGGCGGCCGTGGCGCCCGCGGCCCCTACCGTTCCCGAACCCATGACTGTTGAAATCATCCGCGGCGACAAGCGCGCGCACGAAGTCGTGCGCGAGCAGGAGTAACTCATGACGAGAATGCGACGCACAGTTTTCTTGACTCTTCTTCTCGTCATTGCGATTGGTGGTTCGACGATCGTCTGGGCGCAGAGCGCGGCATTGCCGGCAACGGTGATGGCGGCCGCGCCGGCCGAAGTCGTCGACCCGAGTACCGTGCGTCTGCTGGTCGGCCGCTCGGCCGTCCTTGACGTCGGAACCCCGGTGTCGCGTGTGTCGCTCACGAGCCCGGACGTCGCCGATGCCCTCGTGACCTCGCCGACCCAGCTGCTGATCAACGGCAAGGCGCCCGGGACGATTTCCATGTTCGTGTGGGATCGGGCCAACGCGCTGCGCCGTTACGAGATCATCGTGCAGCGCGACCTCGCCCGCCTCAGCGAGCAGCTGCGTCAGCTGTTCCCCGGGGAATTGATCGACGCGCACAGCAACGGCAAGAACATCGTGCTGGCCGGATCGGTCACGAACAAGGACGTGATCGAAAAGGCGGTGAACGTCGCCGCCGGCTACGTCGACAAGCGGGACGAGGTGGTGGCGCTGCTGCAGATTCAGGCCGGCGCGCCGAGCAACCAGGTGCTCCTGCGCGTGCGGTTCGCTGAAGTCAGCCGGAGCGCCATGACCGATGTCGGCGCGTCGTTCTTCGGAAACGGATACAAGGACGGCCGCTGGCTCGGCCGCGCGGGAACGGAGCAGTTCGGGAACGCCCTTCCCAACTTCCAGGACGACAAGCTGGTGTTCAGCGACTTTCTCAATCTGTTCCTGTTCGACGCGAAGAATCAGCTCGGCGCCGTCATCAAGGCGCTTCAACAGAAGGGACAGTTTCAGAGCCTCGCCGAACCCAATCTCGTCGCGGAAAGCGGCAAGGAAGCCAGCTTCCTCGCCGGCGGCGAGTTTCCGGTTCCGATCGCGCAGGGATCGGGCGGCAACACGTCCATCAGCGTCGTGTACAAGGAGTTCGGCATCCGTCTGACGTTCACACCCACCGTCATCGGGAATCGCGTGCACCTGAAAGTGCGGCCCGAAGTCAGCACGCTCGACTTCGGCAACGCCGTCGTGCTCAGCGGGTTCCGCATCCCGGCACTCAGCACCCGTCGCACCGAAACCGAGCTCGAGCTCGAGAACGGGCAGACCTTCGCGATCGCTGGTCTGATGGACAACCAGGTGTCCTCGACGATGCAGAAGATTCCGGGTCTTGGCGACATTCCCATCCTCGGGCTGCTGTTCAGGAGCAAGGCCGCGCAGAAGAACCAGACCGAGCTCGTCGTGATGATCACGCCCGAGATTCTTCCGAACAACTCGCGAGGCGTGACACCGAATCTGCCGAGGACGCCCGAGCAGTACCTTCCGCCGCTCACTCAGGAGAAATCGGTGGCGCCGCCGCGGCCCGCATACACCGCCGTGCAGCCGGCCGCCGCGCCGGTGATGGCGTCGCGTCCCGACGCCCCTCAGTCGTCACCGCTGTCGCCCGCGGCCGCTGCCGCCGTCGTGTCGAACATCGTTCCGACGAGCAACGGCCCGCGTCTCCAGGCCTCCGAGGCTCCGGCTCCCGCAGTGGCGCCGGCCGCCGCTCTGCCGGTCTCGACGCCGCCCAGTGCCGCGACTAGACCGCTGACCGACAAAGAGCTCAAAACCATCGAGAAAAACCGCCGGGCGGAAGAACAGCAAGCCGCACAGTCAGCTCGTGAACAGGCAAAGACTGACGCGCGTGCGAAGGCGGCGGAAGACAAGCGGGTCGCCGAGCAGGTTCAAGTGGACCATCGCGCGGAAGCGAAGGAGCGGGAGCGCCAGAAGAAGCTCGGCGTCGAGCAGGCGAAGCTCGCCGCGGAGAAGGCGAAGCGCGACGCGGAAGCCGCGAAAAAGGCCGACGAAGCCGCAAAGAAGCAGTCGGAGCTCGAGCTCGGTTACCGGAAGGCGCTCGATGCCGCCGCGACAAAGCTCGCGGCCGCAAAGGCGGCGTACAACGCCGAGCTGGCGAAGAGTCAACAGCAACAGCAGTAAAGGCGCCCTCCACATTTTTTCGCGGTTGAAGACACATATGGCGCAACTGGTGGGACTCATCGTCAGCGAGGACGACGGCTTTCGAAAACATATCGGGCGGCTTCTGCGAGCGGGTGCCGTGCCCGTCAGTGTCATCGACGACGCGGCGGCGCGCTCGGGACTCCTCAAGGACGGCATGACCCCCGACGTGGTCATCGTCGACATCCGGAGCGACGCGGCGTCGGCCATGGCCAGCATCGAGCGGCTTCGCGCCAGCGCGCCTGGCGCCGGCGTGTTCGCCGTGGCGACCACCGCCGAACCCGATCTCATTCTTCAGTCCATGCGCGCGGGGGCCAATGAGTTCTTCGTCTTCCCGCCGGCAGAAGACACGTTCTACGGCGCCATCCGCCGGACGGCGGCGCGCCGGGAAACGACCCATGGTGCGCGCCCCGCGACCACGACGCTCGTGTTCTTCGGCGCCAAGGGCGGCGCCGGGACCACCACGATGGCGGTGAACTGCGGCGTGGAGCTCGCGCGGACCGCCAAACGATCGACCGTCATCGTCGACCTCAAGCCGGGGCTCGGCGAGGTGGCGCTCTTCCTCGGCGTGAAGCCGCGTTACAGCGTGCTCGATGCGATCGACAACCTGCATCGTCTCGACCGGGAGTTCCTGCGGGAGCTCGTGGTCAAGCACAAGTCGGGTCTCGAGATTCTCGCGGGCTCCGATCACTTTGATCGGCCCGGCGCGGCCGATGGGACCGCCATCGAAGAGCTGTTGAGGCTCTTGACGCGACAGTACGAGTACCTCGTCATCGACGCCGGGAGTCAGATCAACTCCTGCACCATCGCGGCCTTGTACGCGTCGGATCAGATGTTCCTCGTCGCGAATCCTGATGTGCCGTCTCTGCGCAACTCGCAGCGCCTGCTCGAACGAGTCCGGGAACTGGGTGCCGCCGGCGAACGGGTGCGGCTGCTGCTCAATCGCGCGGCCGAACCGTATCCCATTCCGCGAAAGCAGATTGAAGCGGCGCTCGGACACCCGATTCATCACACCTTCCCGAGCGACTACAAGACCGTCTCGGCGGCGCTCAATTCCGGCGTGCCGCTCGCGATGGTGGGCAACTCCGAGCTGGCAGCGCAGTTCGATCTGTTCACGCGGCGCGTGATCGATCCAGACAGCCAGCCCGCGGCACCCCCGGCGCCGAAACGCAACATCCTCGGCCTCGACAAAATTGCGTCCATCTGGTAACCGGTATGAGCATCCTCGAGTCGCCATCACTCACCTCCTCGCGGCCTCCGCTCGGCCCCGCGTACGGCGGACCCTCGCGTGGAGGGTCGCCGCGCGCCCAGTACGTCGAGCTCAAAGCCAGCGTGCACCGGAAGCTGTTGAACCGGCTCAATCTCGAAGCACTCGCCAGTGCGGACCGCGCGCGCGCGGAGAGCGAAATCCGGACGCTTCTCGGCGAGCTGCTGGTCGAGGAGAACGCCCCGCTGAGCCTGAGCGAGCGCGAGGTGCTGTTCGGCGAGCTGGTCGACGAAGTCTTCGGCCTGGGTCCGCTCGAACCCCTCCTGCGGGATCCGACCATCAGCGACATCATCGTCAACACCTACAAGAACGTCTACGTCGAGCGGAACGGGCAGCTCGAGAAGGTGTCCGCGTCGTTCCAGGACGATCGCCACCTGCTTCGCGTGATCGATCGGATCGTCAGCGGCGTCGGCCGCCGCATCGACGACAGCTCGCCGATGGTTGACGCCCGGTTGCCGGACGGATCGCGTGTCAACGCGATCATCGCGCCGCTGGCCGTCGACGGCCCGCTCCTCTCCATCCGCCGGTTTCCGGCCGAGCGTCTGAAGGCAACTGATCTCGTCACGCTTCGCGCGCTCACCCAGCCGATGCTCGATTTCCTGGCGCATTGCGTGCGCGCAAAGTTGAACGGGCTGATCAGCGGAGGCACGGGCGCAGGTAAGACCACGCTTCTCAACGTGCTCTCGAGCTTCATCGGCGAGCGCGAGCGCATCGTCACCATCGAGGACGCCGCCGAGCTGCAATTGCATCAGGAGCACGTGGCGCGTCTCGAGACGCGGCCGCCCAACGTCGAGGGCAAGGGCGCCGTCCGGCAGCGGCAGCTGCTCATCAACGCGTTGCGCATGCGGCCCGACCGCATCGTCATCGGTGAGGTGCGCGGCGAAGAGGCGCTCGACATGCTACAGGCCATGAACACGGGCCACGACGGCTCACTGACGACCGTGCACGCGAACACGCCGCGCGACGCCCTGTCACGCATCGAAACGATGATCGCGATGGGTGCCACGAACCTGCCGGAGCGCGCGATGCGCCAGCAGGTGGCCTCGGCCATTCAGCTCGTCGTGCAGCAGACCCGCCTCAGCGACGGCTCCCGGAAGGTGACGAGCATCTCGGAGATCACCGGGATGGAAGGCGACATCATCACCATGCAGGAGATCTTCCTGTTCGAGAAGGTGGGTATCACGCAGGACGGGAAAGTGATCGGCCGCTTCCGCGCGACCGGCGTCAGGCCCAAGCTCTGCGAGCGCCTGCGCGCGTCGGGCATTCACCTGCCCGCCGACATGTTCGAAGGCGTCACGGAGGTGCGGTGATGCCGCTCGTCGCGCTGATGTTCCTGATCGGCGCCGGCACCGTGCTCGGCGCCTATGCCGCGATTCTGTACTTGCCGGGCATGATGGCCAAGCGCCGCCTCGACCAGCGTTTGCTGGACGTGTCGGCGCCAATCAACGTGTTCGACGACGAATCCTCGGTCGTCAAGCAGAAGGTTGAAGGACCCCTGCCTGCTCTGGATCGCCTCGTGGCGCGGACCAACGCCGGCTCATGGCTGAAGCGCCTGATCGAGCAGTCGGGCAGTAAGTCGACTCCAGGCGCGATCGTCACCATGTCGCTCGCGATCGGCGTGTTCACGGGTTTCGCCGTGTTCGTCTTCGCTCCCTTCAAGCTCATGGCGCCGCCGGCGGCGCTCATCGGGGCGTTCCTGCCCTTCGGGTATCTCCGGTTCCGGCGGACGGCGCGCCTGAAGCGGTTCGAGGAGCAGTTCCCGGAAGCTCTCGACCTCCTGGCTCGTGCGCTTCGCGCCGGCCACGCATTTCAGACGACGATGGGAATGATCGGCGACGAGCTGAAGGAACCGGTGGGGCCGGAGTTCAAGAAGACGTTCGAACAGCAGAACTTCGGGCTGCCGCTGCGCGACTCGCTGCACCAGCTGAGCGAGCGGGTGCCGATTCTCGACGTGCGCTTCTTCGCGACGGCCGTGTTGATTCAGCGCGAGACCGGCGGCAACCTGGCCGAGATCCTCGATAACCTCGGACACGTGGTCCGCGAGCGCTTCAAGATCCGTCGCCAGGTCCGGGTGCACACGGCTCACGGGCGCTTCACGGCGCTGGTGCTGTTGTCGCTGCCCGCGGCGCTTGGCGTCGCGTTGACGTTTCTGAACCCCGAACACATGCATGTGCTCTTTACCGAGCGGATAGGCCAGATGATGCTCATCATCGCCATGGTGATGCAGGCGATTGGCTTCGTGTGGATTCGACAGGTCATCAAGATCGAGGTGTGATGTGACGTTGCTGCTTCCACTCCTGGCCTTTGCGTTCGCGTCGCTGCTCGTTGCGGCGGCGGCGATGGCGTTGTCCCCGACCGCCGAGGGCGCCCTCGAGCGGCGGCTCGGCGAGGTCACCGGGGCGCCGATGCGGCAGCCGCTGGAGGACGCCGGCTATGGGAAAACGCTCGTCAGCGGGCTCAAGCGCCTGGGAAACATGGCGCCGAAGGCGTCGGCCGCCGAAACGAGCAAGCTGCGCCAGCGCCTGGTGGCCGCCGGCTACCGCGGCAGTGAAACGCTTCTGACCTTCTTCGGCATTCGCATCGGCGTGGCGCTCGGCGCCTTCGTGCTCTTCTCGACACCTCTGGTGATGCAGCCGAACTTGCCGGTCGCGCTGGTGGCGTGTCTGCTCGGCTACGTGTTGCCGGGGATGCTTCTGGCCCGGATGGCGAAGCGGCGGCAGCATCGCATCCGGATGGGTCTTCCGGACGGCCTCGATCTGCTCGTCGTGAGCGTCGAGGCGGGTCTTGGTCTGGATCAGGCGATTCTCAAAGTCAGCGAGGAGCTGGCCTTCGCCCACCCGGATCTGTGCGGCGAGCTGCGATTGATCAACCTCGAGCTGCGAGCCGGCACGGCCCGCGCCGAGGCGCTCCACCACCTCGCGGAGCGCACCGGGGTGGACGATATCTCATCGCTCGTCGCGATGCTCGTGCAGACCGACAAGTTCGGGACGAGCGTGGCGCAGTCGTTGCGCGTGCACTCCGACACGGTGAGGACCAAGCGTCGGCAGCGAGCTGAAGAAGCGGCCGCGAAAACCGGCGTCAAGATGGTGTTCCCGCTCGTGTTCTGTATCTTTCCGGCGATCTGGGTGGTCACGATTGGGCCGGCAGTCATCAAGTTCATCGAAGTCATCGGGCCGATGACCAACTAGGCCAGGGTCTCGGGCGGCCCGAGCCTGGTTCGGGCGATTGAGGCGGCGACAAAGTTCAGGCGAGGCACACATGCAGAGCGCAACCGTGACGTCCTTCGATTCACTCAAGAAAGCGCCAGCGCCTCGCGGACCGGTCACGATTGAAGAGACCGGGCTCGGCGCCGACCAGCTGGTGCGGCTCTTCGTCAAGGCGCTCTATACCGGCGAAGCGACAGGCGTGATGGTGGCCGACAGACTACGGCTTCCGTACGCCATTTTCGAGCCGCTCATCGAGGGCCTGCGTGCCGAGCGTCTCGTTGAAGTGAAGGGGACCGCCGGCTCGGGGACGGCCGCCTACCGCTATAACCTCACCGATCGGGGCCGCGACCGCGCGCGGCAGTATCTCGACGCGAATCAGTACGTCGGACCGGCGCCAGTGCCCTTCGAGACGTACGTCCGCGAGATGAAAACCATCGCCGAGGCGCGCGGGTACATCGACCGCGAACGGCTTCGTCAGGGATTTTCGCACCTCGTGATTGCTCCTGAAGTGCTGGAGCAACTGGGACCTGCGGTGAATGCGGGCAAGGCCGTGTTTCTGTACGGCCCTCCCGGAAATGGCAAGACGGTCATTGCCGAAGGCATGGGTCGCGCGCTCGGCGGCGACATGTACGTGCCCTACGCCGTTGATGTCGACGGCCAGACGATCACGGTCTTCGATCCGGTCGTGCACGAGCCGCTCGAAGCTGGGGATTCCGCGGACGAGGCGGCCAGCGTCGTGCGGGGCGCGCCGAGGGACCGGCGATGGGTGCGTACCCGAAGACCGGTCGTGATGGTGGGCGGCGAGCTGACGCTCGACATGCTCGACCTTCACTTCAATCCCATCTCCAAGTTCCACGAGGCCCCGCTTCAGTGGAAGGCGAACGGCGGCGTGCTGCTGGTCGATGACTTTGGCCGGCAGCGGATGCGGCCCGAAGACCTGTTGAATCGCTGGATCGTGCCGCTGGAGAGCCGCGTGGACTACCTGACCCTGCATACCGGCAGGAAAATTCAGGTGCCCTTCGACGTGCTGACGGCGTTTGCGACGAACCTCGATCCCAAGTCGCTCGCCGACGAGGCGTTCCTGCGCCGCATTCCGTACAAGATTGCGATTGGAGATCCGAGTGTCGAGCAGTTCACCCGCATCTTCGAGATGAACTGCAACCGGCGCAATCTCCGCTTCCACCAGGTGATGGTGGCCTACCTGCAGCGCCGTCATTACGAGCCGAACAATCGGCCGTTCCGCTCCTGTCATCCGCGCGATCTGCTCGACCAGGTGACGGCCCTCTGCCGGTACCGGGGCCAGGAACCGATCATTTCGCGCGAGCTGCTCGACGCCGCCTGCCGCGCCTACTTCGTCGACGACGCCGGCCCCAAGGCCCCGGCGCCGCCCCCGCAGGTCCGGCGGCGTTCGCGCAACCGTCTGGAGATCCATTGAGGTGACGCTCGTCAACGCGCGAACCGAGCAGCCGGTTGCCTCGACGGTCGAGCTCGCGAGCACGCGAGCGGCGCGCCGCCGCGGGCTCCTCGGTCGCGATGGCCTGCCGGCCGGTTCGGCGATGCTGCTCACGCCCTGCAATTCGATTCACACGATCGGCATGCGTTTCGCGATCGATGTTGTCTTCGTGGATGCGCGCGGCAGAGTGCGGAAGGTCGTTCGCAACCTGTCCCCGTGGCGAATGGCGATCTCTCCGCTCTCGCGCGCCACCATCGAGCTGTCCGCCGGGGAGCTGGCCCCTGAGGCGGTGCGGGTCGGGGACCGTCTGTATCTGGCGCCCGCGCCAGGAGAGGTCAGCGGCGCGGCGACTACTGCATCGTAGGATCGTAGGCCCGACCTTCAGGTCGGGCGAGGGGCCTTCCCGATGAGCGCGATCGTCGCACCAAGGTGCGACGCCGGATCGTCCCAGAATTGGGTGACGAGGGGATGACGGTCGAGCGCGGCCTGGACACGGCCTCGCTGCACGCCCTGCCCCCGGCCGTGAACGATGCGCACTTCCCGCCTGCCGGTTGCTGCCGCCGCCGTGACGTATTCCTCCACGACAGACGTGACGTCCTTCGGATCGAAGGCATGAAGGTCCAGTTCCGCTTCAATCGGGATGCGAACCGGTTCTGACATGGCGCTCGTCTTTGTCTTGGCCGACTCAGCCTGCCTTGGAATACTCGGCCGTGACGACGGTCTTGATGCCGCCGCGCACCGAAAAGTCGCCGACGACCGTCATGCGGCGCGGCTGAAGGGCGGCGACCAGGTCGTCGAGAATCTGATTGGTCACGTGCTCGTAGAAGATGCCGCGATTCCTGAAGTCGTTCAGGTAGTACTTCAGCGATTTGAGCTCCACGCAGCGCGCGTCCGGCGTATACGCGATCCGAATTTCACCAAAATCGGGAAGACCGGTGTTCGGACACACGGATGTGAACTCCGGACAACTGATGACGATCTCGTAGTCGCGTTCGGGGCGCGGGTTGGCGAAGGTTTCGAGCGTCGAGCTTGACACGGCAGAAAATTCTAACATTCTGCCCGAAAATCGATGTTTCCACCTAGGTGGCCGTTTGACACTAGTGTGAAATGGGCGTTAGCATACGGCGGTTTTTCAAAGAAAACCGCGATCATCGCTCCGCGCGCGGCGATCGGCGGGCAGCGTGACGCGCGCAACACGTGGGGGATCCGATGGCTGACGCCGCCCGAAGAATGGGCAAATCCGAGCTTTTTTCCAATTTCGCCGAGCGGTTTGAAGTCAAGCGGACCTTTGCCCGCGAGTATTTCGACTACCTGACTGAGCTGGCGGAGGCGGAGCTGAAGCGCTCGGGCGAGTTCGTGCTGCCCGGACTGGTGAAACTGGTCGTGCAGAAGCGCAAGGCTCGCATGGGCCGGAATCCTGCGACCGGTGAGGCGATCAAGATTCCCGCGAAGATCGTCGTGAAGGCGCGGATCGTCAAGCAGCTCAAGGACGCGGTCCTCCCCAAGAAGTAGGCGCGGTCCGTCGCCGCTGCCCAACGCTGTCTCGAGTTGACGGACGATCGTCAGATCCTCGAGTTGGACGTGTCCGCCCGCCCGCAGAGCTCGACGAGCACGCAGAAACCCGCCGTGTTCTGCGTTCTCTGACTGCGCTGTGCCCTCGCGTCGCCGCAGCACCGTGCGGCCCTCACCCTGCGGTGACGGCCGGCACCTCGATGTCACGCAGCCGTCGCGCGCGCCAGCATCCGGCTGTAGACCGTCGCCGGCACGAGGCGCGCAGTCCGGGCTTCCAGGTTGACCATCGAATCATCATCGAGGATGATGCGGTCGTCGGGGCCGAGCAGGATCTCGGCGCTGAAGCGCCGCACGCCTCGCGGAGTGCTCAACTCGAAGTAGTGCACCGGGTAGGTGCGTTCTTCAACGGCCAACGATTCAGTCTTTACCAGTTTAAGCATCGTTCCTCTCCAGGAAAGCATTCAACTCGCCGCGGCCTGCGTCGACAGGTCGTCTCGTGTCGGGAATCGCAACGTGAACGAGGTGCCGCGTCCGACCTCGCTCTGAACCGTGATCGTGCCGCCGTGCTGCTCCACGGTCTGCTTCGAGATGGCCAGGCCCAGCCCGAGGCCCCGGCTCTTGGTGGTGACGAAGTCGTCGAAGATCTTCGAGAGTCGATCCGGCGCAATGCCCGATCCGGTGTCGGCCACGCTGATCTCGGCGTGGTCTCCCACCCGCGACGTTGTCACGACCACCCGGCCGCCGGCAGCGGTCGCCTGAATGGCGTTCTTGATCAGGTTGCGATAGACGCGCCCGAGGGAGAAGCGGTCGCCTTCGATGACCAGCGGTTCGCTCGCGAAGTGCCCCTCGACCAAGATCCCGGCACTCTCTCCCTGCCCGCGCATCGCGTCCACGATTTCCGAGACCGAGGAGTTGACGTCCATGGCGAAGCGCTGGAGCGGTTTGGGCTTCGCGATGTTCAGGACGTCGTCCATGAAACGTTTGAGGATGCCGAGCTCGCGTTCGATCACGTGATGCGCCGATTGCTGCGCTTCGGCATCCAGGTCCGGACGGATCATCAGCCTGGCGTTGTTGCCGATGTTCTGGATCGGGTGCATCAGGTCGTGGAACAGCCCGCCCACGACCCGGCCGAACATCGCCTGGCGCTCCTGCCGCTTGACGTTCTCCTGCAGCTCGACGAGCCGGTTGGCCATCGTGTTGAAGGCATCGCCGAGCTGGCCGAATTCGTCCTCGGTGCCGATCTCGACGCGTGTCTCGAGGTTGCCTGCGGCCACCGACTGCGTGGCTTGCTGCAGCTTGAAGATGGGGGCGATGAACTGCCGGCCGAAGAGCAGGCCCACCCCGACCATCACGAGAAGCGCGACGACAACTGCGACAATCAGTTGTCGCTGCAGTGCCATGGCGCGCGCGTAGGCCTCGCTCGTCGGCTGTTCGACGATGACGGTCCAGTTGAGCTCGTTGATGCGGTTGGAGACGGCGAGCTGTTGCAGGCCGCTGTCGTCCACGTATTCCGCAAGGGGGTCGGAAAGAGGTTCGGCCGTCACCAGCGGATGATGCCCAGCCATATTCAGCGCTTGGGCGACGAGGGCCTTCTTATCGGGATCTCCGTGGGCCACCAGCGTGCCGTCCGGAGCGACGACGAGCGCGTAACCATGGTCGCCGATTCGGACCTCGTCGACCATTCTCCACATTTCCTCGAGGCTGAATTCGCCGACGAGCCAGCCGTCCGGTTGATTCAGGCGCGTGAGGTGAATCGTAAAGAGCGCGGTGGGCAAGCCGTCGTCGTCGAGGTGGATCGGTGACATGCCCACGCCCCCGACCGAAATCAGGGAGTCCGCTTTTGGAACCGATACCCTCGGCGAGCCGATTCGGCTCGAGGTCACGACCCTGCCTGCTTCGTCGAACAGCGTAATCTCTCGGAACTCCCGGAGATCGATGATGTAGTTCTCGAGGATCTGCTCCCGCTGCGCGGTTCGGAGGCCGGTATCGGTGAGGGTCGCGGCGAGCGACTTCAGGATCTCGGCGTTTGCCGACACATATCGACGGATTTCCTCCGCGGCCCGAGTGGCGACGTTGCGGTTACCGACGACGACAGATTCTTTGGTACCCCGCTGCAGCGAGAGGATGGACACGACGCCGAAAGCGGCCAGCGGCAGCGCCGCCGCCAGTGCGAGGATGAGGGCGAAGCGTACCGCAATATGCCGGATTCTCAACGACATCGTCAGGCTCAGTTGCCCTTTGGAGCGTCCTTCTTCGCTAATCGCCATTGGCGCAGCGTCCCCATCATGTCGACATCTGGCTGAGCCGGAACTTCGAACCGCTTGCTCACAGCTCGAGCCCGCTCATCCCATGCTAGAAAGATCGCCGGGGGATCCTCGAGGATGCCTCGCTGAAAACCCTCCACTCCCTTTCGATACTCGTCATCCGACCGTGCGTGACGAATGGTGTCCAGAGCGTTGTCGACGGAGGCGTTGGCGTACTTGCCCGAGTTGCGCGCCCCTTTTGAGTGCCACCAGTCGTACGGGCGCAACAGGCTCGGCCCGCTGACCAGCGCCGCCAGCACTGCGTCGAAGGTTCCGGCCCTGATGGCGTCCAGGGTGTCCTCCATGGACTTCTCCTCCAGGATCATTTCAACGCCGACAGCCTGCAGCTGACGCTTGAGGACGAGTGCCACCCGCTCATCCGCAGGCGACACAACACATGTAAACCTGATGTGCTGTCCGGATGTGGTGGTGGCCGCCGCTGCGGGATCGAAGGAGAACGCCTGGAGGTTGCCCTGGGCGGCCCAATGCCGGGGCCAGATGGGCCCGGAAGATGGCAGGCCGTGATTGTCCAGAGCATCCTTGACAAAAGCCGTTCTGTCGATCGCGGCGTTGAGGGCGCGTCTGATAGCGGATGAACGGATAGCCCCCGCCCGGGAACTGAGCACGACCATGAATTGGTAGTGGCTCGTGTAGGGAAACAGGTTGATCGCTGTGGAGGACTGCAGCGAAGCTCTCGCGTCGCGCCCAACCTCGTAGATCATGTCGAGACGGCCCCGCAAAAATTCCGCCCAAGCCGTACGCACACTCGGATACTTCGTAAAGACGACACGTTCAGGCGTCGGCGGCCCCAGGTAGTAGTTATCGTTCGCCCGCATTTCGCCCGCGACGTCGGTCGCCATGAAAGCACCGGTGCCAATCGCGGGAGCGCCGGGTTTTTGAATCGTGGCTTCAAGAGCCTCGAGGGCAAAGCGGGACGGCCGGCGCAGTCTGATTTCGATCTTATCGTCTGAAATGGGTTGGATGCTCAGGACATCATCTGCGGCGGGCCCCATCGTTGCGGGCAGCTTCCTCCTGAGGGTTTCAGCGACAAGCGACGCAGAAACCGGAGAGTGGTCGTGAAACGTCACGCCGTGGCGAAGTTCCACAATCAAAGAGAGGCCGTCCGGAGAGACGCTCCAAGTCTTGGCCAACCTGGCTACCAATTGACCGTCTTCGCCGATTCTCGCGAGCGATTCAACGGTGAAGTTCTGGACCAATTCGTCGAGCTGGATCTGGCCGACACCAATTCGTACCGTCGGGCGCGCCAGCGCAGCTCGAACCTCCGCGGACCCGCCACAGGCCGACACGGAAAGTAACAGAAACGCTCTGATGACGTGAGCCAAGCGGCGAACCGCGACTCCTTGGGACCAGCGTTCCTGCTCACCGGGCATCGTTAGTTCTTCTTGGCCATCGGCGGCGGATCGTCGACGAACGCGTCACAGTACGCCGCCGGTTTGGTGTTGACAGCGCCCTTTTTCAGAATCTTGATCGTCATTGTACTCTCCTAAGCAGCGCTGGCCGCGTCATGCGCCAGCGAGATGAGGGCCGACTCGAGCGCAGGCTTGTGACAGGTCGGCAGGTTCATGTCACCAAGTGTTGTATGCGACGCCACGACGCATCCCCCCGCGCACACGGGAATGAATGCGCAGTCCCCACACTCTTTCCAGGGACCAAGTTTGTCGAACCGCTGCTGAGCCAGTGCGCGGAGCGGGTCAACCCGCCCGTCGATATGACCCGTTGATTGCGCTTTCTCACCGGTGAACCCCGGGCATGGATAGAGCGATCCGTCCGGGCCGATCGTTCTTGCGTTGTCCATGTGCACATGGCAGGGACCCACGTGCACGCCGTCACCCGCCTTGAAGCCGTGGCGCCTTGTTTCCTCGCGCAGAAACACCATCTTGTCGTCGAGGAACTGGCAGGTGTCGCACGCCGACGCGCCGCCGGACCCCGCGGCCGTCATGCACGTGCCACCCAACGGCTTGATCGGCTGCCCATTGGCACCGATCGGCGTCAGAGACAGCATGCCTTTTGGCTTCACCGGCTCAGGGTTGCGGACGATCGGCTTGAACTTCACCTTCACCAGCTTGTCGGCGAACTCCTGCTGCTGGAGAAAGTCGAGCAGCGCCGGATAGCTGTCGACCGAGCTTTCGTCGAAGTTTCCGCCGATGGAGATGTGGCAGCGATCGGCCACGCGCCGCACGTTCTCGATGATGCGATCGAACGTGCCCTGGCCGCCACGCAGCGGGCGCATCCGGTTGTGCGTGTCGTGATCGCCGTCGAGCGTGACCTTGATGCCGTTCAAGCCGCACGGATTGAGACGATCGACGACTTCCTCCGTGAGCAACAGGCCGTTGGTGATGACGTTGATCATGATCCGGACGCCACGCGTCCGCGCGGCGAACGCCAGGCGCTCGGCGAGGTAGTACATGACCGGCAGATTCAACAGCGGCTCTCCGCCGAAGAACGTCAGCATCAGCTTCTCGGGACGAACTCGATCGAGCTCCTGCTCCGTCCAGTCCCCGACGCGCCCCGCCGTCTCCAGCGACATCTTGTCCGCGAACTTGTTGTAGTCGCCGTGATCGCCCTGGAAGCAGTAGTCGCATGCAAAGTTGCACTGCAGCGTCGTCAGGACCGTGACGTTGAGCTCGCTCGTGCCGCTCTTCACCGCCGTGAAATAGTCGGCCAGCGCTTTCCGTTCCGTCTCCCTGTCCGTAACCAGGAATC
>JAHFUL010000058.1:0-16991 GCA_023265155.1 Acidobacteriota bacterium
GGGGGAATCGAGTTAATCCGAGAACGGTGCTGACAGATCTCTCGAAAAAGCGTGAACAACCTTCAGCGGATTATCGTGAGAGACAACAGATGGTCAATCCGAGCGTCAGTTGCACCAACAATGAAGTCTACCGGGCATGTCCTACGGTTTTCAGTGCCGCCTCAGAAACCATGGCCGGTCGTGTGTTCATCGTGATCTCCGTGGTAGAGCTTTGCTCTGGGTGATGCCTGCGCGCCTTCCCAGGTGTCAGTGTTGCTCAGAGCCATCGGTGTTCACGATACCAATTCAATGTACGCGCGACGCCTTCGCGCAATCCCACCTGCGGCGCGTAGCCGATCTCCATGCGGGCGCGAGTCATGTCGAACGCGCGGCTCTTCGTATAGAAGTCCACGCGCCGGCGATAGATTGGCGGCTCGATTCCCATCGGCACGCAGATCGCTTCACAGATCGCACCAGCGACCCAGAACGGCCAGACCGGCAAATGGATCCGGGGCGGCCTCACGCCGGCGACCTCGGCGATGATTCCGATCAACTCGTTGAGCGTCGTCACCTCGCCGCCTGCCAGGATGTACGTTCGCCCGGCCGCTCCCGGATGTTCTCCGCACAACCGGAAACCTTCGACGAGATCGTCGATGTAGGTGAGATGGTAGTAGATCTCGCCGCTTCCGAGAATCGGGAGGCGTCGCGTGACCGCACGGAAAAGCTTCAGGAGACGCCGGTCGCCTGGCCCGTAGATGCCCGTGGGCCTGGCAACCGTCACGCCTATCCCGAGCCGTTGACCAGCTTCTCGCGCGAGCCGCTCGCCCTCGAGCTTCGTCGCCTGATAGACGTCTCCCGGCTTGAACGGCGCCTCCTCGTTGGCGGGCGGATGATCGACGTCGCCGTGCACGCCGACCGTACTGCAGTGCACGACGCGCTTCACCCTGGCGCGCGCCGCCGCTTCGACGATGGCACGGGGCGCGTCGGCGTTGACGGCCTGGTAAGTCTCACGCGAAATGCCGGCTTCGCGATACACGGCGGCGATGTGATAGACGACATCCACCCCCGCCATCGCCCGGTCGAGGGCGCGAGGCTCGCGGAGGTCGCCGAGGGTGAGCTCGATGCCTGCGGTTCCAAGCGTGCTGGCGCGCTCCGGATCCCGCACGAGGGCGCGCACCCGATGCCCTCGCGCCATGAGCGCGCGCGCCAGGTGCCCGCCGGTGAATCCCGTTGCGCCGGTTACGAGATCCTGCACCGTTCAGCAACGAGCGTCACCGGGGAGCCGAACAGCTTCCGCAGACCCAGCCGGTCTAGGCCGCCTTCGACCGCCCGCGTGAAGCGGCGAGACCCGATCGCCTTGTGCAGAGCGATGGGCAGCACGAACTGGCGGTGCATCGATCGGACAGTGAATCCGCCTGCCGCGAGCGCATCGGCGATCTCTCGGTGTGAAAACACCCGATACGGTTCGGTCCGCCTGCCAATCGCGGCCATCGCGCGGCGCAACGCAGACTGCAGAGCGGCAACACTGCGGGAGGACGGGTAATCCACTATCACCAGCTGACTGCTGACCCGGCACAATTCGGCGATGCAGTCGCGCCACCCGGGCGTATGCATCAGGGTGCGGAGGCTGATGGCGACGTCGAACGCGCGATCCGGGAAGTCGAGGGCGTGGGCGTCGCCGACGCGGAACACGACGGCCGCGCCCTCGTCGGCCGCGCGCTGTCGTGCCACGCTCAGCATCTGCTCGGACGCATCGACACCCGTCACCCGTGCACCGGCGCGTGCCATCAGCAGCGCCGCCCGCCCTGTTCCGGTTCCGACGTCCAGGATCGTCCGATCTTGAATCCGGCCGATGAAGCCGGCGAGCACTCTGGCCTGGGTGTCGGCGATGATCCCGCCGATCGGACCGCCAAACCGGCGATCGTCGAAGGTCCGGGCGGTCTCCGGATCAGCGTAGAGCGTGTAGCTGTAGTGATCCTCGGTCGTCCGATCGGTCACGCGAGGTCCTTGACGTCGTTCAACGGAGCCACGTCTTCGGCCTCTGACGCGAGGGCGGCATACGCGCGGCGCGTGCGCTCGAGGTACGCCTCGTAGCTGTACTTCGTCTCGGCGCGCTCGCGGGCCCGGCGGCCGATCGCCTCCGCTCGCGGTGGATCGTTGAGCGCGGCGAGCACGCCGGCAGCGAATTCGGCTGGCGAGGCGCCGGTGAGGATCGCGGTGTCGTCGGCGAGGACCTGTGTGTGCGTCAACAGGCGCGTCGCCACGATGGCCTTCCCCGATCGCAGGTATTGATAAATCTTGAGCGGCGTGTTCGTGCCCCGCGATCGGGGCGAGACCAGGACAGTGGCGCAACACAGATACGCCGGAATCTCCGACGCGGGACGTTCACCCGCGAAGATCACCTCATCCTCAAGACCGGCCATGCGCGCCTCGGCGCGGGCACGAGCCACCTGATCCGCCTTGCCACCGGCCAGCAGGAGCCGCGCATCCGGACGCTCCTTGTGGACGAGGGCCATCGCGGCATAGAGCAGGTCAAGACCCTGATACGCCTCGAACGTCCCCGTGTAGACGACCAGTGGGGTCGCCGGTGAAAGGCCATGGCGCGAACGGACAGCGGCTGCCTGCGCCGGTGTCGCCTGCTCTTCGACGGACCCCGGCGCGTTCTCGATCAGCACGATCTGCGTCTTGGGATCAATCGCCCGCGCCGTCTCTTCCAGCGAGGGACAAATCACGATCACCACGCGTGAGCGGCGGACCATCATCCGCTCCATGGCGAGAAAGATGCCGCGCGTCAGCTTCGACCGGGTGAACGCGAAGTTGGTCAGCTGTTGAGGGAGGCTCGAATGCATGTCGTAGAGGTGCGGCACGCGCACGAGCGC
The DNA here is from genome assembly GCA_023265155.1 of Acidobacteriota bacterium. Lineage (GTDB taxonomy): Bacteria > Acidobacteriota > Vicinamibacteria > Vicinamibacterales > CAVVIG01 > JBGOTP01. The sequence continues at coordinate 2,859 of JAHFUL010000058.1, forward strand.
CGCGAGGATCACACCGATGAGCCCTCCCTCTTCGTGCGAGTGGATGGCGTCGTACCGGCCCCCCACGGCGCGGCGCAGTGCCGTCATCGACAAGAGGATGTCGAGCGGGATCTTCGCCAGCGACGGCCCAATCCCGACACCGCGGATGAAGGGCGGCCGCAGCGATCGGAACAGCCGCAAGCCGGGCATCGCGACGTCCTCGCCGAACGGATACGTCACGAGATCCACCTGATGGCCGAGCGTGGTCAACGCGCGAATGCGATGGAGCTCGCTGAACGGTGTTCCGCGGGGCTCGAAGAACGGCTCCGGCGCGATCATCAGAATGCGCACAGATGAGTGATTTTCTCACGAAACCGTAGTACAGTGACGGCTCCCTTCAGCATGTCCAGCGAACGACCGGTTTCTCCAGGCACGTTCGGCCGCCGTCTTCTCCCGATCGTCGTCAAGCTCACGATCAGTGTCGTCCTGCTCGCGATTCTTCTCTCACGAGTGGATCTGGCCGGGCTGTGGGCGAGCGCCAGGAGCGCGTCGGCGGCCTGGCTCGTCGTCGCGCTCGCGCTGTACGCCCTCACGGTCGCGGGCGCCACCTGGCGATGGCATCTGCTGCTCGACCTTCAGCACGTGCGGCTTCCGACGCGCACACTCCTTGGCTCCTACCTGGTTGCCACCTTCTTCAACAACTTCCTCCCCAGCAATATCGGCGGCGACGTCGTCCGCATTCGCGATACTGCGCGGCCCGCCGGATCGAAGACGCTGGCGACCACGATTGTCCTCGTCGATCGCGTGCTTGGCCTCATGGGCCTGGTCCTGGTGGCTGCCCTGGGCGCCACATTGGCGGCCAGCTGGCGGGGCCAGGCGCCCTCTCCGATCTGGCCGTCCTGGCTGTGGGCCGGCTTCATCGCCGGAGCGGCGGCGACCGTGCCCGCGGTGGTCGCCCCGGCGCGCTTCGGACGACTGCTGCAGCCGCTGACGATCATGCATCCCACCTGGGTCGGCGAGAAAATCGACACGCTCACGAATGCGCTGGGGCGGTTTCGCGAGCGACCCGCGGCGCTGGCAGGCTGTTTCACGGGGGCAGTCGCCGTGCAGGCGCTCCTCGTCGTGTACTACTTTGCCGTCGTGCACGCGCTGCACATGCCGGTCACGGTTCTCGATCTGGCCGTCATCGTGCCGATTTCCTTGGTGGTGCAGCTGATCCCCGTCTCGGTCAACGGCTTCGGTGTCCGCGAGGCCGCCTTCTCGCTCTATTTCACGCGCCTCCACCTGCCCATTCAGTCGGCCGTGCTGCTCTCGCTCATGGCGACCGCCCTGATCATGTTCTTCTCCCTCACGGGCGCCGCCGTGTACGTCTCGCGCGGCCGCTAGCAGCCCGTGGTGAAAGTCATATCGGGCTGTTCCAGTCAGCGGCGCATGTAGAAAATGGGGTCTGACCCCTGTGTTTTCGCGTGTCGCAAAGGGGTCTGACCCCTGTTTCGAGCGGCAACTCACTTGCGCCACGGACTGCTGGCACTGGAGCGTTTTGAAAGAATCCGTACGATTTGAGACGACGGCTACTGAATCAGCTGGCCGCCTGCTCGAATGGCATCAGCGTGCGCGGGAGTTGGTAGCATAGCACCGTGAGCCGACCCGATCCTGGCGCGCGACGCCTCGAATGGCTGTTCAGCGGCAGAGGCACGCACCAGGTCTGGGGTCGCGACCGTCTGATTCATCGATTGGCGGTACTGCTCCTCTTCTGCATCTATGCATACCTGTTTGCGCCATTCTCCTTCGGCGACAAGCGCGTGCAGGTTCCGGAGGAAGGAGAGCTGGACGCCAGACAGCAGACGCTGCTGGTGGAAGACAGTATCGATAAGTTGCTGACCGACCCCCGGTCGTTCTACGACACCGCCATCTTGTATCCCGACCGGAACCAGCTGCGCACCCTCGAGCCGATCCTCGGCTACGCGCTGGTGGGATTGCCCCTGAGAACCATCCTGCGTCTCAACGACGTCGATGTGTTTGAAGCGCTGCGATGGGTCATCGTCTTCACATGCCTCATATATGCCTACCTGCTCTTTAGAGCCATTGGCGTCGATGTCGCCCTGTCGGTGGCCGGCGCCGTGCTGTGCCTGTCCCAGCCCGATCTGGTCAATGACATCGGACGCTTGAACATCATCTGCCTGCCCTTGATTGTGCCGGTGCTCTATCACGGCGTCATGGCGTGGACATCGGGCCGACTTCGTCACAGCGTGGGACTCTTTGTCGTGGCCGCCCTGTACCCGTTGTGCGGGATGGTCAACGCGACGCTGTCCCTGATGGCGGCCCTGTTCATCCTCCCTTTGCTCGTGAGGATGCTGGCGGCACAGCACCGGGAGAAGCGCCTCGCTGCCTGCCTCCTGCCCATCGTTCTCGCCGGTGTGTTGGACGGCGCGGTGACGGCCCCGTGGCTGCTGGACCGCTCGGATCTGGCCATATACGTCAGCGACGCGTTTCTCCAGATCAAGCACTGGAACGCCATGGCGGCGCCCGGACGAGTCGGCGAGATCCCTGGTTTTGTCACCGCGCAGATCGGGTGGGGTGTGGCCGCCACCCTGGTTCTGCTCTGTCTGTTTGTCTCGCTCCAGCATGCAGGACTCAAGCCCCGCGCGACGGGTGGAGAAAAAGGGGCGAATGACGGCGCACGGCAGCCAGAACCCGCGCTCCCGGCACAGGCATATCTCTCGGTCGTCTGTGTCGCAGCGCTGGGACTCGCGATAAGTGCTTCATATCTGTCCGGCAGACTGGCTCTTCCGTGGCTGAAGCTTGTATTCCAGATCGTGTGCTACGGGACCCTGCTGCTGTATTGGCGTCGCCAGATACGCTTTGTCATCTCCAGCGACCAGCAGGGCATCAGGAACTATGTCGTGATGCTCAGCGCGGGATTGGGTGTGTTTGCGTGCCTGATGTCGTTTGGGCCCGTGTACGTGAGCAATAGCGGACCGTTGGCCAGCCACATCATGCGCCTGCTGCTCGATGTCCTGCCTCCCCTGAGGGCCATCAGAGAGTTCTACCGGGTCTGGATACTCGGGATCCTGTTCGTGTCGATCTACCTGACCGTCCGGCTCGCCAGCGCGGTTCGCCTCAGGTCTCCGCTCACGCGCGTCAGTGCGGCGGTTGTCATCGTGGCGGCGGCGATGCTTTCTCTGTACAACAGGCCTTTGATCGGCTCCACCGACATAGAGGCGCCGAGGAACATCGTCGAATTGGCGTCACACTCACGAGGCAGGGGGGCGCTGTACGTCCATCCCCGTATGCAATGGCATACGCCATTGGGTGTCTGGATGATCCCGATCGCCAAGGCACTCGGGCGTCCCATCGTCAACGGCTATCTGGGCATCGCTCCGCCGTGGTTCGGTTATGCGAGCAGTGTGCTGCACAGGTTCCCGGATCCTGAGTCGCTGTGGCTGTTGCAGACATGGAAAGTGAATACGGTCGTGAGTCTCGCCGGCCCTGTTGGCGCTATCCAGGGCGAGCGGTCCGCATTTGTCGACAAAGTGTTCGAAAACGCGGACGGCGCCATCTATGAAATCGCCGCGCCCCCACGCGACGTCCCCCATCCATCGGGAGACAAGTGTCTGGCGTCCGAAGGGCTGGTGCGGCTTGACGGAGGGTTGCCTCAGGCCGAGCGCGTGGACGGGGGAGCGTCCTTGACGATGCCGGTGCCGAAGGGATTCCGGGTGAGGCGGGTGGAGATTGCTTTCAGGCAATCCGCGGTCGAGCAGATTCCCGAATCGATCGACGTCTACGCCATCGAAGGCGCCGGCCGAGTCAGGCTGAACCAGGACCATTCCGGGGAGTGGATCGAATCTCTGGCTGCGGCTGCGCTCGTGCGGCGCGAATCACCCGTCGCCACGATCGGATTGAGCGGAGCGGAGCACCGGGCATTGCAGATCGAGCTCCGAAAAGCTGAGAGGCAGCGGAATACAGAACAGAGCACGTACGCGAACTGGTGGCATCTGAGCCTGCCGCCGGTTGAACGGATCGGGCTGTGCGGTGAATGGACACGATGAAGAGATGGGCCGAAGCGCTGCCCGTCACACTCCTCTACGCCGTTCTGACATTCATCCTCGCGTATCCGCTCAGCCTGCATCCGGGCACGCGCGTGCTGCCTCAGGGGTCGGACACCGATTTGATGCTCTGGATCTTCGGTTGGGATGTTCACGCGCTCACGCATCAGCCGTTGGCGCTCTTCGACGGAAATATCTACTATCCGTATCGACACACGCTGGCGTATGCCGAGAATCTGATCGGCAGCGCAGTGCTGTCCGCGCCGATTGTCTGGCTCACGGGCAATCTGGTGCTCGCCATGAACGCGGCGGCACTGCTGTCGTGCGTGCTCTGCGGCGTTGGGATGTACGTCCTCGCACGGCGCCTCGGGCTTGGTCCGGCCGGCGCCGTGATTGCCGGGTTGGTGTTCGCGTTCGCGCCCCCCCGATTCTTCCGGCTCGGACAACTGCACCTCACAACCGTGCAGTGGCTGCCGTTCTGTCTCGCGTTCCTGCACGGGTACCTCGAGTCGGGCGACAAGCGCGATCTGCGCTGGGCACTGGCGTTCTTCGTTTTCCAGGTGTTCACGAGCGGACATGGCGCCGTCCTTACCGCCGTGAGCATTCTGCTGCTCATCGCCTGGCGGCTCGTGCTTGGTGAGCCGCCGCAGCTGCTCAAGCGCCTGCGCGACCTCGGCGTACCGGGAGCGGCCATGCTGGTAACCGTCGTTCTCTTCGTTCTGCCCTATCGCGCGGTGCAACAGGAGATGGGGCTTCGACGATCGCTCAGCGAGTCGTATCTCTTTGCGCCCAACGCTGAAAGCTTTCTCGCGTCTCCCTCGTACGTCGACCAGTTCCTCACGTCCAAGCTCACCGACGCGCCCGTCCTCGACCGCGCAAGGGCTCTCCTGTTCCCCGGCTATCTCACGCTCGTTCTCGCGGCGGTGGGCGTCTGGTCAATCAAGTTGCCTTTTCGCGCCGAGCGACAAGGCCGCGCGACGGCATGGATGCGCAGTGCCTGGGCCGCCGAGCTGGCATTGGCGATCCTGCTGATCCTCGGAATAGTGGTGATGTGGAATGGCGGTGTGCGAATCCGCCGCGGCTCGGCCGTGATCTTCTCGGCGCGACAGCCGCTGCGGATCTGGCTGCAATGCGCGGCGGTCGCGGCCGTCCGGCTGGCGCTCGTGCGGGTCGCGCCCATCGACGCCGGCGGCCGCATCCGACGACTTGGCCACCGGCTGCGCCGATGGGCCGACGGCCTTCGCGCCGAGCCTGCCGTTTTCTTTCTGCTGCTCGCGCTCATCACCTTCTGGCTGGCGCTCGGACCGGGATTTGGCCTCTACGCCTCGGTCCACGACTGGCCCGGCTTCAGCTTCATCCGCGTCCCTTCGCGATTCACCATCCTCACGCTGCTCGCGCTGGCGATCCTGGCCGGCCGCGGATTCGAGAGAGTGACGGCGAGTGCAGCTCCGCGCCAGCGCCTCATCCTCACGACACTCGCCGGCTTCCTTCTGGTTGGCGAGTTCGCGGCGTTCCCGCTCAACACGATTCCCTATGCCGCCGATCGCCCGTCGATCGATCGCTGGCTCGCCACGCAGCCCACACCGTTCGTGGTGGCTGAGCTCCCCGTCGAGGAGCGGCTGCAAGGACTCTACATGGTGCACTCGACCGCTCACTGGCAGAAAACGGTTCACGGCTACAGCGGCCTGCGGCCGCCGCTTCATTCGGCGCTCTACGATGAGATGAGGACGTTCCCTGACGAGCGGAGCCTGAAGAGTTTCGCGTCCCTCGGCGTCACCTATGTTGTGATCCACACCGGCCTGTATCCTCCTGGCGAGTGGCCGTTGGTGGAAGAACGGCTCCGGAACCTCCCCGACTGGCTCACCCTGTCGCACGTTGAAGGGGACGGCAGGGTCTATGCGCTGCACCGGGCCGCGATGGCGCCCGACGCCGCGCCGTGACAGCGGTTGGTGGCGCTGTCTCAGTCGACGGTACTGATAGATCAGATACGACGGGCAACGCCCAGACGGCAGACCTGAAGGTCTGCGCTACGAGTACGTTCTACTCGTCCCGCGGCCACGACTGTCTCTGCGGGTCTCTGCGCTCTCCCGCTGATCGTCGTCGTACTCGTAGCGCAGGACTTCAGTCCTGCCGTGGTTTCCGCCAGTTCAGCGAGCTCTGCGGTGATCGATCATCGGACACAGCCCCTCACGTCACTTCCCCGCCGGCGCGTTGACGGCCTGAAAACTGATCTGCACGCCGAGGTTGCGATCGTCCTTTGAGCCCGGATCGTGCAGTCGTGGGACGAACCCTTCAGTGGACCGCGCCGACAGGAGATAGGCATGGCTCCGGAAGCCTCGGACGCCGAATACCGGCAGGTCGAACGTCGCCGGTGTCCCGGGCTCGATTGGAATCGTCTTTTCGGCTGACCCCGCGGAAACAATCAGCGTCGTGCGCACCCGAGCGTTCGCGGTGACACTCAGGTGATCGAGCGCATCCACCGAGCGAACGATGACATCGGCACGGCCGCTTCCCGATACCCACATACCCTCGGGCTCGGGCGGCCACGCGTTCTGATCGAGAAAATAGAGCTGCACAAACGGGTCGTGGCCGTACAGGATCCGGCCGCGAATGGGCTGCGCCAGTCTCAACGGCAGATCGAGGGCCATCGTCAGCTCGACGGGCAGGCGCCGCGCCCAGCCTCGCTCGACCGTTTCCCAGGGCCGGCTGGCGGAGCCGAACGGGTTCACGAGCATCTTCGCGGTGAACAGCGCGCCGACTGTCCACGCGAGAAGCGCCGGGACGGCGCTCGTCAGGGGGGGCATCAGGAAGAAGGCCAACGGGTACACGTTCATGAAGTAGCGATTGCCGGGAGGTCCTCCACCCCCGCTCCATGTGTAGGGAAGCCAGATCAGAAGCACCAGCGTACCCAGCACGAGAGCCACGAAGGTCAGCGCCCGCCAGCGCTCGAACCGGTATCGCGAGAACAGCCAGGCCAGGATCGCGACTACTCCAGGAAAAAAGTACGGCACGAAGCCAAAGTGGCGGCCGACCAGGAAGTACTTGATGTTGATCGGCAGCAGCCTGACGATTTCCGACGGCTTCAAGCTGTCCTGAGCGCCCGCGTCGTTCGTGCCGACGTCGCCCAGGCTCGGCCGGTTCTCCCAGGTGCCTTCTGGAGAGTCGAACGGGTATCCCCTGTCGGAGTTGAACTGCCTCCGATCCGTGCCTCCCTGATAGTTGAACTCTCCAGTGATGGCGGCGTTCGCGGTGAAGAGCAGGCCAGCGGCAACGACCGAGACAGCGCCGATGACCAGCCCGCGCCGGAGCTCGCCCCGCCACCACTGCAGGAGCACGAGCGGCAACATGAGCGGCGCATTCGATACCTTGGAGTAGGTCGCGATTGCGAGCAGCACCGCCGCGAGATAGTCGGACGCGGGCCCGCTCAGCAGTCGCAATCGTGGCGTCGCGACTTCCTTGTACGCCCAGCAGAAATACGCAAAGAACACCAGCGCGAAGTTGAAGAGGTCGGAGGTGAGAAACACGGCGTACACCGGGACGACGCTCGCGCCGACAAACGCCAGCGTAAAGGCGAGCGCGGGCCCGGGCTGCGATCGCGCGGCTGCAAACAAGTATCCGCACGCGAGGACGCCGGCAAGCAGCAGGACGTGAAAGACGAGGAAACCATTCACCCCCAGCAGCCGGACGAATGGCGCCACGACAACCGAGTAGATCATCGCCTTGCCGAAATAGAGGCGATCGGGGCGACGGTCTGGTTCGCTGTTGTCGAGGTGCACGAACGGCGGCGCCCCGTCCATGCGAAGCCGGATCCGCATGCCGCGTTTGAGGAAGACTCCGGACGGTCCTTGATGATAGATGCCCCAGAACCGCTCGAGGTCGCGGCGCTGATAGGCCAGGTCGCCGTCGTACGCCAGACTGAGCGCCATTCCGACGTACGTGGCTTCGTCCCCTTTGACACCACCGTTTGAACGGACCACATCAACAGACACGGCCGCCGCGAGCGCGACGACGAGGAGGATGCCCCCGATGAGGGCGACGCCGCTCGGAGACCACGTCGCCGCGGGCTTCGGCCTGTTCCAGCGGCCCGTTGCGATCGACGCTTCGTTCACGCGGACATCATAGATGAAGAAACGACAGATCAGCCTGCAGGAGGCCGCGACGGCGGCTCACCGCGGACACCTCGTGCAGGAGCGCGTACAGCCGCTCCATCTTGTGGACGAACGCCAGAATGTCGTACCGGCGTCCGGACTGCCGCGCGGCAGCCGACAGGGCCGCGCGCGTCTCGGGATGATCGATCGCCCAGACAATTCGTTCGGCGAGGGCCTCGACATTGCGCCGCGGCACGATGAGCGCGTCGTGGTCGGGCGTCAGAATGTCCAGGAGTCCGTCGGCGTCGGTGGACACGATCGGCTTCCCCATGGCGAGCGCCTCGAAGCCCGTAATGGGCGTGCCTTCCCACAATGAAGGGAACACGCTGAGATCGAACGCCGAAAGCGTCCGGGCCACGTCGCGTTGAAATCCCGCGAAGACGAAGCGATCACCGAGTCCCAAGCGCGCGGCTTGCGCCTGAAGATCCCCGAGCAGCGGGCCTTCGCCGACAAGAAAAAATCGGGTCCCAGGCCGCTCGATCACCACCTTCGCGGCGGCATCCACGAGGTAGGAATTGCCCTTCGACTCGTGCAGCCGCGTGACGCTGCCCACCGCGAGCTCCGAAGGGCTGATGCCCAGCTCACGTCGCGCCTCAGCCACTTCGGCGTCGCTTCGCGCACGGCTGAACTCCTCGAGCGGGACACCGAGGTAGACCACCTTCACCTTTTCAGCGGGCACCTTTCGCGCCCGGATCACGAACCCGGCGGTGGATTCCGAGACCGCCAGGGCGATGTCGGTGTACGGTTCGAGCATCCGGTCGGCCACCTTCTGAAACCATGGCGTGTCGGTCAGGTTCGCATGCTCGTGCAGAATCGTGGGGATCTTCCGCATGCCGCCCGCCAGCCGGCCAAACGTCGTCGCTCCGTAGCCGTGAAGGTGGAGCACGTCGATCTGCTTGGCATCGATGATCTTCAAGAGCGCCGGCAGGGTGGCCGGATCGAACTTCGAGCGGTGCAGATACGAGATGTCGATGCCCTGATCTTCGAGGGTCTCCTCCGAGAGGTCCTTCTTCCGCAGGCTCACCAGCGAAACCTTGAACCGCTCGCGATCGAACCGGGGGATCATCCAACTGAAGAGCCGTTTGACCCCGTGCATGCGCGACCCTTCCCAACCGAGGTGATCGCAGACCTGCAGAACGTTGAGCGGCCGATCGGGCATGCCCGTGTAGGATAGCGTGAGCGGCTCAGCTGAGCCGCTCCTGTCTCCGCAAGTCCTGCTCGCTGCCTCTACAAGGTTCCGTGCGATTTGCCGATAATAGCGACGAATGACCAGACCCCTGTTGCTGTGCGTCGTTGCCCCCATTTTCATCGCGACCGGCTGCACACTGACGAAAACCGAGAATCCGTTGAGCCCCACGATTGCGGGGCCTCTCCCGGGGGTGAACATCACGGCGCCGAACCCCATCCAGCCGCGGGATGGCCAGCGGATCCTGAACGACGCGCAACCCGTGACCCTCATGCTCGACAACGCCGCGAGCAACAGCGTCCGCCCGTTTACCTATCTCATTGAAGTCGCCACTGACGCAGGTTTTGCCAATAAGGTCTTCACGCGCGACGGCGTGGTTCCGACCGAGGGCCGGACGAATGTCAGCCTGCCCGATCCGCTGCCGAGCGGCCGGTCCTACTGGTGGCGCGCCAAAGCGCATGACGGCGCAAACGACGGACCCTACTCTCCCAACGCGAACTTCGAAATCGTCGTCCCGGCCGAGTTTCAGGCACCGGTGCTCATCGCGCCAGTCGGTGACGTCACGGTCTCGAGCCTGCGTCCCAGTTTCAGCTGGAACAACGCCAGCCGGGCCAATGCGCCGACCGGCACTGTGATCTATGACGTCGAAGTGTCGGAGGACTCCGCATTCATCGTCACAGTCGGCCTCTCGATCATTGAGCAGCCGGCCGGAGTGACGAGCGGCACGGCGGCCGCAGATGCGAAACCAAGCACACGTTACTTCTGGCGGGTTCGCGCGAAGGACACGATCACGACCGGACCCTGGTCCGCAGTCCAGAGCTTCCGCACACCCGCGGGTGGGGGTGGAGGCGGCGGCGGGAATCCAGTGGGCTGTCATATTGCCTCCGGGGCCGCAACCCTCCAGCGCGCCGAGCTCGTCGTCTATGGGTGTGGCACCGAGTTCCCTGGACTTCTGGCCGTCTTTCCAACGACCGAGCAGGCAGAGGCAACCGCGGAGGAACTGCTGCGTCGAACCATCTGGCACCTTCAGCTCGCCGGGTTCCAGGCGGCGCGGCAGCGCAATCCGTCGCAAGCCATCTCGAAAGATAAACTGAATATTGTCATCGGCGGGTCCTGGCATACCTACGACATCTACAGTCTGGGCACGGCAGGCGTCGCGACGAGGATCACCGGTTTGAATGAGGTGTTTCCGCCCAACCCCGTCCCCGACACAGGGATTCCCGACTGATTCCGCGACAGCGGTCCGACAGGCGCGGATGCTCGACGGTTTTCGTGAACGCATCCGCACCCTTGGCGCTCCGCCACGTCCTCGAACCTCCCGCACGATAGGCGCCCCACAGGTTCCGCGATAGCATATGCGTCGCGCGCCCCTCGGTGCGTGGCAGCCGCGCGTCCATCGGAGGCGATCAGTTGGTTCGAATGGGTGTCATCGGATTCGGCGAATGGGGACCGAACCACGTCCGCAACTTCTCGAGCCTGCCTGGGGTCAAGGTGGTCGGGGTCGCCGACGCGCGGCAGGAGCGCCTGCAGGCCGCCGCGCAGCAGTTCGAAGGCCTTCACACCTGTTCATCCCATCGGGAGCTCATCGACACGTTCGAGCTCCAGGCTGTTGTCATCGCGACCCCCACATCGACGCATGCGCCCATCATTCGTGACGCCCTTGATGCGGGGCTTCACGTGCTCTGCGAAAAGCCTGTCTGCTCCACCGTCGAGGACGCTCGGGACATTGCGGCCCGTGCCGACGAGAGCGGCCGTGTCGTCATGGTGGGTCATGTCTTCCTGTTCAATTCGGGCATCCGCAAACTGCGGAACCTGATCGAGACGAACGAGCTCGGAACCGTCCGCTATCTGACCGCCCGCCGCACCAATCTCGGGCCCATCCGCGACGACGTGAACGCGGCATGGGATCTGGCGTCGCACGACATCTCGATCATGAACTTCCTGCTCAACGCACATCCTGCGCAGGTGTCGGCCGTCGGTCAGGGTTACCTCGACCGGCCCCTGCAGGACGTGGCGTTCCTCACGCTGACGTACCCCGACGGGATTCTCGCCAACGTGCACGTGAGCTGGCTGGATCCGGTGAAGGTGCGCGAGATCACCGCGGTCGGGACTGCCAAGATGGTCGTCTGGAACGACCTGTCTTCGCTCGGTCCTATCCAAATCTTCGACAAGGGTGTGGTTCTCGGGCGCCGCTACTCGGATTTCGGCGATTTCCAGCTCCTGGCCCGCCAGGGCGACGTCACGATCCCGCACGTCCCGATGGAAGAGCCCCTCCGCGCCCAGGCTCGCCAGTTCGTCAGCGATCTCAGCAGCGGCTCCTGCAGCATCAGCGACGCGCGATTCGGACTCGGGGTCGTGAAAGTCCTGACCGCGGCCGATGAATCGATGGCCCAGGGCGGGCGGCCTGTGCCCGTGGAGCCCTGAGGCATGTCGTTCTTTCGGCACGAACAGGCGCTCGTCGAGACGGACGACATCGGAGAAGGTACGCGCGTCTGGGCGTTCACACACGTGATGTCGGGCGCCAAGGTCGGACGAGACTGCAACATCGGCGAGCACTGCTTCATCGAGAAGGGCGCGGTCCTGGGGGACGGCGTGACGATCAAGAATCACGTGGCTGTCTGGGCCGGGGTGACGGTCGAGGACGGCGCGTTCATCGGACCGCACGCCTCGCTGACCAACGACCTCCGCCCCCGCAGCCGGCACGCGGGCTGGACGCTTCGCGAGACGCGCATCGGACAGGGCGTGACGATCGGCGCGAACGCGACCCTGCTGTGCGGCATCGAGATTGGCCCATTTGCGTTTGTCGGTGCGGGGGCCGTGGTGACTGCCAGCGTCCCAGCCCACACGCTCGTCTATGGGAATCCCGCCCGCCCGCGCGGATTCGTCTGTCGATGCGCGGAGCCGATCGCGTTCCGGAACAACATCGCCGTGTGCGCCGGCTGCAACCGCCGCTACCATACGGACGGCCAGGGACAGATCCACGAAGACCATCATGCCGAGTAAGTTGCGCGTCGCCGCCATTCCGGTCACCTATAACGAGGAGCGCAAGATCGGCACCGTCCTCGACCGGTTTCACGTCGGCGACGTGGACCGGATCGTGGTGGTCGACGACGGATCGACCGACGGCACGCCGCACACCATCGAGTCGCGAGGCGCCGGCATCATCCGTCATCCTGTTCGGCGCGGAGTTGGCGCCGCCATTCGTACGGGGATCGACTGGGCCAGGCAGAACGGCTTCGACGTGGCCGTCATCGTGGCGGGCAACGACAAGGACCGTCCTCAGGAGATCCCGCGTCTGCTCAAGCCGATCGTCGACGAGGGATGTCACATCGTTCAGGGTTCGCGCTATCTTCGCGGGGGATCGTACGGAAACATGCCGGCTTACAGGCGGGTGGCGACGCAGGTGCTGCATCCCTGGCTGCTCTCTGCTCTGACGCGGCAGCGCATGACCGACAGCACCAACGGCTTCCGCGCGATTCGGCTGAGCCTTTTTGACGACCCGCGAATCAATGTGAATCAGGAGTGGCTCGACGGCTACGAGCTCGAGCCGTACATCCTCTACAAGGCGCTCACACTCGGCTATCGCGTGTGCGAAGTGCCCGTGACGAAGATCTATCCGAGCGCCGCGCTGGGGTACACGAAGATGAAGCCGATTACCGGGTGGTGGGAAATGCTCTCGCCGCTCTTCCTGCTGGCCACCGGCCTGCGCCGATAGCCGGACAGCTCAACCCATGCCCACCACGTTGTCTGTTCCCTTCGTCGACCTTCGCAGCCAGCATCAGGAGTTGTCCTTCGAACTGCAGGCGGCGTTTGCCCGGGTCATGGATCGCTCGAGCTTCATTCTCGGCGAGGAGGTGGCGCAGTTCGAGCAGGAGTTCGCAGCGTGCGTCGGAAGCCCGTACGCCGTGGGCGTCGGCTCCGGCCTCGATGCCCTGAGGCTCGCGCTCATCGCCCTCGGCGTTGGTGAGGACGATGAAGTGATTGTTCCGGCGAACACGTACATCGCCACCGCGCTGGCGGTGTCGGCCTGCGGCGCCCGGCCCGTGCTCGTGGACGTCGAGGAGCGCACCTTCGGCCTCGATCCGCGAAAGGTCGAAGGCGCGATCACGCCGCGCACAAAGGCGATCATCCCGGTGCATCTCTACGGGCAGCCATGCGACATCGATGCCGTGCTGACGATCGCGGCGGAGGCGAAGCTCGCCGTCGTCGAGGACGCCTGTCAGGCTCACGGCGCCCGTGTCCTCGGGCGCGGCTGCGGGACATTGGGCGACGCGGGATGCTTCAGCTTCTACCCGTCCAAGAACCTCGGGGCAGCCGGCGACGGCGGGATGGTGGTCACCGGACGATCCGATCTGGCCGAGCGCCTGCGCCTTCTGCGCGACTTCGGGCAGGAGCGGAAGTATCACCATGTGATGAAGGGCTTCAATTCGCGGCTCGACGGACTTCAGGCCGCGATCCTGCGCACGAAGCTGCCGCACCTCGCTCGGTGGAACGCACAGCGGGCCTCGAACGCCGCCGCCTATGCCGCGGCGCTGCCGCCGCGGGCCGAGATTCAGCTGCCTGCAACGCTGGCGGCACCGGAGCACGTGTATCACCTGTACGTGATTCGCGTGCTGAAGCGGGATGCGCTCGTGAAGCACCTGGCCGATCGTGGCGTACAGACGGGCATCCATTATCCAATCCCGATTCACCTCCAGAAGGCCTACTCGAATCTCGGCTACAGTCGCGGCAGTTTTCCACTGACGGAACGTCTCGCCGATGAGATTGTCTCGCT
>JAHFUL010000058.1:17091-18665 GCA_023265155.1 Acidobacteriota bacterium
CCGAATGTCGAAGAACGCATTCACGCTCCGATATCTCACCCGCGCGGCCGCCGGCGTGCCCCGGGATCTGGCCAGCTCGGTCGTCTCGCGCCTCACCCCCATCAAGCCGACGGTGCTCATCTACAACTGCACGTGGGTGTGCGACGCGCGCTGCGAGATGTGCAACAACTGGAAGCACGGCGATCGCAAGTCCGACATGACGCTCGCGCAGCTCGAACCGGCCATGAGCCACCCGTTCTGGGGACACATCGAGAACCTGAACATATCGGGCGGCGAACCGACGACGCGCAACGATCTACCGGAAATGGTCGAGCTGTTCGAGCGGCATCTCCCGCGGATGCGAAAAATCGGCATCAACACCACCGGCCTCACGCCCCGTCGCGCCATCCCCATGCTCACGCGCATCGTCACGTTCTGCGCGGAGCACGACCTGCTGCTCAGCGTCCGCGTCTCGCTCGATGGCATCGGCGACATCCACAATCAGGTCCGTCAGGTGGAGCGCGGCTTCGACAAGGCGTCCGAAACCATCCACGCGATGCAGGCGCTCGCCGAGGAGCACCCGAACTTTCAGTTCGGCATCGCCTCGACCATCTTCGCCAGCAACCTCGAGGATGCGCAGAACATTCTGGCCTGGGCGCGCGCAAGGAAGCTCGACATCGTGTTCAACATGCTGCGGTTCACCGACGCCATGCTGAACAACAAGGATCTCGAAGCGACGGTCGGTTTCCATGAGCGCGAGGAACAGTTCATGCGCAGCTTTTTCCTGGATCGCGTCCAGGAAGAGTCGGTCTTCAGCGGCCAGGCGTTCATGTACCTGCACTACGCCGACATGATCTCCAACGGGTACAAGCGCACGATGCCGTGTCCGTTCCGATCACAGGGTCTGCTGCTGAACCCGTACGGCGACCTGCACTACTGTGAAAACTCAAAGGCGATTGGCAACGTGCTCACGACGCCGGCCGGGCAGCTGTATTTCGGCGCCGACAATCTTGCGCACCGCGAAGAGATCAAGCACGACGTCTGCCCGACCTGCCTGAGCCCGTGCCAGGTGAACGTCGGCGCGATGAAACAGTTCGTGCCGTACGCGAAATTCCTCCTGCGAGCCTACCAGGTGAAGCACGACCCGAGTCGGCACCTGGAAACGCTTCCCACTCCTCAACCTTGAGCGCGAGCGGCGGACCCCGCCTGCTCTCCCGGCCTTTTGGTCTGGCGATCCGGCTGGCCATCGCAGGCGGGTTGACAGCCTACCTCCTCTGGAAAATTCATCCGCGTGAAGTGCTGGCGGCGGCGGCCGCAGCGCACTGGGGCCCGATCGGGATCGCGGTCTTGCTCGTGCTGGTGGACCGCTCCCTGATGGCCTATCGATGGATGGCGCTGCTGTGCACGATCGAGCCCTGGCAGCGTCCTCCCCTCAGCGCCGTGATGCGGATCTTCTTCGTCAGCACGTTCCTGGGCACGTTCCTGCCGGCGAGCGTAGGCGGCGATGCGGTCCGCAGTTACAGCATGCTGAAGTTGAACGTCGCCGGAAGCGATGCGGTGGCATCGGTCTTCATGGATCGCATGCTCGGCGTCGC
>JAHFUL010000106.1 GCA_023265155.1 Acidobacteriota bacterium
TAGGCGGTGCCGTCTTCGCCGTGGACGTCACGAATGGGGAGTCTATTCAGTCGAGCGTCCCGAGGCGGCTCTTTGTCCCCCGAGGGGCCGGACCTGGAGCCGATGGCGGTCCGTACTACGACGTGGCGCCAGACGGGCGGTTTCTCGTTAACACTTTCACCGAAGGCAACCTGACGGCGCCGCTGACCGTGGTGTTGAACTGGACAGCGTCATTGAAGCCATGAAGGCCCCAAGCGTGCTTACTTCCGTGCGTCGAGTGAGGGCACGTCGTACGCAAGAACGTGGGGATCGGCACTCACGACCGTGAACCCTTCGACCAGCGCTTGTGCGATGAGCAGCCGGTCGAACGGATCCCGATGAAGCGGTGGCATGGTCACGAGTCTGAGCGCGTGCTGAATCGTCGCACCGAGCGGGGTCACGCCGTCCTCGAGCAGCTCGGCCACCAGTTGCGAGACGCCCCGGCCCATCGTGAGTTTCCCCAAGCTTTGCTTGATGGCCATTTCCATGACGGCCACGCTGGACAGCACGAGGTTCATGGGGTCTCTCAAGAGCCGGCGGCGAACAGGTGACGGCAGCCGCGCCGGATCTTCCTTGAGCCACAGCCAACAGTGCGTGTCGAGGAGGAGCTTCAATAACCCCAGTCCCTCAGTTCCTCGTCGGTAAGGGGCGCATCGAAGTCCGCGGACATGGAGATCTGGCCCTTCCAATCTCCGACGCGCAGCCGCTTCGCAGCCGCCTTGGGAAACGGGACCAGCTTGGCCACCGGTGTTCCGTCGCGGGCGACCACGATCTCGACGCCCCGTTCGACCTCAGCCAGCAGCCTCGAAAGCTGGGTCTTCGCTTCGTGGACGTTGACCTGTCTGGTCTTCATGCTCTGATCCTACGGTTAGCTAATGTGCTTAGTCAATTGGTGACGCGGGTAAGGACGCATAATACCCACGCTCTAGATGACAGACATCTTGCGCCGGACACCTGCCGGCTTTTCCGCTGTCTTTTCTGCCGTCTTCCTGCTGCTGGCGACGATCCGGCTTTCGGCACAGTCGGGCGCCGCCGGCGCCAGTGTGACTATCGACGGGCCGCCGGCTCCAGTCGCCCCGGCCACGGTGTCGCGCGATCAGGCGGGCGCGCGACGGTCCGCGCGATTCACCTTGACCAGCCGCTGCGCCTCGACGGCGTGCTCGACGAGGACGTCTACGCGCAGATGCCCGGCGTCAGCGACTTCGTCCAGCAGGTGCCCCGCGAAGGCGCACCCGCCACCGAGCGAACCGAAGCGTGGGTGATGTTCGACGATGACCATATTTATGTGGCGTGCCGATGCTGGGACAGCGCGCCGCCCGAACGGTGGATCGCCAACGAACTGCGTCGCGACACCAATCAGCTTCGTTAGAACGACACGTTCGGCGTCATCCTCGACACCTTCTACGACCGCTGCAACGGCTATCTCTTCTACGCGAATCCGCTCGGCGCCCGCGCCGACCAGGCTGTGACAGACGAAGGCGTCCTCAACGTGGACTGGAATCCTGTGTGGGATGTGCGGACCAGCCCGGCGGCCGCGGGTGTGCCGGGCGGCATGTTCCGTTTGTCGAGAGCGGGGACTATTGTGGGCCTCGACCTTCCACCGGCCAGCAAGAACGTCGAGCTCAAGCCGTACGCGATCACGCGCATCACCACAGACAAGTCGCCCACGCCCACAGTCCTGAACGACTCCGCCATGGGCTGTAAGACCGGAACCACCACCATCTCGAGCTGCGACGTCGGCCTCGACGCGAAGTGCGGCGTCACCGCCAACCTCACCGTCGACGTGACCGCCAACACCGACTTCGCCCAAGTGGAAGTCGATGAACAGCAGGTCAACCTCACACGCTTCAGCATCGTCTACCCGGAGAAGCGCGACTTCTTTCTGGAAGGACGCGGGCTGTTCGATTTCGCGAGGAGCGGCGCGTCCAGTTCGACCGCGGCGCCGACGATGTTCTGCAGCCGGCGCATCAGGTTGAACGGCACGCGCATCATTCCGATTGATATCGGCTCGCGGCTTACCGGCAAAGTCGGACGATTCGGCCTCGGCGCCATGAACATCCAGACGCGAGACGATGCCGTGTCGAATACGCCGCGGACGAGTTTTTCGGTGGTGCGTGTGAAGCGCGACATCCTGCGCCGGAGCACGATTGGCGGCATCCCGATGCATCGCTCGAAGTCGGCGCTCGTGCCAGGCGCCTCGAATCTCACCTACGGCGCCGACGGCGCGTTCTCGTTTTTCCAGAATCTGAACGTGGGGGGCTACGTCGCGCGTTCGGACACCGAGACCCTGAAGCACGACAACGAGAGTTAACCGGGAAGACAATAGGCTGGATTCAATGCGGCCTAAATGCGGCCTATTGTCCGTAGGTCAGCACTCCGTAAGGTGACTCGCGACGCCAAACAGAACTTGCCGATGGCACTGCTCATGGCCGCGTTCAGCTGATCACGCGAGCCAGCAGGGTACCTGATCAGGTATAGTCGCGGGACCGGTTTCCCGTAGCGGACCCCCAGTCGTCTGTCCGGCGCTGCCCGACGAGGGTGGCTCGAGAGCGATTCATGAAATTTCAGCGACTGGCCGCATTTTTCGTCAGCGGCGCACTGGTCGCCTGTTGCGCGTCGCCTGCCTTTGCGGCGCCTCCGACCGTTCTCACCGTCAGTCCTGCGCCTGGTTCGACAGGCGTCCCGTTGTTGAGTCAGGGACTCCTGCAGATCCATTTCGACCAAGCAATGGATCCCAACTCGGTGAATGCCGTTTCCCTCACTCCGTACAACGCGGCCATTTCCTGGAGACTCAACGGTGTATTCGGCTGGTCGAACAGCAACAGCACATTGACATTCTTGCCGTCCTGCAACCGCTGTGATCCGTTCGACTCTCTACCAGCCGCCACGACGGTCGTCGTAACCATCAGCACGACCGCAACCAACGCCTTGGGCCAACCGCTCAGTGCGCCATACCAGTGGAGCTTCTCAACGAAACCGGCAGTCGTGACTGGAGCGAACGTCAAAAACACCATCGTGGGTGCGTACGATCAGTTCTTCGCTCGTGCCGTTCCACAGCCGGCGTACTTTGCCAACTTCGTCACTTTGCCACACTACTGGATTTCGACGGCATATCTGGACGATGAGCTGTTTCGTCTCTATGTCCTCGAAGATGGCACAGTCTTGCCGTGGGGCGGAAGGACGAGTCACAAGCCACGCGGGACCTACCGAGTGGCTGTCGTCGCGATCGACTACGGCAACACGAACATCGCAGCAGTTCTCAACACCGACTGGGCGGCTGCTCAAGACGCGATTAATAGTGGTTATCGGGACATTGCGCTGTCGCTCGGACTGACCGAGCCGATTCTCCAATTTACGAACGTGAACTTCCTGGCCCAGAGGTCGGAAATCGGGAATCCTTTCAATCGAGACGACATCCTGTCGCTCATCACCAGTCGAGGGCGTTCCCCTGCGGATTTCGACCTTTTCGCCGTGTTGAATCTGGATCCTCCTCATCCAGGCGGAGGCGGCTGGATGGAGCCGGATTTTGCCTACATGAACTGGACCGGTTCCGCCGCCCCGACATTGGTTCTTTCACCACAGGACCTTAAGAATCTGGCCCGGTCTGTGTACAACCACGAGTTTGGCCATGGTTTCGGCTGGGAACATTCTTGGTCTGGCAACTCCGCCTCGGTCAACTTGATCACCGATTGGGCGTTGTTCGGGTGGACAGACACCGACGGCGACGGGATGCCTGAGATTCTGGACAGGACTCCCTACGGAACTCGAGCTCCCGCTATCTCTGTCATGGCAACCGGTGACATCGACGGCAATGGCCAGGACGATGTTGTCGTTGACTTCGGTGCCACGTACGGCTTGTGGATCTGGTCCGATGCCACGACCTGGAAGCAGCTCCACGCACTGTCGGCTAAGGCTCTGGTCACAGGCGACTTGGATGGCAACGGTCTTCAGGAGATTCTGATCGATTTTGGACCTGGCTATGGCCTCTGGATCTGGTCCAACAACTCGAACTGGGTTCGGTTGCACGCCGCCTCTCCCAAAACCATGACCATCGGCGATCTGGATGGAAATGGCCGGGACGATGTCCTGATCGACTTTGGTGGTGTTTATGGCCTTTGGGTCTGGAAGAACAACTCGACCTGGGAACAACTCCACGCCCGGACTGCCCGAATGGCCGTCGCGGGAGACCTGGACCGCAACGGCCAGGACGAGGCCATCGTCGACTTCGGTGTTCCTCCCTGGTGGCGGTACCCGTTTGAGCCGTACGGATCGAGCGGCGTCTATGCGTGGACGAACAACTCTGCCTGGGTCCCGATCCACACGCTATCGCCCGCCGCAATGATCACCGCGGACATTGACGGCAACGGGCGGGCCGAGGTCATTTTCGATTTCGGGGCCAGCCGTGGCCTCTGGATCTGGCTGAACAACTCGAGTTGGGTCCAGCTCCATTCGTTGTCACCCAAATCGATGGTGGCCGCCGACCTGGACGGCAACGGCCAGGACGAAATCATCATCGACTTCGGGCCGGGCGTCGGCATCTGGGTCCTTCTGAACAACTCGAGCTGGATCAAACTCCATGACCTGTCGCCCGAGACCATGACCGTCGGCGACCTGGACGGCAACGGCAAGGACGACGTGTTCATTGATTTCGGGAATGCGTACGGCCTGTGGCTCTGGAAAAACAACTCGATCTGGTTGCGCGCTCACTCGCTCTCTCCCGCGGGCAGGAACGATCCGTGATCAGCTGGCGGACCAGATGCCAGCCGCAGTTCTTCCAAAAAACACACTCGCGGCGACGCCCATGGTCGCACCGCCGCGAGCTGTGTGAAACCGCGTGATTGACCTGTATGCCGAGGCGCTGTCTGAGTATCTCGCGTGACACGCGCCTGATGAAGTGACCGAACCCATGAACACGGTGGCGAACAGATCAATTGCTCAGGAGAACCGCTACTCGTGTTGCGCTTTCTTGCTGAAGACATGGGCAAGGAACTGGGCGCGGTGCTCGACTCAATTCTGCGGTCGTTGAGCCACGTCGGGCGTCGCCCTCCGCGATCCACACCCTCACACTCTCAAGACGGAGTCCGAGATAACCGTGACCTGCTACGTCGATCGCGATTCAAATAGATAGCGCCCTCAACCATCTACCATCTGCCCCACGTCAACGACACCCTCGGTGCCGTCATCGAATCTGACGCGAAGCCGATGCTCAGGGAGCGCCGGACCGAAACCACCTCTCTCAACATGGGCTGTTACTCCAATGGTGCGATCCGCTTCAGCGGCTGCTGCTGGCGAGCGAGGTTCGGGTTTCAGCGGACCGATTGTCAGGCCGTTTGAGGTGTGGCA
>JAHFUL010000059.1 GCA_023265155.1 Acidobacteriota bacterium
TCAGAGGATCCCGACTGCCGACCGCTTCAGATCGCCGTCCGTGAGGCTGGCCGGCTCGGGGGTCGCAAGGCCGTCTCCCGACGTGTTTGCCGACCGCTGCCGCTTCCGCCGGGTCTTGTCGCGATACATCCGGCTGTCGGCCGTCGCCAGCAGCGTCTCGTAGGAATCGCCATCGTGCGGGAAGACCGAGGCGCCGATGCTGATGGCAATCGGCAGCGCAGCCCCGGGCCGGCCTTCGAAGTGGAGCGCGTCCACCGCCTGCTGCAGCTCCAACCGCTTGTGTTCGGCCTCTTCGGCTCCGCATCCCGAGAGCACGACGATGAACTCGTCGCCGGCGTAACGCACGCAGATGTCGTAGGGCCGGATGCCCGCGCGCAGGACGGCGGCCACTTCGCGGAGCGCCCGATCCCCGACGTGGTGGCCGTACGTGTCGTTGATGTCCTTGAAGTTGTCGAGGTCCGTCACCAGGAGCGAGACCTGCGTCTTCGTGCGCTCGGCCCGCGACAGTTCACGCGTCAAATGCATGAACATGAACCGCGTGTTCGGCAGCGCCGTCAACGGGTCGGTGAGTGAGTCTTCCTGCGTCTGCTCGAACACGATCGAGTTGTAGATGACCGCAGCCGCCTGTTCGGAGATGCGATCGAGCAGGCGCCGGTGATCATCGGTGTAGATCGAGTCGACGGTGTGATAGACGGCGATCGTGCCGATGAACCGTTCGTTGAACACCAGCGGACAGACGAGCGCCGACTGGAGCGATGTCTGCACGTCCATGCCCGCGGCCTCGAAGTCGGCGTCCGGCCGGGCGTTGACGAGGGGGCGGCGGTTGCGCGCGACCCATCCGGCCAGCCCGTGGCCGCTTTTCACGGTGAGCTGATGGACCAGGTCGGCCTCGACTCCGGTGGCAAAGCGGCAGCGCAGCGACTCGGTTGCCTCGCTGTAGAGAAAGAGGGCGCAGCAGGAAAACGGGACGATGTTGCTCAGCTTCGACGAGATGAGCGCCATCGTATCGGACACGCCGAGGCTGCTGCCCATCGCCTGGGCGATCTCGTACAAGGCGTAGATCTCGCGGTGAGCGTGTGCGATGTCCTCGAAAACCGTCGTGGGTGCGACCGACCCGGTCACCAGTCCCGCGGCGGGTTGTGCGGCTGGCGTCTGGGCAGGCACGCGGGTCAGTCTGCGTGCCGGTTCGGTCGCCTCCGCTTCCGCCGCCAGCGTCGGGTATATCTCGATGAACTGCAGGACGACACGCGGATCGAGCGCCTTGCCGGCTTCCTGCCGCAGCAGGGCGGTCGCAGATTCGAGGCTCATGGCCTTGTGGTACGGCCGGTCGGACATCAGCGCATCGAAGTAATCCACCACCCCCAGGATGCGCGCGCCGAGCGGAATCTCGTCGCCTTTGAGCCCGGCGGGATAGCCCGTGCCATCCCACCGCTCGTGGTGGCTCAGGATCAGGGGTGCCACGGGATAAGGGAATGGCACACCGCTGATGATCTCGGCACCCACCTGCGGGTGGATGCGGATCTTCTGGAATTCCTCCTCCGTGAGCGGACCCGGCTTGGACAGGATGTGCTCGGGCACCGCCAGTTTGCCGATGTCGTGGAGCAGCGCGGCAGTCTTGATGCCCTGAATGTCCGTCTCCGGCATGCCCAGCGCGTGGGCGAGCCCTGCGGCGTACACCTGGACGCGGCGAACGTGGCTTTGCGTCGTCTGATCCTTGGCATCGATGGCGAGCGCCAGCGCTTCGATGGTCGACAGATGCAGGTCGGACACCTGCTGCACGTGCTGCTGCTGATCCTGAATCCGGCCCATGTAGACTTTGTAGGTCTTGTACATGAAGTAAAGCGGCGCGGTCGCGAGGGCGGCCATCCAGTAGCCGCCATTTCCGCCGCTGCTGATGACGAGGGCGAGACCGGCGGCCACGAGCGCGCCGACGAAGTAGCTCGGTGCGCTCCACAGGAAGTTCTCGTTCCACACGCGCGGGATCGGCTGGCGCGTCGACAGGCCCACGGCGGTGGCGATGAACGCGGTGTTGCAGAGGAAATAGGCCGTCGCTGCGCCGAGCAGCGGCCGCGCAACGGTCGAGAACGTGAAGTCCGCGCCCGCGGCCGGCCCGCCCAGCCACTCATAGACCAGGCCGGTGGCCTTCACCGTGAGGACGAGCGACGCCATGCTGAAGAGCGTCCGGTGCGCGGGCGGGTGCGTTTGTGTGCGAAAGGTGCACTGACTCCAGGCGCTGGTGGCGGCGACGAACATCGTGGGATCGGCGCCGAGCAGCAGCAGGGCCGCGAAATCCACCGCGTACGACACCGACATCGTCGAGCCGCTGCTGGTGAGCGGAAGGTTGACCTTGAGAGCGGAGGCAATCGACGAGAGGAGCAGGAGGACGAGGAAGAGAACGGGTTGCGCGAGCGACCGGGGGCCGAAGAAGAGCAGAACGCCGGCGCCGGCCGACAGGACGGCGGCGATGTACAGCCGCGCCGGAACGGGGAGGTCCTTCATCTGATCATCAGTTCAAGAAGAGCCCCTGCCAGTGTCCCAGGGGATCGAGCGCGCTAGGCTTCGGCCTCTTTACCCCGGCGTCCGGCTCCGCTGCGCGGCTCCGGCTCGAGACCATACTCGCCAATCTTCCGGTACAGCGTGCCGCGGCTGATGTCGAGGACCCGCGAGGCTTCCTTCTTGTTCCACTGGACCGCCTCCAGCACCCGCACGATGTGGGCACGCTCGGAGTCGGCCAGGGACGGCAGCCGATCGCCGGTCGGCGTAGAAGTGGGCGGGACCGCGTGCAGGAACTCGATGTCGGACGCACGGATGGCGCGGCCGGGCGCCGAGAGCGCGGCCCGCGAGACCGTGCTTTCAAGCTCCCGGATGTTCCCCGGCCAGTGGTAGGTCAGCAGCTGATCGATGGCCTCTTGCGAGAACGACTTGCTGTCGAGCGGCATGCCCTGCGCGGCGCAATAGCGTGTGAGGAACCGCTGGGCGAGCACGGGAATATCGACCCGCCGTTCACGAAGCGAGGGCAGCCGGATCGCAAAGGCGTTCACCCGATAGTAGAGATCCTCGCGGAACCGCCCGTCCCGCACGAACTGTTCGAGGGGGCGGTTGGTCGCCGAGATCAGCCGGAAGTCGACCGAGATCGATTTGTTGCCGCCCAGACGCTCGAAGCGCCGCTCCTCCAGCACGCGCAGGAGCTTTGCCTGCGCGATGAGCGACATGTCGCCGATCTCATCCAGGAACAGCGTGCCTTCATTGGCGAGCTCGAGACGTCCGGGTTTGCGATCATGCGCGCCGGTGAACGCGCCCTTCTCGTACCCGAAGATCTCCGACTCGAAGAGCGTATCGGGCAGGGCGGCGGTGTTGACCGCCTGAAATTTCGCATGGGTGCGGCGGCTGAGCTCGTGAATCATGCGCGCCACCACCTCCTTGCCCGAACCGGTCGGGCCGAGAATCAGCACCGAGATGTCGGACTTCGCCGCCGTGCGAATCCACTCGAAGACGACCAGCATCTTCTCGTCGCGGCCGATCATTTCGCGGAACCGTTGCACCGATGGCGATTGATCCTCCGTGCTGACGCTCGCGGTCCGCTCCAGGAAATGGTCGAGCAGATCCGCCAGCGCGACGCCCGCGGGCCGGTCCGCCAGGTACTTCGGCGGCGAGCCGGCATGCATTCTGGCAACACCGAAGTCCACCAGTTCGCGCACGCAGTTCTCCACGTCCAGGCGCAGACGCCCGAACGTCTGCATCAGCGTTTCGACGTCGAAGGTCTCGTCAGGACGCGAGTTCAGGTACCGCAGAATTCCCGCACGCAGGGGTGATTGCACGAGTGTGCGAAATCGTGCATCTCCGTCCGGCGGTTCAACGGTCCCCGCCGATCCACCGGCGCTGGCGCGCCGGGCGCTGAAGATCAGATCGTCCATACTGGTCGTTACGATTATCGGTTGCGGGGCTCTGGTCCGACAGAGGAGGCCGGCGGGCGGCCGGTCGACGTGTAGTACGCGTTCTGGTGGCGTTCGATGAGCAGTTTCATGGCCACCGCGTCGCCCTTTTTGTGGCCATGGCAGCGGATCGGACTCGCGCCGCCCGACGTCTCGATGAGGACGTCGGAAAACAGCAGCCGCGTGTCGATCTTCACCGAGGAGATGTGGGCGATGTGGATCGACTCTTCCTGACGTCCGATCCACCGCGGCGTGAACTGGACGACGTTGGAGGGGGTAATCAGAACCTGGGTCGGAAAGAGACGATTGCCGCCGCTCAGGCGACTGGCTCGAAAGACCTCGCCTGGAGCGAACGGGCGGCCCTTGAGCCAGACCCACAACCCCACGATGGCGAGCGCGATGGCCGCGCCCGCAAGCGTCCACCACATCCAGGCGGATTCGCCACTCACGACGGTCGATGTTAAGCTATTTTTGCCTCGAGCGACATTCGACGCCTTGAACGAGGAGATCGTGTCTTGCCGTATCGTGCTCCCGGTTCACCGGCGACTTCCCGCGCGCAATTTCTTTCCGGTAAACCGATTCGCTACTACCGCCCGAAGGGGAGCCCCGAGGTCCGTCACCTGATTGACGAGGGATTCCAGGCGTTCAATGCCGGACGGCTCTCGGAAGCCTGCCAGATCTTTTCCGAAAAAATGCTGTTGCCTGCCAACGAGACGATGATTGGTCTGACCGTGGCGGGGGCGATGACGCCGGCGGGCCTGGGCGGCTGTGTGATCGAGCTGATGGATCGGGGCCTCGTCGACTTCGTCATTTCCACCGGGGCGAACCTCTATCACGATCTGCACTACGCGTTGAATTTCACGTTGACCCGGGGCTCACCCTTCATGGACGATGTCGAGCTCTTCGAAGAGGGAGTCATCCGTATTTACGACGTCCTCTTCCCGGCGACGGTGCTCCTCGAAACCGATGCCTACGTCCGCGAGTTCATCGTGCGGTCCGGTCTGAACGAGCCGGTCGCCACGTCGGAATTCCACTATCTCCTGGGGCGCGATCTGCTGGACCGCTTTCCCGGATCCGAAGAGCACTCCGTCGTCGCGCGCGCGGCGCTGGCCGGCGTGCCGATTTACACCTCGTCGCCGGGAGACAGCTCCATCGGCATGAACATCGCCTATCACGAGCTGATGAACAGCAGCCGCCTCATGATCGATCCGAACAAGGACGTGAACGAGGTCTGCGCGATCGTGCTGGCGGGCAGGCAGAACGGCTGCGTGATCCTCGGGGGCGGCTCACCCAAGAATTTCTATCTGCAGGCGCAGCCGACGCTCTGGGAGGTCTACGGTATTCCCAAAGGCGGCAACGATTACTTCATCCAGATCACGACCGATTCGGTCGTCTGGGGCGGTCTCTCGGGGGCCACGCCCGCCGAAGCGGTGAGCTGGGGCAAGGTGAATCCGAGTGTGCTCCAGGACACCGTCGTCGCGTACTGCGATTCGACGATCGCTTTCCCGCTCTTCTGCGAGTACGTCATCGGATCCCCGCAGGGCCGGCGCCCTCGAAAAGAGCTCGTTCACCGCCGCGCCGAGCTCGTGGCGCAGCTGACGCGGGAAGCCAACGCCGTGCGGGACGGGAAATCGGAAGGCAAGTAGCGCGGGCCTTTCAGGCCCGCGAGTCAGAAGGCAGAAGGCAGAAGCGACGTGGGGTCCTTATCCGGCGAACTCGCCCTGCAGGCGGAGCGGCTGTCGCCGCGGCCGAGGATCTATGCCGATGCCAATGTGCCGGCGGGTCTCGTCGCCTTCATGCGGCACAGGCTGAACTGGGACGTGGTGTTCGTGCTCGAGGAGGAGGACTTGCGCCGGGCGCCCGATGTCAGGCACTACCAGCTGGCACAGCAGCTTCGCCGCACGCTCGTGACCATGGATCGCGACTATCTGGACGACCGTCGCTTTCCACCCGGCGAGGGCGCGGGTGTAATCGTGATTCAAGCGCCCGACGAACGTGAGCTGTCGCTGCTGCTGCTGCGTATCGATCGCACGCTGTTTCACCCAGCCGACGGATTGCCCGTCGCGCTCCCGGTCGACGGACGCAAACTTCAACTCCACACGGACTGGGCCAGAGACCCGAAGCCGTGACGCGGAGACCGCCGAGCAACCATGGCCGGTCGCCTGTTACATCACGAAGAACGAAGGACACGAAGGATTTATCAATGAAGTCATCGTGATCTTCGTGACTTCGTGATGGGGCGCTGGTGGTTGGTGATACTGATTCACCCAAGACGCTCTACTCGCCCGTATGCGTACGGTCTGCGTAATCGGTTCGGTCGGCGACGCCGGCTTCGAGAAAGCCGTCGTGACGTTCGCGGCACTTGCTGCACACCCCGCAGTGCCGCGGAAACGCCGGTGCGGCGATTCCCGTGTCGCCGGACGCCTCGACAGCCTCCACAGGGCTCATGCAGGAGAGCGTGAGCTCCAGCGGCAGACGGAGTGCGGCACCACGCCGGATGACCTCGGCCTTGGTCACGCGCGCATAGGGCGCGTCGATCGTCAGGTGATGGGCGAGGCCGAGCGACAGGGCCGACGCCAGAGCCGCGCGAAACGCCGGCGTCGCGTCGGGGAACGGATTGTGATCAAGCGTCCCGAGCACAATCCGATCGATCCGTGTCGTCGCGCAGTAGACACCCGCCTTCGCGAGCAGCACGATGTTCCGTCCAGGGAGGTACACGTCTTCATCGGGCGTGTGATAGGCGGGCGGCCGGCCTTGCATCGCCCAGTGCGCGGCGGGATACACGTCGCTCATGTCGACCGCGAGCTTTACGAGCGGCCTCAGCCGCGATCCCAGAGACGCGGCGGTCAGAAACCACTCGACGACCTCGCGTTCGGCGCGTTCCCACGCGAGGCCGACGCTCACGTAGATCGGCTGGATCTGCCCGGCCTCGGGTCGCGCCGCCTCTTCAGCGACGAGGACGGCGCTGTCGAGACCGCCGGAGAGCAGGACAGCCGTTGGCATATGGCGACCTGGGGATGGGGTGATGGGGTGATGGGGTGATGGGGTGATGGGATGATGGGATGATGGGATGATGTGGTGATGTGGTGATATTGTGATGTAACTTATAGATCGTCACATTACCAAAATCACTCCATCACTCCATCACTCCATCACTCCATCACTCCATCACCCCATCACCACCCCATCACCCCATCACTCCATCACTCCATCATCCCATGTACTCTGTCACCAAGCGTATCGAGTTCTGCTACGGCCATCGGCTGCTCGACTACGATGGCATCTGCAAGCACCCGCACGGCCACAACGCGGTCGCGGAGATCGAGGTCCGGACCGATCAGCTCGACAACCGCAACATGGTGTGCGACTTCAGCGACATCAAGCGGATCGTGAAGGGATGGGTCGATCGCGAGATCGATCATCGAATGGTGCTGCGGTACGACGACCCGCTCGTGGCTCCGCTCAAAGAGCTCGGCGAGCCGATGTTTCTGGTCGACAGCAACCCGACGGTCGAGCGGATCGCCCGCCTGATCTTCGACTACGCTGCCGAACAGAAACTCCCAGTGGTCCGCGTGAAGGTGTGGGAGACCCCAACGTCCTGCGCGGAGTACGGGAAGGGCGACTGATCTGGATCCATCCTCACATCCTCGGGCTCCCGCATCCCCACATGCCGGCTTCCGCCTGCTGGTCTTTGATCTGGATGGGACCCTGGTGGATTCCTTGCGCGACCTCGCCGACTCCGCCAACGCACTGCTCGCCGAGGTCGGCTCCGCGCCTCTCTCGCCCGAAGCCATCGGGCGAATGGTGGGGGATGGCGCGGCGACACTTGTGGCGCGCGCGTTCGCGGCGGGGGGGCGGCCTCAACCTCCGGACGCACTGTCCAGATTTCTGACGATCTACAACGCGCGGCTCTTGAAGTTCACGCGGCCCTATCCCGGAATGCCCGAGACGCTCGATGCCCTCTCATCCCGGGCCATCCTGGCCGTGCTGACCAACAAGCCACTCGATGCCACGAAGGCGATCCTGAACGGGCTCGATCTCGGGCGCCATTTCGAGCCCGAACGGATTGTCGGTGGCGACGGTCAGGTCCCCCGTAAGCCTGATCCGTCGGGTCTGCGGCACTTGATGGAGCGCGCCGGGGTGGCAGGCCCTGACACGGTGCTCATTGGTGACTCGGTCATCGACGTGCGAACCGCCCGCGCAGCTGGAACCGCCGTCTGTCTGGCGCGATACGGATTCGGCTTCCAGGGCATTCCGCAGTCCGAGCTTCGAGACGAGGATCGGGTCGTAGACCGGCCGACTGATCTGCTGTCCGTTCTGTAAGATTCTTGTACGTTCACTGCCGGAGCCGTTGGGCTTCACTGCAGATGCCGGGTGAGCTTTTCGTCACGTTCCCCGTAAAGCCGGCTGGCACCTGCGTTGCTGAGATGGTTCCCGGCTCCTTCGCTTCATTCCTCGGCAAGCGAGCGATGCTGAGCGGGACAGTTCTCGTTGGTGGAAGTACGATCACCACCTGACGCCTGGCAAGCAGGCACTGTCGGGTCGAGGACGAAAAGCTCTGAAGGGAAGTTCGACTACCGGAATGCAAGCTCGCGTCGCTGACGCGCCGGCGCTCGACGACCGGCCATTTGAAGTAGGCCTGACCGGGTGGTCGGGCGCTGGGAGAGACCGATGCCCGTTGAGCGGAGCGCCGGCGGCACAAGTCTTATCGATGTCCTCGATCGCGTTCTCGACAAGGGGATCGTCATCGACGCGTGGGTGCGCGCCTCGTTGGTCGGCATCGACCTCGTCACGGTTGAAGCCCGCATCGTGGTGGCGTCGAGTGACACGTACCTGAAGTACTCCGAAGCGGTCGGACAGGCTGCAACGGTGAGCAGGCCCGCCGTGGAGAGCAAGCAGTATGAGGAAGTCCTTGCCGAAAACGCCGCACTCCGCGCCCAGCTCACACGTGGCGCGGCTGCCCGCCGCGCTGTCAGGCGCCGCCGGACGCGGGCGCCGAGCTAGGGCGAACGGCGGTCTCCGGGAGGTGATCGGATCTGCGGGCGGGCGCCAGCCGGTGGTCTTCGGATCGGATTCGCTCGCCGCGAGGCTTCGACTCGTCGAGGGTTTCCTCCCCCGCACCAAGATTGCCGATTGCGCACAGTACGCGCTGCACTGGCTCGGTGAGGTGCATCACGTGTCGAAGTCGTTGTGTCTCGTCAGGCCGGGTGGCCGCCAGGCCCTCCTGACGGTGGGCGCGGTCGGCTTCCCTACAGCCGCGACCTCCTCGTTTTCGGTGCCTCTGGATGACTGGAGCAACCCGCTCGTCCACGCGCTGACCCACTGTCGACCCGTGTACGTCGGACCGGCGCACACGGCGGCCGACCGGCGCCGGCGGCCTTCCACGCCGTTTGACGACGCGCCCTTTCATGTGGTGCCGCTCGGGGCTCTGGGATTGGCCGAGGAGCCGTTCGGCCTGTTGCTGTTTTCGCCGGCCGAGCTCCCCGCGCACGTGACCTGGTTCGCCGGCGTGCTCGGTCAGAAAATCGATCAGATTCTCGGACTGCCGGCCGTCACCGACGGCGATCGCGGCCAGGCGCGCGAGCGCGCGCTCCTGCACAGCATCATCAACGCGGTCACCGATCCGATTCTGCTCACCGATACCGAAGGCCGGCTGCTCATCGCCAACGCACGGGCGCTCACCCTCTTCGCGGCGTCGGAGGAAGCGAGCGAAGGACGGCGGGGAGCCGTCCGCATGAACACCATGCTCCTCTCGTCGGCGCTGTCGCGCAAGGCGATCGAAGAGACCGGCGCGGCGCGGCGCGAGCTCCTGCTCGTCAATCCCGCGGACGGCTCCGACCTGCTGTTCGAGCTGCTCAGCACCGTGACCCACGATGCGCGGCAGGGCACCGGGGTCGTGTCGATTCTGCGCAATGTCAGCGACCTGAGGCGCGCGAGCGAGGAGATCGAGGAGAACGACTGCAGGCCGCGCGTGGCCGAGGTGCAGGCGCGCGCGGAGAGCGACCGGTTAAGCCTGATCATCGACTCGGTCGCCGATCCCATCGTCGTCACCGACGCCGGCGGCGCCACGTCCCTGATGAACGAGCCCGCCGAGCGCCTGTTCACCGTCCCGGCGCGGGCCAGCGCCACGGTGCAGCGGTGGGTGCAGGCCAACGACGCCCACTTCTCGTCCTTCATCGCCGGCATGCTCGTCAGCGCCGACGAGCGGCGCGTCGGCGAGATGGCGCTGATGGATCCGAACACGGGCGAGGCGATGCCGGTCGAAGCCATCGCCGGAAAAATTCTGTCCGAGCACGGTGAGCTGACCGCGGTGGTGACGATTCTGCACGACCGCCGCGAAGCGAGCGGGAAGTCACAATTGTACGAGCAGCTGAAGCAGGCCTCTGATGAGCTCGAGCGCAAGATTCAGGCCGCGACAGCCGACATCGCGCACCAGAACGAACTGCTGCGGCGGCAGGCGATCGAGCTCGAGCAGGCGTCCGCGCTGAAGTCTCAGTTCCTGGCGAACATGTCGCACGAATTTCGAACGCCGCTCAACGCGATGCTCGGCTATACCTCGATGCTCCTCCAGGGTGTCGCCGGGCCGGTACCGGCGTCGGCGCGGCGGCAGCTGGGGCGCATCGAATCGAACGGGCGTCATCTGCTCACGATCATCAATGAGATTCTCGACATCTCCCGCATCGAGGCGGGGCGCATGCCGCTGCAGATCTCGAGGTTCAAGGTCGACGACCTGCTGTCGGAGGTGAAGGCCGAGCTCGAACCGATCATCATGCGCTCGAAGCTGACCCTCACGACCAGCGTGCCGAAGGATCTTGCGCCGGTTTCGGCCGATCGGCAGAAGGTGAAGCAGATTCTGCTGAACCTGGTCAGCAACGCGGTCAAGTTCACGCATCAGGGAGGGATCATGATCCGGGCGCGGCGATCCGAGAGGGACCGGACGCTGACCCTGTCGGTGGCCGACACCGGCATCGGGATCGCCCCCGCCGATCAGGAGAAGATCTTCGAGGATTTCCGGCAGCTCGATAATTCACCGACGCGCGCGTACGGTGGAACCGGCCTGGGCCTCTCGATCTGCCGCCGTCTCGCACAAATGCTGAATGGCCGCCTGTCGGTGGAGAGCCGCCTGGGAAAAGGCTCGACGTTCACGCTGACATTGCCCACTCAGGGAAGAAAATAACCCAATGAAGAAAACGGCACGATCGCGGGTCCTCGTGGTTGACGATTACGCTGACGCTCGTGAGATGTACAGCGAGTACCTCCAGTTTTCTGGATTCGACGTCGTCGAGGCAGCCAATGGGATGGAGGCGCTGCAGCGCGCGGTGGAGGATCGGCCCGATATCATCCTGATGGATCTCTCGCTCCCGGTCATGGACGGATGGGAAGCCACCAGACGCCTCAAGGCGGACGGCCGCACCGCGAATATTCCGGTGGTGGCGCTCACTGGACACGCGCTCGCCGGTATCTCTGAAGGGGCCATGCGGGCGGGATGCGATGCGTTCGTCACCAAGCCGTGTCTCCCCGAAGATCTCGTGAGGGAGATCAGGAAAGTGCTCGACGCGCCCGCTGGCGCTGCGCAGAGGAAGCTCCGCAGGAGCGGAAAACATGTCAAGGCCATCGTCTAGCGTTCGGCGCGGCGCGGGTCGCGCGGCACCGCCGGTGAAAAACATGTCGAAATCGCCGTCCACCAAGGCGGCGCGCAGCAACGGCGCGGCCCGCCGGAGGGTCGAATCCCGCACGGGAGCCGAGAAGAAGACCGCCCCGTCCGGCCCGCACATCGAACACGCTGCAACCCTGCCGGGCAGCCGCGGCAAGTACGTGTATTGCATCATCGAGGCGCCCTTGCCGCTGAAGTTCGGGCCGATCGGCATCGGCGCGGATCCATCGGACGTCCACACGGTGCACTTCAGGAATCTCGCCGCGGTCGTCTCCGACGCGCCTCTCGAGGTGCTCGATTCCACGCGAGCGCACGTGCTGGCCCACGAGCGGGTGAACGAGACGGTCATGCGCGAGCACACCGTGATTCCGATGTCCTTCGGGACGATTTTCAAGACCCGCGAGGACATCGTCGAGCTGCTGCGATCGGCGGCCGAAGCGTTTGGCGACGTGCTGGACAAGATGCAGAACAAGCTGGAGTTCGGGTTGAAGATCCTGCGGGACCGCCAGCAGGCCATCCGGGAGGTCGAGGTCGACGACGAGGACATCAGCAGGTTGAAGCAGGAGATCTCCGGGCAGAAGGGCGCGACCTATTTCGCCCGGATGCAGTACGGCCGGCTCGTGGATGCCGCCCTGGAGTCGCGCTCGGAACGCTACGTCGCCCAAATCCTCGACGAGCTGCGCGATGTGTCGGTGGCCTCACGGATCAACAAGCCGATTGGCGACACGATGATCATGAACGCCGCGTTTCTCATCTCGAGAGATCGAGAGAGCGCGTTCGATGCCAGGGTCAAATCGATTGCGAGCCGCTTCGACACGCTGACGTTCAAGTACACCGGCCCGTGGCCGCCATACAACTTCGTGAACATCAGGCTGAAGCTCGAAAGAGCCTAGCAGCCGAATGCCCTTGACAGGCCGTGGGCGCGGTCCTACACTGACCGTGAGTTTCAGTACTCAAAATAAATGTTTCTAGCTTGTGAAGTGGTGGCTTCTATTTGCCTGACGGCAGTGCCGCCCGCGACGGGGCGTCCCGCGACGCTGCCAGTCAGCGTTCAGGCACCGAGGCTCGCGCAGTCGGGCACGTCCGGTTCGTCGAATGCGCCTCAGTCGGGACCGGTTTCCGGCTACATGGATTTCCACTTCAGCAAGCCGACCGATGGGCCGGGCGTGATCGACTTTCATCGGTTTGTTCTCCTCTTTTCCCATCGCTTTTCGGACCGCTTGCGGTTTGTGGGCGAGCTGGAGCTGGAGCACGCCGTTGTCGAGGGACTGGAACCAGGTGGAGAGCTCGAGCTCGAGCAGGCGTACGTCGATTTCCTTATCCGCCCCGAGATCAATTTCCGCGCCGGGATGATACTGGCGCCGGTTGGCATCATCAACGAGCGGCACGAGCCTCCTGTGTTTCACGGCGTCGAGCGGCCGTTCGTCGATACGGTGATCATCCCCACGACATGGTTTGACGCCGGCGCCGGTGTCCACGGCAGCCTCGGCCGGGGCTTTCGTTATCGGCTCTACGCGATGGCGCCACTCGATGCGACGGAGCTGCGTGCCGAAGAGGGTCTGAGAGGGGCGGCGCAGCACGGTTCGGAGGCGCAGGTCCGTAACGTCGGGTGGACGGGCCGTCTCGAGTACGTCGGCGTTCGCGGGCTGCAGACCGGCGTCAGTTTCTGGCGAGGCAATACCGGATTCAACACACCCAACTTCGACACCTCCGTCGGGCTCTTCGAGCTCGATGCGCGCTTCTCCCGAGGCCGGTTCGAAGCGCGCGGGCAGCACGCCCACGTCTTCATCGGCGGCGCCGGAGAGCTCAACGATGCCGTCGGACGAACCACAGGCGTCAACCCGAATATCGCCGACCAGTTGCGAGGAAGCTACGTCGAAGCAGCCTATCGGGTCCTGCCCGCCCGGTTTCCCCACGACGCGGCGGTGTTCGTGCGCTACGAGGATTTCGATACGCAGTTTCGGATGCCGGCGGGTTTCGTGAAGCTGCCGCAGTTCGATCGCGACGCCTGGGTGGTCGGCGCCACGTACTGGGTTGATCCCGACGTCGCAATCAAGTTCGACTATTCCCACGTGCGCAGCAAGAGCACCGTGGTGCCGGCCCCTCGGTCGATCAACGTCGGCCTTGGGTGGTGGTTCTAGATGCAGGGCCGCATGCGCAGCGCGTCGCTCGGACTGGCCGGCGCGCTGCTGATGGCCGCTTCGCCCGGCGGCCATCAGGATCGCCCGCCGGCGCGAGTCGTCCACGTCGTGGCGGAGCGCTTCTCGTTCACCCCGTCTGAGATCACGATCGACGAGGGCAGCCGGGTTGAGCTGCGCATCACGAGCGAAGACACGACGCACGGTTTCCGGCTCATTGGACCGGGGGACATCGACGTGGAGATTCCGAGACGGAGGCGCGGCGAGGCGCGCGTCGTGATCGAGATCGGCCAGCCCGGCGAGTACATTTTCGAATGTTCGAAGCTGTGCGGCGCCGGTCATGGATTCATGCGCGGGACGCTGCGCGTTCGCGCGAAAGCCGCGGCGCCATGATTCGACGCGCGGTCCTCGCCTGCGCCACTCTCGTCGTTCTCCTCGGGACGGGCTCGATGCCGGGGCAGTCTGCGGGGTTCGGCGATCCGCTGCCAGGACTTCTTCCCGCCGAGTTCGAGCGCTTCCGGATCGGGTTGGATGACTTTCTCGAGGTGGAAACCGCCGAGGAAGGGTTGGGCCCCGCGTTCAACGCCACGAGTTGCGCCGTCTGCCACAATGTGCCCGCGATCGGGGGCGTCAGCCTGGTGTCCGAAGTGCGCGCCGCCTACCGCGACGCCAGCGGCAACATCGGGCCGCTCAGCGGTCCTGACGGCAGTCCGCTCGATACGCTCTTTCATCTGTTCTCGACGCCGCCTCACAGTTGCCAGCCTCGGATTCCCGCCGAGGCCAACGTCATTGCCCGGCGCGTTCCAATACCGGTCTTCGGGGCCGGACTCGTGGAGGCCATCCCGGACGAGGTGCTTCAGGGTCTTGCCGACCCGGACGACCGCGACGGCGATGGCATCAGCGGCCGCGCGGCGGTCGTCACCGACGTGGGCACCGGCAGAGCGCGGGTTGGCCGGTTCGGCTGGAAGTCGCAACACGCAACGCTCAGGACCTTCAGCGCCGATGCCTATCGCAACGAAATGGGCATCACCAACGAACTGTTCCCGCAGGAGCTGGCCGCTGGTGTCGCGCCCGCGCAGTTGAAGCGCTGCGATCCCGCGCCCGATCCGGAGGATGTGCCCAATCGGCGCACGCGCCTGGCGGCAATCGACAACTTCGAGGCGTTTCTGAAGTTTCTGGCTCCCCCACCGCGCGGTCCGATCACCGGCGCGGTTCAGGACGGTGAGCGCGTGTTCGCGCAGATTGGCTGCGCGGCGTGTCACATTCCGGTTCTCCAGACCGAGTCGTCACGACATCCGCTCTTCGACCGAAAAAACGTGCCGCTCTTTTCGGACCTCCTGCTGCACGACGTGGGCACCGGCGACGGAATTCCTCAGGCATCCGCGCTGCCCCACGAGATCCGCACGCCTGCGCTTTGGGGGCTTCGTGTCCGCCGTCCCCTCCTGCACGATGGGACCGCGAGCACTCCGCTCGAAGGGATCGAGCGGCACCGGGGTGAGGCTGAAGACGCCCGCCGGCGCTTTGAACAGCTCGACCCCGCTCGGCGGTCTCAGCTGCTCGCGTTTCTCGATTCTCTCTGATCAGGTCAGGAAACAGCCTCGACGAGGAGTTTCGACGCGGCTCGGGCGCCAATGGTGATGGCGGTTCGATTGCCCCGGCGCACTTTCACCGAATCGGCCGCCGCGTCCCGCGTCTCCACCTGAACGGCCTGGCCGGGCTTCAGGTCGTTGTGCTCGATGAAACGCAGAAACGCTGGATCCTGGTCGGTGATGCGGGTCACCTTGAGCGGCGTGCCCAGCGGACACGTGAGCAGGTTCTCGAGCGGGCTCGGCCTCAGCGCGCCGGCCGCCGTGGGAATCGGATCGCCATGGGGATCGTGCGTGGGCCGCCCGAGCATTTCGTCGATCAGCTCGATCAGGCGCTCGGAGACGGCGTGTTCGAGCTGTTCCGCTTCGTCGTGTACCTCGGTCCAGCTCATGCCCATGACCTGCACCAGGAACAGTTCGACCAGTCGATGCCGCCGCAGAACCCGTCCCGCGAGCTTCTCGCCCGCACGCGTGAGCCTGACGCCGCTGTACGGTTCGTACTCCGCGAGTCCCGATTCTGAAAGGGCTTTCACCATCGTGGTGGCGGTTCCCGGCGTGACGCCGAGCGCCGTCGCCACGTGACCCATCGGCACGAGACGCACCCCCGTCGCCAGCTGCAGCTGGCCCTGGTAAATCGCCTTCAGATAATTCTCGACGGTGCTCGACGGAAGCATGCCACGCTATTATCGCCAGTCTGATCTGAAGATGTCGATTCACGATGCCATCGCCACGCCCGATGGAAAGCGCCGCTACGTGCGGACGCTGTTTGCGACGATCGCTGATCGCTACGATTTGATCACGGTCCTGTTGTCCTATGGGCGCGACCGCGCGTGGAAGCAGCGTCTCGTCAGGCTGGCGGCGCCATCGCCTGGCGCCCGGGCGCTGGATCTGGCAACCGGGACCGGAGACATCGCCTTCGCCCTTCATCAGCTCGGCGGACAGGTCGTTGGCCTCGATCTCACACGACGGATGATTGAGCTGGCGGTGGCCAAAGCTTCAACCCGGGGTCCCGCGTTTCTGGTCGGGGACATGCAGGCGCTGCCGTTCCCGTCCGGGTCCTTCGATCTGGTGACCACCGGCTATGGCCTCAGAAACGTTCCCGATCTGCCTGGGGCGATCGATGAGATCCTGCGCGTGCTCCGCCCGGGGGGACAGGCGGTCGCTCTCGATTTCAATCGTCCATCCAATGGTCTGGTGCGCGCTGCCTACCTGGCGTACTTGACGATCGTGGGCAGTGCGCTTGGCTGGATTCTGCACCGCGATCCGGATACGTATCGATACATTCCAGCCTCCATTCGGCGATATCCCGGAGCGGCGGCAGTCGCAAGCCTGATGGAAACGCGAGGGTTCGTCGGGGTCAGGTACTACCGTGTCCTTGGCGGCTTCATGGCCATCCACCAGGGGCGGAAAGCATGAAATTGCAGATTGCAGATTGCAGATTGCAGATTCCATGAACGTAGACACGTCGAAATGGTCGGGGGAAGGGACGTTTACGCAGACACTGCTCGATCGCCTTCAGGAGCTCGAGACGATCGCCTTCATCCGGGTGGAGAACGCCCCTGCAAGCCGATCGGAGGCCGACTACAACTTCATGAGCAACGAGATCTTCGTTCTTTTCGCGACTCGTTCCCGCGAGGAACGGATCCGCCGCTTCGGCGTCCTGCCAGCCGTTCGCATCAGCTTCGAGAAGATCATGACGATTGCCGGCCTCGAAGAGCGGTTGACTGGTATCCCAGACATCGGGGCGCCCGACTATTCCGATGCCACGATGCTCCAGTACCTCAGGACCGAGCGGATTGTGCCGCCGTATCAAACGCGCGGCTACAAACTGGTCGAGCTCGTCAGGATCTACGAAGTCATGACCGCCCCTGCGGATCCTTCTAATGCGCATCCTGACTTGAGCCGACATTGAGCGTAGGCGGCCCTTCTGCTGCGGATGCAGCGTTGTGCAATCATGGATACTTCGGCCGCTCTCGGCGAAGTTCGCATAGGACTCAATGACACTGGTTCCCTCACTGCTCCAAGCGATCATCCGTCTCGACGGCGAAGCGGTCGTCATGCACGTGGGGGACAGGCCGTACGTCGTAACCCCCACCGGGCAGGTTGATCTCGCCACCCGCGGTCTGACCTTCGAAGCCGTTTCCGGCATCGTCAACCAGCTCCTGCCGGTTGAATCCCAGCGAGCGCTCGACGAGTTTGGAGCCGCCCAGTACGAATTGCCCGCGATGCGGGAGTTCCCAGGCGAGTCCTTCACGATCGTGGCCGCGCGCGGAGGAGACGACGTGTGGGCGGAGATTCGGCGGCGGCAGGTGGCGGACGATGACCGCGTGCCGGTTGATGTGTTTGCAACGGTTGCGGTGGCTCCAACGCCGGAGCACGCGGCTCCGTCTGTCGAGATTCAGGCGTCCACGCCGTGGAAATCGCCCTTGGTCGCCGAGGGTCCGTCTGGGGCCTTGAAGGATGACTCTCTGAGTTTGCCGGACGCCGCGCAGCTCTGGCCGGCCGACGCCGCAGCAGGCGACCAGCCGTCCGCAGAGGACAGTGAAGACGCTGCGCCGGTGTTGCTTGCGGAAGTTTTGATTCGCGATACGGCCGTGCCCATCGTGATCGAGCCGTCTGCATTGGTGCAAACGCGAACGCCGGTCACACGCCGTCCTGTCTTCCACGACGAAGACGACGACTTGAGCTTGCCGGACATCGGTCAGATTTGGCCGGAGCCCAGGCCTTCGCCGGCTTGGGACGAACGGCCGCCGGCTGCAGCCTGGCAAGCGGCGCCAGGCCATGCCGAACCACCGCCGGCCTCGGTCTGGCAAGGCCCTCCGCCGGTCAGTGAAGCGCCAGCAGCACCGGCTCCTCCGTCGGAAGCAATTGTGATCAGCGAAGCGTCACCGCCGGCTCCCGCTCGACAGGCGCCTGTGCCGGCGGCGCCTGTGCCGGTGAGCAAAACGACTGTCCCGTTCCGCACGAGTGAACCCCCAACCCCGGTCAGCGAAGCGCCGGCTCTCGTCCCAGTTTGGGACGCACCCGTGCCGGTTACCGGGATACAAGGGCTGACTCCGTTGTGGGAGCCGAGGGTGCTGGTCAGCGACGCGCCCGCATCAGTGCCGGTTGCGGAAGCGTCCGCTCCAATGGCGGAACCGCACGCGCCGGTCT
>JAHFUL010000060.1:0-4247 GCA_023265155.1 Acidobacteriota bacterium
ATACTCCCTCTCAGTATCGGCATGTCTGGTTTGACAGCCAGGTCGGACAAACGGTTTCCGGCAGATACTGGGATTCCGGGCCGCAAACGCGTGACTTCAAAGGTTCGCTTCGTGCCGATGGAAGCGTGGACCTGGTTTTCGCCAACGGAACCATTCGGATGACAGGGCACATCCTCTTGAAGAACGCTTGCGGCTTCTGCCTACTACGCGGGGATTTGGTGATTCTCACGTTCAGCGGTGGCTCAGAAGCCGGTAAGACGATTATCTTTGAGCCCTTCGATCCATTCTGATCGCCCGCAGCCTTCAACCCTGCGAATCCTGGCGGGTCTCTGGACGCTCGCCGCCGCAGCATGAACCAGGAGGTGCACGAAGGCGCTTCGACTAAAATGCTTCCTGTGCTTCGTGACGTCGTGACGAGCTGATGCCTCAATTGACCCCCGCCGCCGTCAGCAAACAGATCACAGCGGGCCGGCCCGATCCGATTTACCTCCTGCAGGGCGAAGACGACTTCGAGAAGTCCGCCCTCGCGCACGAGTTCGAGCAGCTGGTCGAAGAGGACCTCCGGCCGTTCAATGTCGAGCGGATCCACGTCGGCGATCTCGGGTCAGGAGACAAATTGGCCGCGGCCGTGGCCTCGGTCATCACCGCCGCGCGAACGCTGCCCATGATGTCACCCAGGCGTGTGGTCGTCGTCTTGCACGCCGAGGGACTGCTCGTGCCCAAGCGCGAGAGCGACACCGCGACGCGGGCGCTCGACGAGCTCGAAGAGTTTCTCAAGAAGCCCGATCCGCAGACCGCGCTGGTGCTCGTCGCCAGCGCCATCGACAAACGCAGCCGGATGTACAAGCTGCTCGCCAGGCA
This sequence comes from Acidobacteriota bacterium, assembly GCA_023265155.1. Lineage (GTDB taxonomy): Bacteria > Acidobacteriota > Vicinamibacteria > Vicinamibacterales > CAVVIG01 > JBGOTP01. Next base: position 862 of record JAHFUL010000060.1, read on the forward strand.
GGCAACGCTGGTGGACTGCGGCGCCATCGAGGACCAGGCCGCCGCAGAACGCTGGGTCAGAACACGTGTCGCAGCGGCCGGCATGGAAATCGAAGCGGCCGGCGCGCGTTTGCTCGCCGAGCGCTGCGGCACCGATGTGAAGCGGCTGCGCAATGACGTCGATCGACTGCTGCTGTATGCCATGGGCCAGAAGACGATGACACGCGACGACGTACGGGAAATCGCGGGGCCGGCAGCGCTGCAGGACGATTGGGCGATGGCCAACGCGATCGAGGCGGGCAACGGCGCGGCCGCGCTCGGCCAGCTGGCCCTCATGATGGATACGGGAGCACCGCCGGAAAAGATCCTCGGTCAGCTCGGATGGCTGGTGCGGACGAAGTTTCCGGCGCTGGCGCCAGCCGGAGTGCGCCCCGCGGTCGAGGCGCTGTTCAGGACGGATCTCGACCTCAAACGATCGGCCGGCGATCCCCGAGCGCTGCTCGAGCGGCTGGTGGTGGAATTGTGCGGTAGCGTTCGCGGTGGCGCCCGACCTGAAGGTCGGACCTAGGCTGCTTTCCCGCTCAGTCTCGTCGTCAAACGCGACTTGTACCGGCTGGCGGCATTGCGATGGATGACACCCTTGCTCGTCATCTTGTCGATGAGCGAGATGGTATCCTTCAGCGCCCCCGTGGCGGCGGCCAGATCGTTGCCGTCGATGGCCGTGCGGATGTTTCTCAGGGCGTTCCGCAGCCGGGCGCGGAACTGGCGGTTCTTTTCACGGTTCTTGAGACTCTGACGGTGCGCCTTCAGCGCGGATGCATGCGAAGCCACGTGATCGATTACCTCCGGAACCGCTCATTTTAGCACAGGCAATCGGCCGACCCTGAGCGAGGCAACGAGATCGAGATGGCCCTGTCCGTCGAACACCTGCGGCGCACGTACGGCGCCTTCACCGCCGTGGATGACCTGTCCTTCGAGGTCCGCGCCGGGGAGATCGTCGGCCTGATCGGCCCCAACGGCGCCGGGAAGACGACCACGTTGCGCTCGCTGGCGGGGATCCTCAAGCCGACGTCGGGCCTGGTGCGCATCGACACGCACGATCTCACCGGCGCGCCGCTCGAAGCGAAGCGCCGTCTGGCGTTCATGCCGGACGAACCGCACCTGTTCGAATATCTGACCGTCACGGAACATCTGCGCTTGATCGGACGGCTGTACGGAGTGCCGGATATCGATCGCCGCTCCACGGCGCTGCTCGGCGAGCTCGAGCTCACCGGAAAGGAAACCGCGCTTCCCAACGAGCTGTCGCGCGGGATGCGGCAGAAGGTCGTCATTGCTTGCGGACTGGTCCGCGATGCGACGACGCTCTTGTTCGACGAGCCGCTGACCGGCCTCGATCCAATTGGCATTCGGCGGATGCGAACAACGATTGTGGCGCGCGCCAGGGACGGAGCAGCGATCCTGTTGTCGTCGCACCTGCTGCACCTGGTCGAGGAAGTCTGCACCCGTGTGATCATCATGGATCGCGGGCGGAAGATCGCCGACGGAACCGTGGCGGAGCTGGCATCGCGCGCCGATCTCGCGGAAGCGGGATCGAACCTGGAACAGATCTTTTTTCGCGTCACCGGTCACGACACCGCGGGAACGGCACGCTGATCGTGATCGGGGCCAGCCTCTACATCATCGCCTGCAGCACGCGGAACCGGGTGCGCCGCTGGGTGAAACGTCTCGGGGAGCCCCGGTATCTCGTGGCCGCGCTGGCGGGCGCCGCGTACTTCTTCTTCGTCCTCAACACGCAGCTCCGTGTGCGTTCCGGGGCGCAACAGCCACTCAGCCGGCGGGCCTCCCGATCGCTGGCGGAGCAGTTCCCGGCGTTCGCGTTGGGGGGGGCCGCTGTCGCTGGACTCGCCGTGCTCGCGGTCGCGGCGGGGAGCTGGCTGTTCCCGGGCACAGGCACGCTGCTCGATTTCACCCGCGCGGAGGTGCAATTTCTGTTTCCGGCGCCGGTGTCGCGGCGACAGCTGATCGTGCACCGTATGATGCGGTCGCAGGTCGGACTGCTGTTCGGCCCTCTCGTCTTCGCGGTGCTCGTTCCGTTCGGGTCGAACCCGGCGCGCATCCGCATGGCGATCACGCTGTGGATTCTGCTGTTCTCGGCGCGCACGTATTTTTCGGGCATCGCGCTCGCGCGCGCGCGTCTGGCATCACGCGAGGCGCGGAAGCGACAGCTCGCGCGCCTGCCGCTGATGCTCGTTCTGGGAGCGCTGGCCAGCGTCGCATGGCCTCTCGGACGGGCGTTGCTCGGTGAGCCGATCGTCGACGCCAACGACGCGCTGGCTCGCGTCGCGGCGGTGTCGGCACAGGGCCTTCCGCGCATCGCACTGTGGCCGTTCGTCGCCCTGGCCAGCCCGTTGTTCGCTGCGGACTGGGCGCCGTTCCTTCGATCCCTGCCGCAGGCCCTGATGGTGCTGCTGGCCGCAGTCGCGTGGGTGTTCCTCAACGACCAGGCGTTTGATGACATCACTCGCGAAATCGCCGACGAGCAGCGCGATCGGCCGCCACGGCGGAAGGCGGCGTACCGGGCGCGGAAGGTCGGCTGGACGCTGGCGCCGAAGGGCCGTGCGGAGCCCGCGTTCGCGTGGAAAGCCGTCCTACAGACGCTGCGGATCGTTCAGGTCCGGATTCTGGTGCGGCTGGGGATCTTCGTAGGCTGGATGGCCATGGTCGCGTCGATCTCGAGCCGAGGGATCTCGGCCTCCCTCGCCGTGTTCGCCATGATCGTCGTGGCGATGAGCACGCTAACCGGACCGCTGATCCTCCGAATCGATCTGCGCCAGGATCTGCAGCATCTCGAAGTACTGAAAACGTGGCCGGTCCGCGCCGCCGAGCTCGTGCGCGGCGAAATGCTCTGGCCCGCAGCGCTGCTCAGTGCCATCGTCTGGTCGATGACCGGCCTTGCGCTGTACTTGTCGACGGCGGTCTTCTCGAGTACCAGCCTCGCGCTCCGCGCCTCGGCTGCCGCCGCCGTCTGTCTCGTGGCGCCCGCGCTCATCGCGGCGCAGCTGGCCATTCACAATGCTGCGGCGCTGATGTTCCCGGCGTGGGTGTCGCTCGGCGGGTGGCGCGCGCGGGGCGTGGACGCGGTGGGGCAGAGGCTGATCGTCGTTGGAGGCACGACGCTGCTGGTCGCCTTGGCGGCCGCCCCAGGTGCCCTGCTCGGCGGGATCATCTGGTTCGCGTTCAACCGCTTCATCGGTCCGCTCGTGCTGGTGCCGGCGGGGGCTGTGTGCGCTGCGGTGATCGGGGTGGAAGTCCTGCTGGTGACCGAGGCGCTCGGTCCTGCCTACGAACGGCTCGATGTGACTGCGATTGAACGGACTGAATAGGTGAAGTTGGTCATCTTGTCATCT
>JAHFUL010000060.1:4347-9572 GCA_023265155.1 Acidobacteriota bacterium
GTCATCTGATCATCTGGTCATTGGGTATCTGGTCACGGAACCCGATCAAATGACCAGATGACCAGATGACCAAATTTAGCGCGGCTTGATGTTGGAATATGTCTTGATCTCGCGACCGTCGATGACCTCGACGATTTTGTAGAACCTTGTCCCGGCCTTCTTGACCACGTCGTTGACCTCGAAGGCCATCTCGCTCACGCGGCTCACGTAGTGCTGCGTTTCGCGATACGGCGGGATGTTCGGACCGTACTTGTCCACGGCGCCAGGGCCGGCGTTGTACGCGGCGAGCGCGAGCGCCTCGTTGTTGTCGTATCGATCGAGCAGCTGCCGCAGATACGATGAGCCGCCCCGGATGTTCTGTTCCGGATCGAACGGGTTGCTCACGTTGAACTGCCGGGCGGTCGCGGGCATCAGCTGCATCAGGCCCAAAGCGCCTTTCGACGACTGCGCGTACGGGTTGAAGCCCGATTCCACCCTCACAACCGCGCGAATCAAGTCGGGCCTCAGGTTGTTCAGGCGCGCATGCTCGACGATAAAGTCGTCGTAGGCGCTTTCGCGTGCGCCGGCGGGAAGGCTGGCGTTTCGAACCGCCGGGGCGGAGCTCGACGGCACCACTGCGGACCGCCCTGTGGCGGGATTCGTGTATTCCTTGTTTCCGAACGCGTCGTATCGGAGCCGGATGCCCTGGGCCAAGGCCGGCTGGGCGCAAGCCAGCAGGGTCAGCAGCGCCAGAAGGGCGCAGATGTTGTTGTAGCGCAGGACTTTAGTCCTGCGTGTTCCCTCACGGACAGCCATAGTCTGACAGTTCAGCTTACACCCCGACTCTACCGGACACAACCCGACCATTATGGTATCGGCTGCAGGAAGGGTAGGGGTTAGAGGTCAGCGGTTACAGACTCGCAGGCCGACCCCTCTGGTCGGCTCTGGAGCGGAACTTCTGTGCAGTTGTTTTACACGCCGAGCAACCTAGCGATGACCGGTTCCGCCGCGGCAAGCAGTTCGTCCACCTTCTCGGGGTGCTTCCCGCCGGCTTCGGCAAAATCCGGTCGGCCGCCGCCGCCGCCGCCGACGATCGGCGCAAGCTCTCTGACGATCTGGCCTGCCTTCACACGGGACGTCAAGTCAGGCGTGACCGCGACCACAACCTGCACCTTTTGGTCGTTCGTGCAGGCGAGCACGATCACGCCGGACCTGACCTTCGCCTTGAGGGAATCGGTGAGCGTGCGAAGGGCCTCCTTATCGAGGTCCGAAACCCTGCGTCGGATGAGCCGGACGCCTCCGATCTCGATCGTGTCGTCAGCCCCCGCGCCGCCATTGCCGCCCATGGCAACCTTCGTCTTGAGCTGCGTGACCTCGCGCGCCAGCCGTTTTGCTTCACTCTGCAGGCGTTCGATCGCCCCGACCGCCTGGTCCTCGTTCACCTGCAAGGCGTGAACAATGCGCCGCAGTGCGGAGCGCTGCTGCTGCGCCCAATTGAAGGCGCCCATCCCGGTGAGCGCCTCGATGCGGCGGACGCCCGACGCCACGCCGCCCTCCGCGACGATCACGAACAGACCGATATCGCCGGTCGCGCGGACATGGGTTCCACCGCAGAGCTCCACGCTGAAGCCCGGGACGCTGACCACGCGCACTTTATCGCCGTACTTTTCCCCGAACAGCGCCATGGCGCCTGCCTTGATGGCTTCGTCGGTCGAGCGCACGTCGGTCTGAACCGGTGTATTCCGTACGATCTGTTCGTTGACGATCCGCTCGATCCGCTCCAGGTCTTCCGGCGCGATCGCCTGGAAATGGCTGAAGTCGAACCGCAGCCGATCGGGGGCCACGAGCGAGCCCGCCTGCTTCACATGGGTGCCAAGCACCTCTCGCAACGCCGCGTGAAGCAGGTGAGTGGCGGTGTGGTTCCGACGCGTCGCGTCGCGAAGATCGGCATCGACATCCGCGGTGACATGGTCGTGGAGGCGGAGCGCTCCAGCCGTGACCCGGACGCGATGCACGCGCGGCAACCCGGGCCGGATCCGCGCGAGTCCTTCTACGGCAGCGGTTGCGCCTCCGCCGTTCCGCAACGTCCCGGAATCCGACACCTGGCCGCCGGACTCGAGATAAAACGGTGAGCGCGCGAGCGCGACGTAGCCGGTGCTGCCGCTGGCGAGCGAGTCGACCGGCTGGCGGGCCTCGTCGAACAGAGCCACGACCGGCACATCGGCAACCGACGTGGTCGTGTAGCCGTCGAACTGGTCGCCAACGTCCTTCAACGAGGTTTCGTCGGCGATCGAGAATTCCTCGCGCTTCCTCGAGCCGCCAAAGGCGCTCTGGGCCCGGGCCTTGTCGCGCTGTCCTTCCATTGCCAGTTCGAATTCCGCTCTGTCGACGCTGACGCCCTGCGAGGCTGCGGTGTCTTCGATGAAGTCGTACGGCACGCCGAACGTGTCGTACAGCTGAAACGCGGCATCACCCGAGAGCACCTTCGCCGGCGTCTGGAGCGCTTTCGCGATCTCCGCTTCGAGGCGCGGAAGGCCTTCGGTGAGCACGGTTTCGAACCGATGCTCCTCGGCCAGAATGGTCTTCTGGATCATCTCCCGGTTGCTGCGGAGTTCGGGGTACGCGTCACTCATCTGCTGAGTGAGAACCGGCACGAGGTGGTGCAGGAACGGCTCGGTCAGCCCCAGATGCTTTCCATGGCGCATCGCCCGGCGCATGATTTTGCGCAGAACATACCCGCGCCATTCATTTGACGGAATGACCCCGTCGCCGATCAGAAATGTGGTCGCCCGGATGTGGTCGGCCACGATGCGCATGGAGGTATCCGACTTTTCGGTGGCGCCGTACTGAATGCCCGTGAGCTCGCCGATCGCCTTCAACAGCGGCGCGAAGACGTCGGTGTCGTAGTTGGAATCCTTGTGCTGCAGGACTGCGGTGAGCCGCTCGAGACCCATGCCGGTGTCGATCGAGGGGGCCGGCAGGGGAGCGAGTGTTCCGTCGGCGCTGCGGTCGAACTCCATGAACACGTTGTTCCAGATCTCGATCTCCGGATCGGCGCCCGTGCCTCGGACGTAGTAGATTTCCGAGCAGCGGCCGCACGGTCCCGTGTCGCCCATCTGCCAGAAGTTATCGTCTGCGCCGAGCTCGAGAATCCGATCCGACGGCACGAACGCGCGCCAGAGGTCGTACGCCTCGGCGTCGCGCGGAATGCCGTTCTCGCCTTTGAAGACGGACACGATCAGCCGATCCTTGGGCATCTTCCAGACGTCGGTGAGCAGATGCCACGCGAACGCGATCGCGTCTTTCTTGAAATAGTCGCCGAACGAGAAATTCCCGAGCATCTCGAAGAACGTGTGGTGCCGGAGCGAGGGTCCGACGTTGTCCAGGTCGTTGTGCTTGCCGCTGACCCGCATGATCTTCTGCGAGGAGGCCGCCCGCGAGTACTCGCGCTTCTCGCGGCCGAGGAACGCGTCCTTGAACTGATTCATCCCGGCGTTGGTGAAGAGCAGCGTCGGGTCGTCGCCCGGGACGAGCGGCGAACCGGGCACGATGCGGTGCCCGTTCTGCTCGAAGTACGCGAGGAAGGATGCCCGAAGCTCGTTCGAAGTCATGGATGGCCCGTCTACACCAGCGACGCCACGTGCTCCTCATACGTGCCCTTGAAATCGCGAATCCCGCCGGCTTCAAAGCTCCAGACGCGGGTGCCGACTTCCTCCATCAGGTCCTCGTCGTGCGTGACCAGGAACACGGTCCCCTCGAACCGCTGAAGGGCGATGTTGAGCGCGTTGATCGCTTCCAGATCCAGGTGATTCGTCGGTTCGTCGAGCACGAGCACGTTCGGTTTCTGCAGCATGATGCGGCAGAAGAGCAGCCGCGCGGTTTCCCCGCCCGACAGCGCTTCGGTCGGCTTCAGTCCTTCTTCTCCGCTGAACAGCATCTGCCCCAGCAGGCCGTGAATGTCCTGTCGGGCCGCGTCGGGATCGAAGCGGTGCAGCCACTCGACAGCGGTCAGGCCTTTTTCGATCGCGCCGGTGTGGTCCTGTGGAAAATATCCGATTGAGACCTCATGCCCCCAGCGGACGGTGCCGCGATCGATCTCGCGGGGCGACGCGATCACGCTTGGGGCATCGGCGAGGAGCGCCTTCAGCATCGTTGTCTTTCCCAGACCGTTCCGACCGATCAGCACGATCTTCTCGCCGCGATTCACGATGGCGTCGAAGTTCGAGACGATGGCCGATCCGCCGTGGGCTTTCGTGACGCCGGAGCACTCCATCGCCAGACGGCCGGAGGGCCGGTTCATCGCAAACTTGATGTACGGCCGCTGAATGTTGGACCGGGCGAGCTCCGTCGTCTGCAGCCGCTCGACTTCCTTCTTGCGCGACGTCACCTGGCTGGCGCGCGTGCCTGCTCCGAATCGCGCGATAAAATCGTTGAGCTGGGCGATTTTCTTCTCCCGCTGCTCGTTGCTCGCCTCGACCTGCGAGCGGATCTGGGTCTTGGCCACCACCATGTCGTCGTAACCGCCGGCATAGGTGATGATCGTTTCGTAGTCGATATCAGCGATGTGCGTGCAGACCGCATTCAAGAAGTGGCGGTCGTGCGAGATGACGATCAGCGTCCCGTCGTACCGCACCAGAAGCTCGCGCAGCCAGTGGATCGAGTCGAGGTCCAGGTGGTTGGTCGGCTCGTCGAGCAGCAGCGCCTGTGGATGGCCGAATAGCGCCTGCGCGAGCAGCACGCGCACTTTCTGTCCGCCCTGCAGTCCGGCCATCGTCCGGACGTGCAGCGCCTCGGGAATGTCCAACCCCTGCAGGAGAATCGCCGCGTCGCTCTCCGCGGTATAACCGTCCTCGTCGCCGACAATGCCCTCGAGCTCCCCGAGACGCATGCCTTCCTCGTCGGTCATCGCGGCGGTCGCGTACAGGAGCTCCCGCTCTTCAAGGGCCTTCCAGAGACGCTGGTTGCCCATGATGACGGTGTCGATGACGCGGAAGCGGTCGTACGCAAACTGATCCTGGTGCAGCACGCCCATCTTGTCCGGTATGGCGACCGACCCACGCTGGGGCGGCTGCTCGCCGGTCAGCAGCTTCATGAAGGTGGACTTGCCGGCGCCGTTTGGCCCGGTCAGGCCGTAGCGACGGCCCGGCGAGAAGGTCGCATTCACGTCGTCGAAGAGCACCTTCGACCCGAACCGCATCGACACACCCTGAACTGAGATCATTCGACGCAACCACTGATAGAGAAAA
>JAHFUL010000060.1:9672-18376 GCA_023265155.1 Acidobacteriota bacterium
GAGCTCCGAGTCGTCGGTGATTTGCGCTCGCCCGCGCAGCCGCCTGGCGAGGGCGGCTTCGATCAGTGTTTCGTCGTCGATCGTCTCAAAGACCTCGTCGACGGCCCGCTTCGCCGTGCCACTGGCGATGCCGGCGCTCTCGATTTGTCGCTTGACGCGGAGCCTGCCGCGCCGCTTGACGGCCGTCTCGGTCCGCGCGATTGCGGCTGCCGTACGGGCATCGTCGATCGCGCGTTCTTCTTTCAGGCGGGTGACGGCGGCGTCGATGGCGTCGGGCTCGTGCTGGCGGCGTGCCAGGCGTTGACGCACCTGTGCTTCTGACAGCTCCCGCCGCGCGAGCATCTTGAGGCCGTCGAGGTAGGCCCGATTAGCCAACTCGGGTCGGCGGGTCTCGATGCGAAGTCACGGTTCGATCGGCCACGGGCGCTCCCATGGTTTCAGCCTGCGTTGACGCGCCAACAGAGGACCGACGATGCGCTGAAGCGCCAGCACGTCGGCAACTTTCTGGGGAAGTGGCAGACCAGCGCGGAGCTCGTGCAACTGTCGCTTGCTACGATACAGGCGCTCGAGCAATTCGGGCGTGGGACGGGCCGTCTGTGAACCACTCGCCATGGATCTACGATTCCAGTGTGTATCGTCGGAGCAGCCGTTGCAAGAGCTCCCTGTCCACAACCGGGGATTCAGCCAGCGCGGCGGCGCGTTCGCGACGTTTGGGAGTGCGCGCCGACGGCTCCAGGTACAAGGCCGCCAGGTACTCCGGCCGGATCACTCGAACAGCAACGCCTTCGTAGTCCAACGTTTGAGCCGTCTCGATCGCTTCGTCGGAGAGCGCGTTGTGTGAGGGGATCCACTGAACCGGCACGCCCTCGATGAGCACGTGCTCGGCCAACGTCGAGTATCCGCGCTGAGCAGCCCATTCGTAGATCGGCGACAGATTGACGATCGCTCCCTCCTGAGGCGGCAGGACAACGAACACGTCGAGATCGTACGTGGCGATGGGTTCGGTCCAGAACACGAGGGCCATGGCGCCGCCGAGCGCGTACTCTCGAACAACCCCAGCGTCTTTCAGTTCGTTGAGCGCACGAAGCGCCAATGCAAAGGACGAGGTCATGCGCTGAAGGTCTGCGCGCTGCGAGTGCGCGCGTGTCTACTTGCCGAAGCGGGTGATTTCCGGCGCGCCCGTGACGGAGCCGGCCATCTGATCACGGCTCATCTCGCCCGTGGTGGAGATGCCCTGCACCTTGAGCTTGAACTCGTCGACGTTCGATGCCCACCGCAGCGCTTCGTCGTAGCTGACATGCCCCTGCCGGTAGAGCCCGAAAATCGATTGATCGAAGGTCTGCATGCCGTACTGCGAGGTGCCAGCCGCGATGGCGCCATGAATGAGGTGCGTCCTCTCCTTGTCCACGATGCAGTCGCGGATGAACGGCGTGCTGATCATCACTTCGACGGCCGGGGCGCGGCCCAATCCGTCGACGCGTGGCATCAGGCGCTGCGATACGACAGCCCTCAGGACCGCCGCCAGTTGCAGACGGAGCTGTTTCTGTTGGTGGGGGGGGAAGACCGCAATGATACGGTTGATCGTTTCCGTCGCGTCGAGCGTGTGAAGGGTCGACACGACGAGGTGGCCGGTCTCTGCGGCGAGCAGGCCGGTCTCGATCGTTTCGAAGTCGCGCATTTCGCCGACCAGAATCACGTCGGGATCCTGCCGGAGGGCGCTTCGCAGCGCCTGCGCGAAGGATCGGGTGTCGACCGACACTTCACGTTGACTGATGATGGCCTGGTCGTCGCGGTGAAGGAACTCGATGGGATCCTCGACCGTCATGACGTGGACGCACCGGGTTCTGTTGATGTGATCGATCAACGCCGCCAGTGAGGTGCTCTTGCCGCTGCCGGTCGTGCCGGTCACCAGCACCAGGCCGCGCTCTTCGGCGGCGATTGTTTTCAGGATCGGCGGCAGCTCCAGCTCGTCGATCGTCCGGATCTTCATCGGGATGACGCGCAACACCAGTCCAACCGTGCCGCGCTGCTGGAACACGTTGCAGCGAAAGCGGCCGAGGCCGGGGACGCTGTACGCGAGGTCCACTTCCTGCGCGTCCTTGAACTTCTGGCGCTGCACGTTCGACATGACCGCCGCGCTCATCGCCACCACGTCGTCGTGATCGAGCCGCTTCGCTTCGGTCGCGGGTGTCAGCGAACCACGAACGCGCATCATCGGGTAGCTGCCGACCTTCAGGTGGAGGTCGGACGCCCCGTGTTCCACAGCGATCTTGAGCAAGTCATTGACGTTCATCTTCATGAGAGGTTGGAGGTTGGAGGTTGGAGGCTGGAGGTTTGCGCTCGAGTGCGGCCAAGCGCCTGACTAGCCTTTACCCAGTCCTTTAACCTCAACTTGTGTCCCCCAACCCCCTAACCTTTAACCCTAAACTAACCCCTAACCTCTAACCCCGGATGTCGCCTTGAGCGGCGAGCTCAAGGCGGGCTCTTCGGGATACACGAAGCTGAGCCAGCCGTACCTGTCCGGAGCGTCCCCGTTGATCACCGCAAAGAAGGCGCTCTGCAGAGCCTCGGTAATCGGACCGCGGCGGCCGGAGCCGATGACGATCTTGTCGATCGACCGAATCGGTGTCACTTCGACGGCCGTGCCGACCACGAACACCTCGTCGGCGATATACAACGATTCGCGCGGCAGATTGGTTTCCGTGATCGTGAAGCCCAGATCGCGCGCCAGCGTGACAATCGAGTCGCGCGTGATGCCTGGAAGCACCGAGGCGGCGAGCGGCGGCGTGAACAGCGCGCCATGGCGCACGGTGAAGATGTTCTGGCCGCTGCCCTCGCTGACGTTGCCGAACACGTCGAGCGCGATCCCTTCCGCGTAGCCGTCGGCGAGCGCTTCCATCTTGATGAGCGCCGAGTTGGCATAGTTGGCCGTGGACTTCGCCATGGCCGGCAGGGTGTTCGGCGCCATGCGCGACCAGCTGCTGATCTTCATGTCCACGCCCTGCTCGAGGGCATCCTGCCCGAGGTACGCGCCCCATTCCCAGACCATGATCGCCGCGTCGACCGGGTTGCCGAGCGGGTTCACGCCGAGCGTGTCGTACCCCCGATAGACGATCGGTCTGATGTAGCACGCCTTCATGTCGTTGACGCGGATCGTCTCGAACACCGCGTCACGCCAGCCGGCGAGATCGAGTGGATATGCCATGCGGTAAATCTTGGCCGAGTCCTGCAGCCGCTGCAGATGATCGTCCAGCCGGAAGCACGCGGACCCCTTCGGCGTGGCATAGCACCGCGCCCCTTCGAACACGCCGCTGGCGTAATGGATGACGTGTGACGCGATGTGAATGGTCGCGTCCTTCCACTCCACCAGCTTGCCATTCATCCAGATCTTCCCCGTGCCCGAAAATCCCATCGAATCACTCCTTAGAGCGATTCTAACGCATGTGACGGGGGAGGGAGGGAGGTGATGGGATGAAGGGGTGACGGGATGAAGGGGTGACGGGATGAAGGGGTGATGGGATGAAGGGGTGATGGGATGAAGGGGGTGATGGGATGAAGGGGTGACGGGATGAAGGGGTGATGGGATGAAGGGGTGATGGGATGAAGGGGTGATGGGATGAAGGGGTGATGGGATGAAGGGGTGATGGGATGAGGGGTGATGGGATGAGGGGGTGACGGAGTGAAGTGCTGATGGAATGAAGGCATGAGGGGTGACGGGATTTGTGGGAATGTGCAGATTCGTGCGCACGTCCGGTCATCACTTCAATCACCCCATCACCCCGTCATTCCATCACCCCGTCACTCCATCACGCCGTCACTCCATCACCCCGTCACTCCATCACCCCGTCACTCCATCACTCCATCACTCCATCACTCCATCACTCCGTCACTCCTTCCCTGATGACCAGCTACTGCGCCTCTCCGCAGAACGGACACTTGTCCGACCGCGCGTGGAGGGGCTTGCGGCAGTGCCAGCAGAAGCGGGGCAACGGCGCCTCCCGCGCCCTGAGACGCGTCTGGATATCCTGGGCTTCCTCAGACGCCGCTTCCGCGGAGGGCGGCCGCGGCGGGCGCCGCGCGCCGCGGGCTGCCAGGACATCGTCGAGCAGATCTCCCGCCCGCTGGTACCGCACGCGAATCTCCGGCGCCATGGCCTTGACGACGATGTCGTTGATCGCTTTCGGGATTTTCGGATTCTTGAGCCGCGGCGCGACGAGCAGCTCGCCCCGGATCAGGCGGTCGAGGTCAGCCGGCGAGGGCGTGTCGTACGGCAGCAGCCCCGTCAGCATCTGAAACATGGTCACGCCGAGCGAGTAGAGATCGCTCGCGAAGACCGCCTTGCCATGGAACTGTTCGGGCGCCATGTACGGCGGGCTGCCGATCACGGTGGTGCCATGCGCAGCGATTTCGAGGAACCGCGACGTGCCGAAGTCGGCCACCTTGGCCATCCCGTTCTCGGACACGATGACGTTGGATGGCCTCAGATCGCGGTGCAGAACCCCGTGGCGGTGCGCGTGGTCGACGGCATTGCAGATCTGGCAGGTGTAATCGAGCGCGCGCGACACATCCAATGCGCCTTCCTGCGCGATGATCGATTCCAGCGTCTCGCCCGCCACGAACTCCATCACGATGAAGAAGACGTTCTCCTGCTTCTCGGCTGTGAGGATGGTGACGATGTTGGGGTGATTGAGGGTCGCGAGCAGCCGCGGCTCGCGCAGCAGCTCGCCGAAATCGACGCCTTGCTTGTGCGGAACCTTGAGGGCGACCTTCTTGTCGATCCAGGTGTCTTCGGCGAGGTACACCGTGCCGAAGCCTCCGCTGCCAATCGTCGAGAGGATTTTGTATTTGCCGATGATCTGATCGCGGAAGAACATCGAGGTGGCTGCAGTATACCAGCCGAGAGATTACAGATTGCAGATTGCAGACTTCATTCCCATCACTCCGTCACCCCATCACCCCATCACCCCATCACCCCATCACCCCATCACCCCATCACTCCATCCTTCATCCTTCATCACCCCATCTCCAGGTGTTCAGCCCCCGTATAATTCCGGCGTGCACAGATTTTTCGCGCCCTCCCTCGATCCCGGTGATGCCGTTGTCACACTGCCGAGGGATGAAGCGGAACATCTGACGCGCGTGCTCCGGCTCGGCCCCGGCGACACGGTATCTGTGTTCGATGGCCGCGGCCGCGAATTTCTGGCGCGCGTCGCTGGCGCAGCCGGCCGCGACGTGCGCGTGGAACTCATCTCGCGCATCGAGCCGGTGGCCGAGTCGGACGTGAGCTTCACGCTCGCCCAGGCCATCCTCAAGGGCGACAAAATGGACGACGTGGTGCGCGACGCGGTCATGCTCGGCGTCACCGCGGTTCAACCGGTCGTGACGAAGCACTCCGAGGTGACGGTCGCGGCGTTGCTGCGTGGCAATCGGCTCGACCGATGGCGTCGCGTGGCGCTTGCCTCCACCAAGCAGTCGCGACGGGCGGTCCTTCCCGAGATCCGCACGCCACTGAGCTTCGAGACGTATCTGGAGGAACCCGGGTCTCTGCTGCGTCTGATGCTGATCGAGCCCGAGGCCGGCGCTGCCACGGAAGCCGTGGGAGCCCTGCGTGGCACCCCGCCGCCATCGGAGGTCGCTCTGCTCGTAGGCCCTGAGGGTGGCTGGGCAGAAGGTGAGTGGACGGCTGCGCGGTCGCGCGGCATCCGTCTGATGACGCTCGGCCCCCGCACGCTGCGGGCGGACGCCGCTCCGGTCGCGGCGCTCAGCGTTCTGCAGTTCATTTGGGCGGCTGACTAAGATGACGCGCTGGCTGTCGAAGTGATCCCTACCGCATCTTGAAGTCCTGCGTCTTGACTTCTCCCTCGATGAGCGAGAGTCGAGCCGCGGTATCGCGATGCTGTTCCAGGAACGCCGGCTCGAACCACTCGCCGGCGACCGCCGGATCGACGGTCGCGACATAGTAGCGGCCGGGCGGCAGGCCGCGGATCTGGAACTTTCCGTTCTGATCGGGCCGCGACGTCATGATCTGCCGCGCCTGCGGCCGCCAGAGCCTCGAATCCTCCGGATACGCCAGCACGGTGTAATCGGTGACGGCCGTGCCGCGATCATCGGTGATCGTGCCGTTGATCTCGGACACTTTGTCGGTGAAGATCAGACTGACGTTGTCGATCGTCTCGCCGCTACGCACTTCGTACGGTTCGTCGATCACGTCGCGCCCGCCGATTGTCACGGCCTTCAGCATCAAACCGCGCGGCGCCTGCGCACGGATCCAATGCGTCCCGCCTGGTACCCCCTGCAGCGTGAATGTTCCGTCCTCGGCCACCTGGGCGTTGATGTTGGTGCCGAGCGCGGAATCGGTCGCCTGCGCCGTCACACGGACCTGGGTCAGATTGGGCGGCTGGCCCGTCTGCGCGATCTGGAGCGCGACAGCTCCGCTGAGCGTCGCGCCGGGCGCGAGGGCGATCACGAGGTCGGTGATGTCGCCGCCGACGGTCAACGGCTGCGACGCAAATTGTGGAAGCGCCGGGTCGGCCGCTCCGGCTGCGGCGCCGGCTCCCCTCGCCGCCGCGCCACGACCGCCGCCGCCGCCGCGCCCGCCTCGTCCACCGGCGCCTCCTGGATTGCTGCGCGCGCGCACGGTGTAGCGTCCGGGCGGGACGTTCGCGATCGAGAAACTGCCGTCGGTCTGGGTGCGGCTCGCGAAGCTCTCGCCGAACGCTCCGCCGGCGGGGCCTCCGCCGCCGCCCCTCCCGCTCGATTCGTCGAGCGACAAGGTCACGTTGCCGTTGGAAACCGCGGTCCCATCGGGATTGGTGATGCGACCCGAGATCCGCGATGTCTTCACGAGCAGCAGGTTGAAGTCGATGTCGAGCGCCTCGGCCCCCAGTCCCACCGTAATGGGCCGAGCCTCGGCGGGGGACGACACGCCGGGATAGTACGTGGCCGCGTACGCGACCGCCTCGGCGCTGCCGTCGAGCGGCGAACCAAACATCGTCGCGACGTTGGGAAGGCCGGCTGCAGCCAGCGCATCACCGAGACCCGGGCCCGACAGCACGCCGCCGATCAGCCCGCGAATGCCGGCCGCTCCGCCTTGACCGAGCCCTGCGATGGCTCCCTGGCCGCCTCCCGCGGCTCGGCCCGCAGGTCCGGCTCCCCCGGCCCCCCCGCCCCCGCGTCCGCCAGCGCCGGCCTGATTCGGATCTGTGGCCTGGCCTGCGGCACCGCGGCCACCGGGTCCAGCCGGTCCGCCAGGTGCGCCCGGTCCGCCCGGTCCCCCTTGTCCGCCGCGGCCACCGGCTCCACGTCCGCCCCCCAGCTGATCGAGGAGATTCCCAAGGTTCGGCATCACGGCGCTGACGTAGTAGTCGCCAGGATTCAGACCCCAGACTCTGTACTGCCCTTTGTCGTCGGTCTGCCCGGAGCCGGCAGGCGTCAGCCGCCGTTCACCTTGCTGGTACTGGTAGCGCATCACGCGCACCATGGTGTTCGGCAACGGATCGCCGTTTTCGTCGAAGACGTGACCCGCGATGGCGCTGCCGCGCGGGAGCCGGAGCTCGATCCCCTCGAGCCTCTGGCCCGACGCGAGCTGCAGGGGTGTGCCGGGCTGCAGCGGGCGACGTTGCCCGTACGCGAGCGTCACGAAGCCTGTCTTCGAGACGCTCAGGTTGTAACGGCTTTCTGGGAGAGCGGTGAAATCAAAGAGGCCTGACGCGTCGGTCACCATGTTGCGGCCGCCAGGAAGCTGCGCCGCGCTGAGCGTCACGCGAGCGCCCCGTACAGGTCGGCCCGTATCGGCGGTGAGGACGCGCCCGGTGATGCGTCCAGTGCCGGCCACCGCGGCCTGTTGCTGTTGTTGCCCTTGGGCCGAGGTATCGCGCGTCGGCTGCTGCGGCTGCTGCTGTTGTGGCTGCCTGGCTTGCCCTCGCCCGGTCTGCCCGGCGGGGGCGGGGGCCTGCGGCGCCTGCTGGCGCGCATCGCCGACCGCTCCGAGCACGGAGACCATCGCGAGGGCGATGACGAGAGCGGCGAGCGCTGCCGGTGCATATGCGGAGTTCCGGTGGGACATATCCTCTATTAGACCTCCGAATGGGCAGCCAGGTTTACTGTCACCGTTTTTTCGCATGCAGGCCGGACCTCACAAGGTCCGCCCACAGGACAGGGTAGGGTCCGCCCTACAGCGTTCTTTTGAGCAGCAATCCCACCCATTCCTCGTCTGACGTGATCGAAACCGGCAACGTTCGCTCGGCGAACGCCGCGCTGACGTCGGCCTGCTCGGACTGCATCACGCCGCTGATGATCAGGTGACCGCCGATCCTGCTCGCGTTCATCAGCAGGTCCGCACTGCGGATGAGCAGCGCCCCGGTGAGGTTGGCGGTCGCGACGTCGGCGATCTGTCTTCCGATTGACGGCGCCAGCCTGACCTCGAGGTCCGCACGCTCGAAGAGGACGTCACTCAAGCCCTCATTGAGCCGCAGATTCTCGTTCGCCGATCGGATGGCGTCGCCGTCGATGTCGATCCCCAACGCCCTCCGCGCACCGAGCCGGCGCGCAGCCATCGCCAGCACTCCTGATCCGGTCCCCACGTCGAGGACGAATGCATCCGTCAGATCCAGGCGTTGGAGCGCCGCAAGGCACAGCCTCGTGGTCGCGTGACGACCCGTGCCGAAGCCCATGGAGGGGGCGATGATGATCGAACAGGGATTGG
>JAHFUL010000107.1 GCA_023265155.1 Acidobacteriota bacterium
CGACGATCACATCGCCAGGCCCTACCTTGCGGGAAACGCCACCCTCGAAATTACCACCATAGGTCGGAGTCGGAAATTTCCCCCCTCCCGGAAATTCGGTCTTGGGCAAATTCTCATTGAGCTTCGGATCGACCAGCCTGCCGCCCGTCACCAAGGTCGCAGTTCCCTGCACGATGTAGTAAATCTCCGTGATCTCAGAGTGAGCGATGCCGTTGGCCCCGGCCGGAGTCGTCAGGCCAGGCTTGCGCTGCTCGAGCCAGAGATCGACAACGTGCTTGCCGGCGTCGATCGACTTGATCTCAGCATTTCCGCCCGGATACGTCTTGATCATCGTCTGGAGATCGGCTGCGGTCATGTTCATTGCTTGGGCAGGCGGCGGCAGACGCGTCTGCGCCGTGGGCTGCACGGCGAACAACATCGTGAGGGCACTCAGGATCGTTTTCCGCATCATCCCTCCTTAGGCGAAATTGACTATGTCATCGCCGAGGACGCAAAGGACGCAGGGTTAATTCTGCAATGCACTCTTAGAATGCCGAAGCGTCCCGACGTCTCAGAAGTCGAGTTGCGCGCCAACCTTCATCAGCCGTCCAGCCAGAATCGAGTTGGGCGACAGCCACGTCGCCCCGTACCGGGTGATCATGCTCAGCACGGGCGCAGAGTTGGTCAAGTTGTAGACGTCGAAATTGCCGCGCAGTCGGCCGCGCCCGAACCTGAAGATTTTCGAGAAACGTGCGTCCAACTGATTCTGCCGCGGCTCGAACATCGTGTTCGGCTCGACGATTGTCACGGTGGCCGTGGCGTTACAGGCTCCCGTTAGGTTCGGGCACGAGGCCAGGTTTCGGCCCAGAGATGACACAATCTCGGCATTGGTGAACACGGCCGTTGCCGCCCGCGCCGTTCCGGAAAGGTTCTGGTACGTCGCGCTTGCCTGAATCCCCCACCAGGGCAAGGAATACACGCCCGACAATTTCAGATGTGTCTGTCCCCTCCACGGCAACATTTGCCGGCAGAACTGCTGGGGCACGTCCGGCGTCGCGCAGTTGTCGGTAACTGTTTGGCCAGTACTCAAGCCGCCGTACAAGCTGGCACCGCCACGGAACCGCGCATTGACGAGGAAGTCCAGGCCGTCGTACCCCTGACTGCGGTCTGGCGCAAAGGTCACGAGGTTCTGAACCTGGCCAAACCTTTCACGGCTGACGTCGTAGAGCCCGCAGACTTGATAGCCTCCGCCGCCGGGAAGACGATCGTCCTTGGGCGCCGTCACGCAATATGGACTGTAGTCCCCTTGGGTCACCGCCAAGTTGTCTGTCAAGTAGATGTTTCTGTACCACGTTCGAAAGTACCCCACGGTGAGCCCGACGTTTGGCGCCAGTTCATGCTGCAAGGAAAGTTGGGTCTGCCACAAGTTGGGACTCGTCCCCCACCCTTCCTTGACGTCAGCCGCATACTGCGTTGACCGCCTCTCGGAACCAAAGCTCTGATCAGCCAACGCGCCACACTCGCCGTTGGCGCCTTTGTTGTGAAGATCGCAGTCGGGAACGTAATTTCCATTCCTAGGATCCCCAACGGGGTAGAGACTATCATTCCACGTCCGGCCCGTGATCAGGACGAGCGACCCGAACGCGGCGTTCGCTCGAGCGAACGTCAGACCATAGTTGTTCGACTGCTCGTACTGGCCCAGCGACGCTTTGATGGCCGTTCGTCCAGTCCCGAACAGATCATACGAGGCGCCGACACGTGGATGAAGGCCCTTCCAGTTCGGGATGTTTTCCTCCAGTGGCAGAGAAAGTTCGGGAGTGTACTCACCACCTGGACGAACCTGGGCGGGGCTGTACGCGTTGACACCGTCGAACCGGAGTCCGAGATTCAACGTGAGCCGGCGCACCGTCCAGCGATCTTGCGCGAATATACCCAGAGCGAGCTTGAGCCGCGTCTCTTGTCGATTCGGCGTTGCCGCTTGGTTGAGCGAGATAGGAATGCGATTACGGAACACGTACTGTTCCGGGTAATTCAGCATGCCATCCAAGTTGGTTCCCTTGCCACCCAGGCTCTGGTTCGCCGTCAGCGTCGAGAATCCTGTCTTGAAGGCGTGCGAACCTGTGACATAGTTCACGGCCATGCGCGCGATTTTCTGGCGAGAAGGAATCGTTTGAAAGGCCGCGGCCCAACCCGCCCCGGCGAAGCTCACGCCGTACGTCCGACCGTCTGCCTGATCGATGACCGACCGGTCCGTCGCCAGTACGCCATCGGAAAACGTGGCCCTGACATCATCTTGCCGATACGCGCCGCCCACCTCAACGAGCAGTCGGTTCGTCGGTGTGTAAGTCCAGGTACCCCGAATCAGATGTTGAGGGCTATAGTGGTAATTCCAGCCGCCCTCGGGCGTAGTCCCTCCGGTATCGGGACCGATTGGGCAGAAGCATTCATCTCCGTTGTTGCTCTGCACGATCAGTTTGTGTTCCTGTGCAACCTGCCAGATCACGCGGCCGTCACCACCCCACTGCGCGCGGTTGAAATACGCCGGTCTGCTGAGGTCTGCCTCGTAAAAGAGCGTGTGGGCCAGCTTGTTGTAGTAGTTACCAGCTATGTAGTATTTGTTGCCCCAGAAACGTGGCGCACCGTAAAACCACAACCGATTCTTGACGAGGGGACCGCCGAAACCCGCACCGGTGTCGTACAGGAATGCCTGCTTGTTGGTTCGGCTCAGTCCGCGCGCGCGCAATGCGTCGTTCAGGTTGCTAGCATCCCACCCCTCACCAATGTAATCGCCTTGGATGGTTCCGCTGAACGTGTTGCCCCCGTCCTTCGACACGACATTGATGTTGACGCCGCCTGTCCAGGCCTCCGCATCTCCATTGCCCAGCTCCACGACCGTTTCTATCGTCGTCAACACGTTGGCGTTCAACTGCCGCCAGTTTGCCGTCGCCATCGCGACAATCTTGATGCCATCGATCGACGTCAGGCCAGCGTCGCTCCCGTGGACACGACTTCCGATGGCCGGCTCGCCGGCTGTTCCGCCGACGTCCCTCGCGGAGAGCGACGAGGTGGAGATGACCGAGGGGATCATGTTGTTGAAGGCGCCAAATGTCTTGCTGTACGGAAGAGACTCGAGAAACGACGATTCGAGAACCTGCTGAGTCCGGGTGCTCTGGACGTCCACCACCGGACTCGCTCCGGTCACCGTCACCGTTTCCTGAACAGCGCCCACCTCCATCACCGCGTTGATCGTGGCGGTGAATCCAGTCGACAGTTGCACACCCTCGCGTTTGACGCTGTTGAAACCCGCGAGCGTGAAGGTGACGGAGTACGTGCCCGCCCGCAACTCCACAACCTTGTACTGCCCCTGACCGTCCGATACGACGCTGCGCGTCCGCTCGATGAGAGCAGGACTACTGACCTCAACGGTGACACCCGGAAGAACTGCTCCAGTTCCGTCGCGCACGACCCCCGCGATGCTCCCACCCTCTTGTGCCCAGACGCACGTTGAAAAAAGGAAAAGGACGGACCCTGCAGCGAACTGCTCAAAAGTGTGTGTTCTCATCGAGGTTCTCCTGAGCGCGAAGCCCGTTGCTCACTCGGCGCAAGACCTTCACGGAATGAGGCTATTGAAGCAGCGGCCCATTCTCGTCACTCTGGCGGAGGCCGTAATTCGCCCATCTGGGGTTCGGTGAGAAGGGAATTGTTGGATGAGGCGCTCGTTCGATTTCGAGAGGCCGCCGCACGAGAGAATCGCGACCGCGACAGGATGCACCTGCGCATGCTCGATTCTATTCCAATGGGATGACGCGGTGAGCCGCGCGCCGCCTAAATAGACGTTTCCTTTCGAGTCGTTGCGGACCTGATCGAGCCGATCGGATCACGCCGCGGCAAACGCCGCCGCATGAAAGCCAGGCATGATCTCCGCCACGGCGGCTGCGTGGACCGTTACATCCTCGCCTGCTCGATTGGTGATCGTCGTGGTCCCTGCATATTGCCGATCCGCCAAAAAGCCGCGCCAGCGCTCGTCCGACACGTGCCCACCGGCGAAACCCGCTTCGAACACCGAGGTGGTCAGCAGCTGCAGATGAGAGTAGCCCGTGAGTAGCGTCGCGCCCTGGCTCGCAGCAATGCAGTGTCCCTGCTCGTCAACCGCGAGCACGGCGACCTGCAGGCGGTCGATCAGCTGGCGCAGTCGCGCCTGCCCTTCGGCGTTCGGTGTGTAGTAGCGCGCCAGTTCCCGGAGCTCGAGGAGTCGGCGTTTGAGCGTCCGCTGCGCTCGCGGCCCCGCCGCAATGAGCGTATCCACTTCGCCGACCAACACATCGACGTCGTCCGGGCGGGCGAGGAGGGTCACGCCTCCGCAGGCACGGGCGCGGTGCGCATCGGTCGACTGGAGCAACGAGGTGAGCACCACGACCGGAATGTCGGAAGTGCTCGGTGACGCCGACAGCCCAGCCAGCACGTTGAGCGTGTCGGGTGCCTCCATCTGCACCAGGACAACATCCGGCAGCAGACGTGTGGTGCACCCCAAAGCCTGACACGGATCGGCGGCGGTATAGACGGAATAGCCCGCCTCCTCGAACACGTACGCTGTGAGCAGCTTCCAGGCTTCATCGTCCCCGATCAAGAGTATCCGACGACGATCGGCGGCGGGCGGACGGCGATCACTCTGGCGCCGGCCAGGTCGCGCAAGACGATCGTGTTGCTGACGTTCCATGTCTCTCCTCCAATTCCCAGATGCTCCGCAACTATTGTTCCGCCACCTCCCTTCGATGTTCGTGGCACGGAATCCACAGAGCCCAAAACGCCGTCACGACGGCACGTGCTCCGCGACCTCACACGCTCGAACGATACCACGCCGGCTGGCGGGTATTGCGGTGTAAACGTTGCGGCCATCGATGGCCAGATAGGGACATGCGGCGGGGTCGTACATGAGCTGACCCTCACACGTCTTGCCTGAGTGAGGGCCGCCGGGCGCGGCGGTGGAACTCAGGGAAGCATCTATGACACTACACCCGGATGAGCGATTGCTGCAACCAAATCGGGTTCCCTTTTGAACAATGCGCCTGGCAGCCCGTGTGAAAGTCTGGCGTCGCACCGAGACGGCCGAGGCGCCCCGCGGGCAAGGCGCGACCCGCCTCCGCCAAGGCTACGGCGAGGTCTCGCCGTAGTTCGCGGCGTTCACGGTCCGCGGCGAACGAAGGCGGACGACCGAGAATACCGGGAGTAGCAGCGTCAGCTCACTCGAGTGCGACTGGACATGGGTCCAAGCTGTCGGCGAGCTGACAC
>JAHFUL010000061.1:0-15200 GCA_023265155.1 Acidobacteriota bacterium
TGGCCTCGGTGGAGTAGTCGGGCACCGTCCCGGTGAAGAGCCGCAGGCCGGCCCGCGGAGTCGTGTCGGTCAGCTGCTCGACCTTGGTGAACACGATGGCCTGGTCGAGATCGCCGACCCGCCGTGTGATGGATGCGGCGAACTGCGCCACGCGGTCCAGATCCTCGTAGTTGATCTTGTCCGCCGTGTCGGTCGGCTTGTGATAGTCCTGGTGGGTCCCGGTGAAGAAGGCGAGCGACGGGACGCTGGCCTGGTTGAAGCTGGCGACGTCGGTCGGCTGGTACGGGTCGGGCTGGAGCAGCAGGTCGAAACCGGCGGTGATGTTCGTCTGCTCGATGACTCGTGCCCAGGACGCGCTCGTGCCGGTGGCCTGGACGGTGAGCTTGTTGTCCTGCATGCGGCCGACCATATCGAAGTTCAGGTACGCCTCGATCTGATCGAGCGCGAGCGGCGGCGCGTTGACGAACGCGGTGGAGCCGATCAGGCCCAGTTCCTCGCCCGACCAGAAATCCAGCAACACGTTGCGGTGCCTCGGCTGGGAGGCCAGGATCTCCCCGACCGTCAGCACGGCGGCCGACCCCGACGCGTTGTCGTCGGCCCCGGGGTGCACGCGCCCCGCCTGGCTTTTGTCGGCGAGCGAGTTTCCGTTTTCTCCGTGGCCCAGATGATCGTAGTGCGCGCCCAGCGCGATCCAGGGTTTCGGCGTCGCCGCGGTTGGCACGGTCGCCGGCAGATAGCCCGCCACGTTGTAGCCGGTCCGCTTCTCGCGCACGACGGCCGCATGGACCGCGATCACCTTGCCCGGAATCTCGAAGCCGCCGACATGAGGATTGGCGGAATCGAGCGATCGCTGCGCCTCCTCGAGCGTGTGATCGGTCCCCTCGAAAATCATTCCCGCAACCGCCCCCGTGATGCTGGCGGCGACGATGCCCGAGCCGGAGAGTGCGGTGTCGAACGACATCGGAATCAGCTCGCCGGCGTTCGGCGATCGGGGTCCCGTGACGACCAGGACGGCCTTGGCGCCGCGCTGTCGGGCCTGAAGCGCCTTGTACCGAAGGTCGGAATAGCGCGCGAGAATGCTCTTGGTTTTCACGTCCGCATCTTCCGGGAAGTACCGGAGCACGATCGCGATCTTGTCTTTCACGTCGATCGTGGCGTAGCTGTCGTAGCCAAAGTCCTGGCTCTCGGGAACGACGATGCCGTAACCGGCGAACACGGCCTGACCCGAGACGTCGCCGTTATCTGAAAAGGAAAGCGCGCTGATGGCGCCGGCACCGACGTCCACGGCGCAGCCTTTGGAGACCCTCGGCTGAACTTCCGCTTCCGGGCACTTGAGGCTGAGCGACGTACCGCCATCGCGCATCCCGGCAGTGAACTCAAAGGGGAGCCGGAAGTCGGCGGAGCCCGGCAGCGGCTTCGCTCCGATGCGCTGCAGCTGCGAGATGAGGTAGTCGGCCGCCAGCCGCTCGCCCGCTGATCCGGTGAGTCGGCCTTCGAGGCGTTCCGATGCGAGGGCCTCGACATGTGCCTTCGTCCGGGATGCCAGGGACTGGGCGCTGGTGAGTGGCGCGAGTCCGGTGGCGGCGAGAACAATTACCAGCAGGGCGGCCCTCATAAGGTCCGCCCCGCGAATATGGCCCGGCCCACAGGATACTTTTTTCATCTTCATGGTTTCTTACTCGGTATGCGAGGCGGCGCGTTTCTGATCGCTTCGAGCGCCTTCTGATGGTTCCATTGCGCCAGGAAAAGCTGCCCGGCTTCGCCGCCGGACCGGCTGGAGGTGAACGCGAGCTGCGTGCCGTCAGGTGACGGGACCGGGAGGCCGTCGAACCCATCTGAGTAGGTGACGCGCACGGGCTCTTTGGTGCCCTGCATATCCACCATGAACAGTTCGAAGTTTTCAAACCCGAGCTTGTTCGACGCAAAGATGACGTACTGGCCGGACGGATGAACGTAAGGAGCCCAGCTCATCGAACCGAAGTTTGTGATCTGCTTCGCGTCGGTGCCGTCGAGCTTCATCGTCCAGACGTCGGCGATGAGCCCCTGCTCATCGAACCGTCGCCAGATGATACGTGAGCCGTCGGGCGTGAAGAACGGACCGCCGTCGTACCCCGGGACCGTCGTGAGGCGCTTCTGCTGCGACCCATCGGCCCGCATGATGTAGATCTCGGCGAAGAAGCTCGGATTCTCGTCGAGTGCCTTCTTCTCTCGATCGGTCAGCGTCCGGTTGTACGCATCGCGCATCGACGAGAACACGATCGACTGGCCATCGGGCGAATAACTGCCCTCGGCGTCGTACCCGCGAGCGGTCGTGAGCCGCTTGAGGCCGCGGCTCTTCTCGCTGTAGGCAAAGATATCCATTTCCGGGTCGTAGTCCCACGAGTAGCGCCGCTCCTTGCCGGAGGCGCGAAACGCCAGCTCCTCGTCTTGATACTGCTTGGACTTCGGATCGAGGTGGGTCGAGGAGAAGAGAATCTCGTCGGTGCCAGGACGAAAGAACGAGCAGGTCGTCTTACCCATTCCCGGAGAAATCCGCTTCACGTCGCCGCTCGTCAGGTCGAGCACGTAGATTTGATAAAACGGATTGCCCGGCTCGCGTTCGCTCTGGAACACGAGGCGCTTGCCATCCGGCGACCAGTACCCTTCGCCGGCCCTCCGGCCTTCGACCGTGAGGCGACGCGTCCGCGACAGGAAATCGCGCTCCTGATATGGCTGAGCGGCTGAGGCCTGAGCGCCGGCGCCAGGGCTGAAGCTCGGGCGTGCGGGCGAGCTCGCCCCTGTCGTAGGCCAGACCTTCAGGGCGGGCGTCGCAGTTAGGTCGGGCGTCGCGGTTAGGTCGGGCGTCGCAGCCAGGTTTAACGCCGCCGTCAGGTCGGGCGCCGAGGCCAGGTAGAGCGCCGAGGCTGCCAGAATGACAGCCACCGCGGACACACGCCATGCGTTCATCGGGAACCTCAGTGATGGGATAAGCCGTCTAAGGTCATTATCGCCCATGATATTCTTCCCTCACAGGAGTATTGATGCGATGAAGCGAACGAAGCTGTCCCGTAGTGCCGTTCTCGCCGTTTTCGCCCTGGCGGTCCTCGCGCTCGTTCCGGCCGTGGCGGCTGCCCAGGTCAACGTCGCAGGCGCGTGGGAAGTCACGATGGTCACCCCGCAGGGGGCAAACACCGTTGATGTCACGTTCCAGCAGCAGGGAACGGCCATCACGGGTGAGCTGAACAGTCCTCTCGGTGCGGCGCCCTTCAAGGGGACACTCACCGGGGATGCCCTGACGGTCGTTGCGGCGCTGGATGTTCAAGGCACGGCCATCGAGCTCACCTTCAACGCGAAGGTGACCGGTGACACGCTCGCGGGCAATGTGAAGTTCGGCGACCTGGGTGAAGCGCCCTTCACCGGCAAACGGAAGCCGGCGGGTGCGCCCGCTGCTGCAGCCGCACCAGCCCCCGCAGCATCGCCGGCTCCCGCCGCGGCCGCCGGGGCGGCCGGAAACAGCGGCATCAATGGTAACTGGAGCCTCTCGCTCAATGTGGCGGGCCAGGAAATCCCGTTGACGGGAACCTTCACGCTGGCCGGTAACAAACTCACGGGTTCGCTGACAAGCGATCAGGGCACGATGCCCGTGAACGGCACGATGACCGGCGACGCGCTGAAGCTCGAGTTCACCGCGCCGACGCCGAACGGCGACCTGCCGGTTGTCATGACCGGCAACCTTTCTGCGGGTGCCCTGAGCGGCAAGATGAACATTGCCGGGTTGGGCGATGCCGACTGGACTGGTTCGCGAGCGAAGTAGAAGCCATCTCATAAATGCGATTCGCCACAAAAACACGAAGCAAACCCTGGTGGTTTCTTCTTCGTGGTTTCGCGGCTGAGCCCGGTTTGTCAGATAGCTTCTCATGTCTGCTTGAAGGCGGACACCACAGGTTCACTACACGTAGTGTCCGGCTTTAGCCGTACTGATTGAAGGACGCCCATGCTGCCGTTCAGGCGACGCGCGCTGACTCTCGCCCTCGCGGTGCTCACCATTGTTACGTTCTCGCGGGCACCGCAGGCGCAGAACGCCGCGATCAAGCTCGCCACGCTGGTCCCCCAGGATTCCATCTGGGACAAGAACCTGAAACAGATGGGTGAGGAGTGGAAGCAAGCCACGGGCGGACGCGTGACGCTCACGGTCTTCGCCGGCGGATCTCAGGGAGACGAGCCCACCGTCCTGCGCAAAATCAGGCTTGGCGCCCTTCAGGGGGCGTCGCTCACCGTTGTCGGGCTCGCCAACATCGACGGGGCGTTCAACGTCTTCAACATCCCGTTCTTCTTCGAATCGGACGACGAGCTGAACACGGTTCTCGCGAAGATGACGCCGGTGTTGCAGAAGCGCGTCGACGACAAAGGGTACGTGCTCGTGCATTGGGGACACGGGGGCTGGCTGCAGGTGTTCACGAAGCGGCCCGTCCAGACGGTTCAAGACCTGAAGGGCATCAAGCTCTATACGTCGGCCGGCGACGATCGCATGACTCAGTGGTACAAAACGAACGGCTTCAAGCCGCAAGCGATGGCCATGACGGACATCCTCACCGGGCTCACGACGGGCATGCTCGAGGGGCTGCCCACGCCCGCGGGCGCCGCCATGGCGTTCCAGTGGTACCGGCAGACACCGTACATGCTCGACATCCGACTGGCGCCGGTGATCGGTGCGACGGTCATCGCGAAGAAAACGTGGACGGCCATCTCCGAAGCCGACCGCACCAAAATGCTTCAAAGCGCCGCCGCCGTGGAAAAGCGCCTGCGGACGGCCGTGCCTCAGCAGGACGCGCTCGCGATTCTCGCGATGTCGCAGCAGGGACTCAAGGTGACGAAGGCGACCGGCGATGAGTGGAAACAGGAAGGCGAGGTTCTCGCGAAAACGATGCGAGGGCAGATGGTGCCGCCGGACATCTTCGATCTCGCCATGAAGGAACGCACCGCGTACCGACAGCAGAAAGCCGCCGCCGCTCCCAAGTGACGCGCGCGCTCGCTCTCGTCGAAGACGGCGTCGCCACCCTCGCGCTGCTGGCGATGGTCGTTCTTCCTCTCCTTGAAATCGTCCTCCGGCGTCTGTTCGGCGTCGGCGTGCCCGCCTCGGGCCCGATCGTTCAGCACCTCACACTCTGGGTCGGCTTTCTCGGCGCGGCGATCGCGGCGCGCGACGGCAAGCTGCTGGCGCTCGCGAGCGGCACGTTCATCCCCGAAGGCCGCTTCCGTCGCGCGAGCGAGGTCTACTCCGCGGCAGTGGCCGCCGGCATCGGCACCATCCTGGCGTGGGGCGGCGTGGAGCTCGTGCTCAGCGAGCGCGGCACCGGCTCGACCCTCGGCGCGGGCATTCCCATATGGGTCGCGCAGACCGTGCTGCCGATTGGATTCGCGCTGATCGCGGTGCGACAGGTGTGGCGTGTTCGGAGCGGGTGGAGTGGCAGGGCGATCGCGGGTCTCGGCATCGTCGCGGGCGTCATCATCATGCGCGCGCCAGGGCTGCTGGAGGGACGGACCCCGCTGCCGGGACTGCTGATCGTTCTGCTCGCGGGCGTGGTGGGGACGCCGATCTTCGTGCTCCTTGGCGGCGCGGCGGTCCTGCTGTTCATGAGCGAGGGCGTCACGCCGGCTGCGGTGCTGATCGAAACCTATCAGCTGAGCGTCTCGCCGACGTTGCCAGCCATCCCGCTCTTCACCCTCGCCGGCTTTCTCCTCGCGGAGGGGAATGCCTCGGCGCGGCTCCTTCGCGTGTTCCGCGCGTGGTTCGGCTGGATTCCCGGCGGCACGGCTGTCGTGTGCGCATTCCTCTGTTCGTTCTTCACGGTGTTCACAGGCGGTTCCGGCGTCACGATCCTCGCGCTCGGCGGCGTGCTGTTCCCGGCGCTCCTGAAGGACGGCTATCGCGAGCGGTTCGCCTTGGGGCTGATGACGGCGGCCGGTTCACTCGGCCTGCTGCTTCCACCCGCCCTGCCGCTCATTCTCTACGGGGTCGTCGCGCAGATTCCGATTGAGGACCTGTTCATCGGCGGCATTCTCCCGGGCATTCTGCTGACGACGATGATCGCGGCGTGGGGTGTGCGGGAAGGGATCATTTCAGGCGCCGGGCGCCAGCCTTTCGTGTTCCGCGAGAGTCTGGTGTCGCTGTGGGTGGCGAAGTGGGAGCTGGCGATGCCCTTCGTGGTGCTCGTGGCGATGTTCAGCGGGATCGCGACGGCCGTGGAGGCGGCGGCGCTCGTGGCATTGTACGCGCTCGTCGTGCAGACGGTGGTGCACAGGGATCTGTCGATCCGGCGCGATCTCCTGCGGGTCTTCACTGAATGCGCGGTCGTCGTGGGCGGCGTGCTGGTGATCCTCGGTGTCGCGGTCGGCTTCACGAACTATCTGGTGGGCGCCGAGATTCCCGCGAAGATGCTGGCGTGGTCGCAGCAGAACATCCACTCGAAGTTCCTGTTTCTGCTCATGTTGAACCTGTTCCTGCTGGCCGTCGGCTGGCTGATGGAGATCTTCGCGGCGATTGTCGTGGTCGTGCCGTTGATCGTGCCGCTTGGCGAAGCCTTCGGCATTCATCCGGTGCACCTCGGGATCATCTTCATCGCGAACCTGGAGCTCGGATTCCTCACGCCGCTCGTCGGCATCAACATCTTTCTTGCCTCGTACCGCTTCAAACGTCCTGTTCTGGAAGTGGCGAGAGCGGCGCTGCCGATGATGGCCATTCTCGGACTCGGCGTGCTGTTGATCACGTATGTGCCCTGGCTCACGCTGGCTATTTTGAGAATGCTCGGCCGCGCGTGAGGCCGTCGTGCATCCCATCTCATGAATCCGATTCGCCGCGAAAACGCGAAAATACGACACAAATGCCCAATGTTCTCTTTCGTGATTTCGTGCTTTCGTGGCTGCACCGTGTCTGTGCGATGGCTCCAAGCGCCATGCGAGTCGTGAGACCCAAGGCGCGGACTGCTGCAGTCTGAGGCCGATGGTAGAATCCGTGCGAGAGAAGACGAGGGTGGAGACGTCCCATTCCGCACCGAAGCTCACCTACGCCGACTCGTCCTGGTCTACCGGCGGCGCGGGGATCGATTCGACTCGCCGGAAGCGTATTCGAGCGCCTCGCACGACATACTGAGCACCCCACTTCTTCCAGCCCTCGAGATTGCCATCGACCGACTCCTCGCCCCGGCGAATCCCTAATCCCTAGTCCCTAATCCCTAGTCCCTACTCCACGGTGCCCACTCACTCAATGCGCTTCGCCGCTGGCGCGACCGTGCCGTTCTGTTTCAAGAGCAGCGACGTGCCCCGTCCCTGGCTGTCGGCCTCGAACGCGATCTGAATGTCGCCGATCTGGGCGAAGAACTCACGCTCGCTCTCCGGAAAGATCTCGAATCGCATTTGCCCCGTGGCCTGCGCGAACGTTCGATTTCCCTCGCGGGTAATCGTGATGATGAAGTTGGGTGCCAGCTGGTAGCGCCCGGCGTAGCCATCCAGGATACGCGGGTCGACGGTCACCGCTGTGTGCGGCTGTCGCGGTCGATTCAAGGGGATCTGCGGGTTCAGCAGGTGCAGGCCGATGTCGTCGACTCCGGTCAGCGCTCCAGACGCCGCGAAGGCGTTCGACAGCACGACCACACCGACACGGGATCGTGGATCGTAGCCGAGAAACGACGCGTAGCCGCCCGTGCCGCCGTCCTTCCAGATGATCTCGGTCGCTGCGGGTCCCAAGGTCTGCCAGCCAAGCGCGGTGCCCATTCCGGGGCTCGTGGTGGGACGACGAACGGTGAGCAACGCCGCCATGGCTGGCGCGAGCGGTGTCTGGGCATATCCGAGTGCGGCCGCCAGAAACGCGAGCATGTCGTTGGCCGTCGAGCGGAGCGCACCGGCGCCTGCGAGCGTCGGCAAGTCCCAGTTCGCAACCGGCTCGAGCTTCGCGTTGTGCCCGACGGCCAGGCGCGCTCGCTGGTCCGCCGTGAGTGCGATCCCTGTGTTTGTCAGGCCAATCGGTCCGAAGACCCGAGCGCGGGCGAGCGCGTCGTAGCTTCTGCCAGCGCGCCGTTCGAGCGCGTGCCCGAGCAGGCCAAAGCCAAGATTCGAATACTCGAACTGGGAATCGATGTCACGCGTCAGCTGATACTTCGAAAGAAACTGATACAACTGGGCGACGCTGTAGTCGGCGTACGGGTTCGAGGGATCCTTCGGCGTGAGGTTGGAGGGCAGCCGCGGCAGTCCCGATGTGTGGGTCGCGAGATCCTGGAGCGTGATCTGCCGGCCCCCTCGCTGCGGCATCACGACATCGGCAGGCAGATACTTCGCGACGGGATCAGCGAGCGCCACTTCGCCGCGCTGAACCATGTCGGTGAGCAGCAGGGCCGTGAACATCTTGGTGACCGAGCCGATCTCGAACACCGTGTCGCCGTTGAGGGGGCGCGTGTCACCTTTGCCGAGGCTGCCGTAGGGGATGACCCTGCGGCCCTTGGCGTCGATCACTCCGACGACAATTCCGACGCTCTCGTGCTGCTTGTCGATCCGGTCGACCAGGATGTCGCGGATCTCGCTGTCCGATGGCATCGGGGCGGGCGGCGCCTGAGCGAGAAGCGAGGCTCCAACGAGCAAAACGAGGGCGATTGCAAGTCTTGCGGGGTTCATAGGGTTCACCACGTTCACCGGGTTCACGAGGTTCATATCACGTAGGCCACGTCGCGAGGCAGATGCCAAGCGTAACCCGCGCCGTCGGCAGACGCCACATGATGGCACCGGTCAAGGCCAGGCGGACACTGCGTCGGTTGCACGGCCCGGCCGGAGCCGAACAGCACCTGCGGCTGGCTGTATCCGGTCTATAATCGCCGCCCGACATGACCGAGACCGGCAAACGGGTCACATTCGCCGACATCACGGCGCCGCTCGATCCGCACCGTTTCTTCGATCAGTACTGGACTCGCGAAGCGGTGCACTTGCGGAGCGATGGACGGACCTTCGACGATCACTTTGGTTGGGATGCTGTGAACATGATCCTGAACGCGGGCGATATCGCGTTTCCAAAAATCAAGATGTCGCGCAGCGATCGTCCCGTCCCGCCCGAGCAGTTCACCGCGCAAGCCGGCGGACAACGCCTTGTCGACGGGCGATCCGTGCTCGATCTCTTCCACGAGGGCGCCAGTTTCGGGATCACCGGCGCCGACTCGCATTGGGCGCCGCTCCGCTCCGTGGTCGACTGTCTCTACGATGCCCTCCTCGAATCGGTGCATACGAACGTCTACTGCTCGCCGGCCAACACGCAGGGCTTTCAGTGTCACTTCGATCTGCATGAAGTGCTCGTGCTCCAGGTTGCAGGGGAGAAGCATTGGCGGGTGTTCAGGCCCACGACGGAATCGCCTGTGACGAGCTGGCGCGCCGAAGACTCGCCGCATGAGACGAGAGAACCGTACCTCGACGTGGTGCTTCGCCCGGGAGATGTCCTGTACGTCCCGCGAGGGCACTGGCACTATGCCATCGCACAGGATTCGACCTCGCTCCATGTGACGGTCGGTGTCACCTGCAGGAAGGGGACGGCGTTTCTGGACTGGCTCACCGGGGAGCTGCTACAGGAATCCGCCTGGCGGCGCAATATGCCGCTGCTGTCGAACGCGACCCCGCACGGGTCGTTCTTCGCGCCCGGGGGTGTCCCCGGGTGGTCCGAGGAGCTCCGGCGCTCGCTCATCGCCAAACTCGGCGCCCCGGATCTCTTCGAGCGCTTCTGCAAGGACACGCTCGGGAGCGTTCAGCCGGTTCACAACGCGAGCCTGCTCGACGATCCGTTGCACGTCGACGAGCTGCGGTTCGAACGTCCGGCTGGCCGCCGGCACTATTTCGCGAACGGCTCGCGCGAGGGCCCGAACGTCACGATCGGTGTCGCCGGCGCCGAGATCGAAGTCGAGGACGGCGACGCGGGGCTGCTCGCGAAGATCTTCGACGCCGAGACGTTTACCGTTGCCGACATCCGTGTTTGGAAGCCGGACATCGCAATCGACGAGGTGACGGCGCTGCTCGCGGAGCTCACGCGATCGGGTTTTCTGATCGCTCGACCTCGTTGATAGCTGAAAGCTGAAAGCCGATAGCGCAGCTCTCTGCTCTCAGCTCTCAGCTGTCCGCTATCAACCGAATGACTTTCAACCCGAACGAAGCTTGACATGAACAACCAACAAGTCCTGCTGCGCAAACGCCCCGTCGGCCGTCCGACCGCCGACGACTTCGAGATTGTCGACAGCCCCATGCCGGCCGTTGCGGACGGCGGCGTCTTGCGACGCACCATCTATTTGTCCCTCGACCCGTACATGCGGGGCCGTATGAGCGACGGTCCGTCGTACGCGACACCGGTCGCTCTGGGACAGCCAATGGTCGGTCATACCGTGAGTCAGGTGCTCGACTCACGCAATCCTGCATTCAAGCCCGGCGATTTCGTCGCCGGCTACGATGGGTGGCAGGAGTACGGGCTGTCGAACGGCGTCGGACTCAGGGTGCTTGATCGGTCGGCCGCCCCGATTTCCACCGCCGTCGGTACGCTCGGGATGCCCGGCATGACGGCGTATGTTGGGCTGCTCGACATCGGCCAGCCGAAGCCGGACGAGACCGTTGTCGTGTCGGCGGCCTCTGGCGCCGTCGGGTCGGTGGTCGGCCAGATCGCCCGCATCAAGGGTTGCCGCGCGGTGGGGGTGGCGGGCTCGGCCGCCAAGTGCGACTACGTGATCAACGAGTTGGGCTTCGACGCATGCGTGAACTACAAAGAGCAGGACTTCCTCAGCCAGCTGCGCGCCGCGTGTCCGCAAGGCGTTGACATTTATTTCGAGAACGTCGGCGGGGCGGTGTTCGCGGCGGTTCTCAAGTTGCTCAATGTCAACGCGCGTATCCCGCTCTGCGGCATGATCGCCGACTACAACGCCACGGACACGCCGCCCGGCCCCGGCCTGCGTCCGCTGCTCGTGAAGCGCGCCCTGATCAAAGGCTTCATCGTCTTCGATCACAACGACCGGGCGGCCGCCTTCCTGCGCGACTGCACGACATGGCTCCGGGAGGGCAAGTTGAAGTATCGCGAGGACATCGTCGACGGGCTCGACCGGGCGCCCGCCGCGCTCTTGAAGCTCTTCGACGGGGAGAATTTCGGCAAGCTGCTCGTGCGCGTCTCGCCGGATCCGACGAGATAGGGAGCAACACCGAACGAAGATCCGGATTGCGGCCGTGTTCGCGCCAGCCTATCGAAGGGGCTGCACTGGGTATCGATGAACTGTTGGCCCGTCGGCCGTACTTCGCGGACAGCGTGCCGTCCGGTTGCTCTCAGGAGGGTTTACTTCTCCAGCCCGAGCGCCCAGCGGATGCCGCCCACGACGTGGGCACGGAACGTCGGGTCGTTGCCCCAGATGTCCTCGCGGTGTCCGAGCGTCGTGTAGAAGACGCGGCCCTTGCCGAACTCGCGGCTCCACGCTTGCGGGTAGTCGCCGCCCTTGGTCAGCTGGGGCAGATCCGAGATGTCGGTCTGCTCCGTGTCAAGGCTCAAGAGCACATGGACGCGCTCGCGTGAGAAGGCCATCGGGATCGGGAGGCTCCCGACCTGGGAGATGTTTTCCCTCGGCCTGGCCGGATCGAACACCGCGGTGCCGAACTGATAGAACTCTTCGCCGACGGTCCAGCTCGCACCGAGCATCTTCGTTGCCGGATGGGTCCGATCTTCCACTTTCAGCACACCCATCTTCTTCGCGACTTGATTAGTGGGGATGATGGAGCGCAGGTAATAGCCGCCGAGCATCTCGCCGAACTCCGGGTAGTTGTAGAGCGTGAGGGTGGCGCAGTGCGTGCCGATGAGGGCCTTGCCGTTTCGCACGAAGTCGATGAGCGAGCGCTTCTGTGCGTCGGTGAGCGGCAGGTTGCCGTTCGTCATCAGCATGAGACCGTCGAACTGGGCCAGATACTCCGGCGTCAGCATGGTCAGATCGATCTTGTCGATGTCCTGCTTGTAGCCCTCGAGCGTGGTCACGTCGAAGCCGCCTGTCTTGCCCCACTCGATGACGGCCGTTTCCGCCGGGCCCAGGCTCGGGTGTTTGTAGAGCGAGGGGTGCGTGAGAAACAGCAGCTTCTTCCGTGCGCCTGAAGCTGACGTCTGTGGTGTCTGCGACAGCAGTGGAACAACGGACAGGGTGAGGGCGAGCGTCCCGAACAGGACGGTCAGGAAGCGGCGGCGAAGGCTCTCGTGCATGATGCGGGATATTACGTATCTCGAGCTGAGATGTCCATTCCGACCTCAGTCCATAGAGCCCGTTGTGAAATTAGGAATGGTGAATTATTGTGAATGAGGAATTGAGAATGCGTCGGAAGTGGCGGCACGGATTCCCAATTCCTAATCGTCAATTTCCAATTCCCAATTGCGCTCTATTGGCTCCGCCCCGCCTCCGCCGTGATCGGCACTCGGATCTCGAGCGTTCGGCGTTCACGCAGAATCCTGAGGGTGCCCACCGTCCCGATCTTCGCGTCCGCGATGTGGCGATAGAGATCGGAGGGCGTCGTCACCGACTGTGCGTTGAACCCCAGGATGATGTCGCCGGGTCTGAGGCCGGCCTCGTACGCAGCCGACCGGCGCTGCATGGACGTGACGAGCGCGCCGTTCGTGTTCGGTGCCCCCAGATCTGCCGCATACCGTTCCGTGAGGGGTTCGAACGTGACATCGGCGATCCGGCCACGGCGAACGCTGCCGTATTTCATCAGGTCGTCGATCACGTGCTTGGCGAGCTTGCTCGGCACGGAGAAGCCGATGCCCTGGTACCCGCCGCTCTGGCTGAAGATACCGGTGTTGATCCCCACCAGCTCTCCGCGGCCGTTGATGAGGGCGCCCCCTGAATTCCCGGGATTGATCGCGGCGTCCGTCTGGATGAAATCTTCGTACTCGGCAAAGCCCATGTTCGCCCGGCCGGTCGCACTGATGATCCCCGCCGTCACCGTTTGACTCAGCTGGAACGGACTGCCGATGGCGAGCACCCACTCGCCGACTTGCAGCGCGTCGGAGTCTCCCCACGGGACTCTGGCCAGACCAGCGGCGTCGATCTTGAGCAGGGCAATGTCGGTGGCCGGATCGGTGCCGATGATCTTGCCGCGCAGCTCGCGCTTGTCGGGCAGCGCGACGAGGATCTCGCGGACGTTGTCACCGACCACGTGGTTGTTCGTCACGACGTAGCCGTCGGCCGAAATGATCACGCCGGACCCCAGGCTCAAGGCGCGCCGCGTCCGAGGGCCGAACAGATCCTGATCGCCGAAGAAGTAGCTGAAAAACGGGTCGTTCTCGAAGGGCGTTCGGGATCGCGCGACGACCTGCTGCGACGAGATGTTCGCGACGCCCTTGATCGCCTGGCCGGCGATCTGTGTGAAGTCGGGACCGATGACCGGGCCGGCGGCAGCCGGCGACGGCGCGGGCGCTGGAGCCGGGGTCGCGGGGGCCGGCGGCGGGGCAGGTTTGGGCCCCGGTGCCAATTCGGCGATCGAGTCGCTCGTCAGGCGCGTCCGCCCGCTGAGGATCAAACCGGCGCTGAATCCGGCGACGAGGAGAACGAGTGGAACGAGAAGATGCCGGCTACGTGACATTGATGCGACGTGCGCCGCGGCCACCTGCCTTTGGAAGCGTCACCGTCAACAGGCCGTCTCGCAGATCGGCCGAGACGCTTTCGACATCGATGGGTTCGGGCAGAACGAACGCGCGCGAAAAGGGGCCATGACCACGCTCGACGCGGTGGTACTGCTCGCACGGCACCTGGCCGCGATCACCGCGAATGACGATCCGGCTTTCTTCGGCCTGGATCTCGATTTGTTCGCGGGTGAGGCCCGGAAGTTCGGCAGTCAGGATGAAGGCGCCTTCGCTTTCGTACAGGTCGACGGGCGGTGTCCAGCCCGGGGCGTCGGTGCCGACCAGCTGGCCGATCTGATCGTGCAACGTGAGCAGATCGCGCAACGGATCCCAGCGCGTGAAGGCCACATTTGCATCCTAGCACGGTTGGCTGCCCTCGGCCATATGTGCTAGTCTCCAAAGGATATACAGGCATGTCTTCATCCATTCAGGCGACCCGTCTCCGCAAGGGGATGCTCATCAAGCTCGGTAACGATCTGTTCCGGATCCTCGAGCTCCATCACCTCACGCCCGGCAACAAGCGCGCGCACATTCAGGCCCGCCTGCGGAACATCCGCACGCTGGCGCTGGCCGACGAAAAGTTCCGCGCGGAAGAGGACATCGAGCGCGCGACCCTCGACGAGCGGGAGATGCAATATCTCTACAACGACGGCGACCACTACTATTTCATGGATACCTCGACGTACGAGCAGATCCACATCTCCCACGAGGCGCTCGGCGACTCGAAAAACTATCTGGTGCCAGAGGCCGTCATTCGCGTCGAGTTCTACGACGTGGAACCGGTGGGCATCGAGCTGTCTCCCACCGTCGATCTCCTTGTCAAAGAGACCGTGCCCGGCATCAAAGGAGCGACCGCGAGCGCCCAGGTGAAGCCCGCGACACTCGAGACCGGGCTCGTCGTCTCGGTCCCGTCGTTTGTCAACGAAGGCGACAAGATCCGCGTGAGCACCGAGACCGGCGAATACCAGTCGCGCGTCTGAGCCGTTTCGCCGGCTTTTCTGTAAGATCCGCTCGTGAGCCTCGCTGCCGAAATTCTCACGGTGCTCGGCGCCGGATTCCTGCTCGCCAACGCCCGCCTGATCCTTGAATACCTGCGGTATCTGAGGCGACGGCCGAGCGCGCTGCTGACGTGGCCGGGTCCGCCGCCGCCGTACTATGGGACCAAGCTGGGGATCGGCGTCGCCATCGGTCTGCTCGTGTTCTACAAGACCATGGTGCTGCGCGTGCCGGCATTCGGCGAAGGGATGATGTTCGTCTACTACGGGTATCTCGTGCCGCTCAGCCGCCGGATCGCCCGGGGGTTCTACCGCGACGGCATCTGGGCCGACACGCGGTTTATTCCCTACAAGGAAGTGGGCGGGCTCAGCTGGCGCGAAGGAGAACATTCGGCGTCGCTCGTCGTGATCTCACGGTTGCGCAATCTGGCACAGAAGCTGGCGGTGCCGCTCGAACATTACGGTGCCGCCCGGCGGCTGCTCCGCGACAAGATCGGCGCCCACGAGATCCATTTTTCGGGCACGGGCCTGGATCTGGGGGCACACGATGAACGCGACGAGGCGTAGAG